>JAMDBQ010000006.1 GCA_023487445.1 Candidatus Martarchaeota archaeon | reverse complement strand
CGCTGAGTAAACTTCTTCGAACCCGGTTGGTGAAAGCTCGAAGCCCCCTGGAGCTCTTGCGTCGGCTTTCACAGTGCCAGTTACCGCGATCACCGACTCTCTGGGAGTTGAGTCTATGATCGAGACAAGTTCAGGGGACGCGGTTTTCCTGTTGATCACGGCCTGAACTCGGCCGTGGATGTCTCTGACCACTAGGAACTTAAGGCCTCCTAGGTTACGCACCTCTTCGAGGTGGCCGTAGACCGTCGCGGTTGAACCGTTTTCGAAGCTTCCCTTTCTCACGTGTAACCAGGTATTGCGGATACGCCTAATTCTTAAGCGTTAGCAGCGCGATACCTGGGTCAGAGTGGTTTACGTAGCTTTCACGGATAAACCGAGGGCTGAGGAGGCGCGCAGGTGGCTTGTAAGCCGCCGCCTGCTAGCGCCGGGGTACGCCCCTGTGCACGACGAAGAGCATGGGAAAGTAGGCTTCCCGGTGGTGCGCCGCCTCGAAGAGGTAGATGCGCTGGTATCCGGGGTCAGGCGTATGCATCTACCAAAAAGGCCTGAGCCTCTCCCCGTGAGGGTTCCCTACGACGTCGTGGGCGGCGTGGCCTTGATCAAAGAGGGTTTCAGGGGGGTGCGCTACGCATCCGAGGCTTCGAAGATCATGGCGGTCAACAAGAATATTTCAACCGTGTACGTCAAAGTAGGCGCGGTCTCGGGTGTTGAGCGTGTGCCCCGGCTAAAACTCGTAGCTGGGAGAGGCGAACCCGTGACGGTCCACCGGGAAAACGGGCTTTCGTTCAAACTAGATGTCGAGCGAACCTACTTCAACCCCCGGCTCGCAACCGAGAGGCGAAGGCTGGCGTGCGAGGTTGGCTCTGGCGACTATGTCTTGGACATGTTTACTGGCGTTGGCCCATTCGCGGTTACAGTGGCTAAGTTTTCCTGTGCACGCGTAGACGCGGTGGACGTAAACCCCGTGGCCTACTCTTACCTCGTTGAGAATATCCACCGTAACCGCGTGGGGCACGCGGTTACGCCGTTCCTCTGCGACGCCGCGGCGTTCTCTTCGGATAGACTGTATTCCCAGGTGATTATGAATCTACCCTTTAGCTCCCTCAACTACCTGGGGGTGGCGCTTCGACTCACACGCCCCGGCGCAGTGATTCACGTTTACTCGGCGAAGCCACCAAGCGAGGCTGAGCCTGCGATAACCGCAATCTGCGAGGACCTTCGTGGTGAACCACCTTCGAAAATAACCTGGCGCCCGGTTTTTGAGTACGCCCCCCGCAGAGAGGTTGTCAGATTCGACGTACACCTGTAGACACCTACCCTGGAGGCCAGTGCACCCGTACACAGGAGGTTCAGGGCGTGCTCACGGTTATCCTGACGGTGGCCTCTGCGCCGGATGCGAGTTTTCTAACGAGGGTGCGGCTTAGGTCGCGGGCTGCTTTATCCGAGTCCACCGCCACAGTGCGGGGGGAGGTGTACCTGCTCTTCCTGACAACCATGCTCACTGGGTCGTCGAGTGTGAGCAAGGAGTGTCCGCGGGCGGTGAGCGTGTCCCGCTCGCCTTCACATGTCAGCTCAAACACGGCGGTTGAACCCGGGTTTCGAAGCGAATTCTTCAGGGGCTGTGGCAGCCCCGCTGCCCCGATGTCCGCGGCGACTACGACTATGCAGTCCCCCTTTGAGGTGAGGTGGCGCTGGGTTGTGAACTCCACTGTTGAGGTGTGGGTAGCGCGTATATTTGGGTGACCGTACCCCCTCAGGAAGGCGGTGAACTCGGGCAATTCATTGTTCAGTGGCAGGTCCGCAGATTTAAGGAGTCGCATGGTGCGCCTCCTGGTTGAGCGCGGCTACGCCGAGAAGGAGTATACTCGTGCTGCGTTGCTCGAGGTTCCGCGGGAACTGTTCGTTGAAGCCCCGCTCGCCAAAGCCTACCTGGACAAGCCCCTCCCCATCGGTAACGCTCAAACCGTTTCCGCACCGCACATGGTTGCACTCTTCACGGATAACTTGGGGCTGGAGAGTGGTGACAGGGTGCTCGAGGTTGGCACGGGGTGCGGCTACCACGCCGCCGTTACAGCGGCGGCGCTCAGATTTCTGGGGGGAGGGATGGTTTACACGGTTGAGGTGGACAGGATGCTTTACGCCTGTGCATCCCAGAACCTTGCGAGGGCGGGTTACCTCGACAAGGTGAGCCTCCATCTTGGCGACGGCGTGGAAGGGCTTTCCTCAGAGGCCCCTTTCGACTCCGCCTACTTCACCACGGCGCTTCAGGAGAAGCCTGTTCGGGTGATGAACCAGGTAAAGGAGGGTGGAACCATGATTTACCCCTACGGGTTGCCCGGGGAGGTGCAGGACCTGGTTAGGGCGAGGAAGGTGGGTGGGGCGTGGAGCCAAGAGAAGATCGTGGACTGCGTGTTCGTACCCGTAAGGAGGCCTGGACGAGGTTTCCCTGGGTTCTCACCCAACTAAGTTTGCTACGATCCGAACCATTTTTCAAGTGACTGCTGTTTTTCGCCGAGGGCTTTGCGAAGCCTCTGCAGCCCCTGAAGCACCCTTTCCTCCGAGAAGTTGTTCTCCGTGCACAGGTAGTTCTTCACAGCCTCTTCGTCGGGTTCACCGAACCTGAACGAATAGTTGGAGGAAACCCGGGGGTTTAGGAACTCGTTTCTCAGAGACTCGACGTCGAACCCAGGTGTCAGACCCTTGGCGGCGAGCGCCGAAGACAAGTCTCCGTGTTCACGTATGAGTTTGAGCGCGGTCTTCGGGCCTATGCCGGGGAATCCATCGGGGTTGTAGTCCGTGCCCACTAGCAGGCCTATATCCACTAGCTGTGCGTGTGTGAGGTTGTTTTCGCGTAGTATGAGTTCGAGCTCCACGAGCTCGGGTTCGACGTCGACGTACCGGTTCCTGTAGGGGAGCTTCCTTTTCCCGGCTATGGTTAGGTTTCGAAGCAGCTTCGGGGCTCCGAACAGAAGGGAGTCGTAGTCCTGGCTTCCGCAGGCGTAGGCAGCGCCGTCTCTCGCTATCTTCGCAGCCTGGGCTTCGCCTTCGAATGGAGCCTGCACCCATGGCACACCCATGTACCCGAGAAGCGCCTTCGCCTGCTCGGCCATGGGTTTATTCATCCTGACGGCTTGGGCGGCCTTGGAGCGTGCCTCCTCCAGTCTGCCCTCGGATGCGGCGGCGACGGCCTGCGCCGCCGCCTTCTCCCTGCGCTCATCCCTAGCCCTGAGCTCTTTTCGTTTGAGCTCGTGAACTTCGCCGTCGAACACGTACACGGGTTTCACCCCGACCTCGAATAGGTTGATTGTGCGGTAAAACAGCCCCTGCAGGTGGCTTGTCACCTCCCCCTTCGCGTTTGTGAGGGGGGAGCCGTCGGGTTGGCGTATCACGGCGAGGAACTGGTAGAGCGCGTTGTACGCGTCCACGGCCACCACGCCTCTTGGAAGCTCGGTGAACCTGATGGGTTTAGCGGAGACTATGCCGTCGAGGTCCACGCCCATCAGGAACGCGCCTTCAGAACCACCACTAACTCGTTGTCCTTTCTCTCATACACGTGGACGAGCCCGTAGAGCTCCATCCTCATCAGGGCGTGCCTGAGCCGGGGGAGCGAAAACTCCCGGCCGCCCTTTGTGAGTTTCTCCCGGAGCTCTTCGATCGTGGCAGAGGCGTCCGACTCGCACAGGTACTCGTATATCAGGTGCTCGGGTTTGTCTTCTTTCAGGATCGATGAAACCAAGGGTGGGCTTTCTCCTAGGCGTAGTTCATAAGCGGCTGCTCCTTGCCCTTGAGCTGCCTCGCCCGCTCGCCCCACATCTTGTAGTATCTGAGCATTTCCTCGGTTATCGAGGGCCGAACTATCTTCATCGCCTGCTCGAAGTGCTCCCACTTCACCTCGGTGCTTGAAATGTTTTCGCGTAGCGCGCTCAGAGCCGCTTCCCTGCATAGCATCTCCAAGTCGGCGCCGCTGTAGCCGTCGGTTGCTTCGACCAGCCTCTCAAGATCCACGCCCTGCATCTTCTTCGTGTATATCTTGAGTATCTCGAGCCTTGACTTCTCATCTGGGGGGCTCACGTACACGAGCCTATCCAGCCTACCAGGCCTCAGGAGCGCGGCGTCCAAGATGTCTGGGCGGTTGGTTGCGCCTATCACCACCACGTTCTCAAGCTTCTCCATGCCGTCAAGCTCCGTTAGTAGCTGGGTGACCACGCGCTCCGTGGCTCCGGTGTCGTCGTAGCCTCCGCCTCTTGCCGGCGCCATGGCGTCGAGCTCGTCCAAGAAGAGTATGCACGGCGCAGACTGCCTTGCGCGCCTGAACGCCTCCCTGATCGCCTTCTCGGATTCGCCCAGCCATTTGCTGAACACCTCCGGCCCCTTGATGGGTATGAAGTTGGCTTCGCTTTCTGTTGCAACAGCCTTGGCTATGAGTGTTTTACCGCACCCCGGCGGGCCGTAGAGCAGTATCCCCTTCGTGGGCCTTATCCCAAACTTCTCGAACACTTCGGGGTTCCTGAGCGGCCACTCAACCGACTCGGTGAGCAGCGACCTGATGTCTTCAAGTCCTCCTATCTGGTCCCAGTGCACCTCGGGGGTTTCGATGTACACTTCGCGTAAGGCGGTGGGCACGACCTCCTTGTATGCGGAAAGGAAGTCCTCCATCTTAACCGTCATCTTCTCAAGTATCTCTGGCGGAATGCTTTCCTGCTCAACGTTTATGTCGGGCAGATAGCGTCTTAGCGCCTTCATTGCAGCTTCCCTTGCCAAGGCTGCGAGGTCTGCGCCGGTGTAGCCGTGGGTCATGTCCGCGAGTTTCTTGAGGTCGGTGTCCTTTTCAAGGGGCATATTGCGCGTGTGTATCTGAAGTATCTCCATTCTACCCTGTTTTTCAGGTAGAACTATCTCGATTTCCCTGTCGAATCTCCCAGGCCTTCTCAGCGCGGGGTCGAGGGCGTTTGCGCGGTTGGTTGCGCCGATCACTATCACGTCCCCGCGCGCTTCAAGTCCATCCATGAGTGTCAGAAGCTGGGCGACAACCCTGTGCTCGACTTCGCCCGTTACCTCCTCACGCTTAGGGGCGATGGCGTCGAGTTCATCTATGAATATTATGGCGGGTGCGTGCTTCTTCGCGTCTTCGAACACTTCCCTGAGCTTCTGCTCGCTTTCACCATAGAATTTACTCATTATCTCAGGGCCGTTGATGGCCACGAAGTAAGCGTCGGTTTCATTGGCAACCGCCTTCGCAAGAAGCGTCTTCCCGCTTCCCGGCGGACCATAGAGTAGCACGCCCTTAGGCGGCTCTATTCCCAAGCGCTTGAAAAGCTCGGGGTGGCGTAGCGGAAGCTCAATCATCTCCCGCACCTTGGGTATCACATCCTTCATTCCGCCTATATCTTCGTAGGTGACGCGGGGGACGCCGCTGCTTTCGGTGGGCTTGTCGAGTATGGTTATCTGGGTGTTCTCGGTGACCATCACGGCGTCAGTTGCCTTGACCGCCACCACAGTGAACGATATCGCCTGTCCGAGCACGGGTATTAGCACGGTGTCTCCTTCGACGAGGGGGTAGTCCACGAGTTTCTTTTTGACGTAGGATATGAACGGTGGATCAACGGTTATCGAGTAGGATGAAGGCGCGAGCTTAACCGACGACGCCGCCTTGGGGATTATCTTTTTGACGACCACTTTGTCGCCGATGCTGACGCCGCAATTCTTGCGGATCAACCCATCCATCCTGATCGTGTCTGTTCCCTTGTCCTCGACGTACGCGGGCCACACGATCGCCACGGTTTTCCTTTTACCGTAGATTTCTACAACGTCTCCGATGCCCACGTTTATCTTGGCCATGATGTCGGAGTCAACTCGAACCTTGTTTCTTCCAACATCTCTCTGCTTGGCCTCCGCTACACGAAGAACCACCGAGCCGTCGTCCGGTGGCAGAGGACTCACGCTTTTATCGGAGGCCGACAAACAATTTCACCTTTCACTGAAGTCTCATTCAACAATAAAAAAGTCTTACGCACCTGGTGTCTCCCATCCTGATCCGCGCCCCTCCTATATACGGTAGACGTGGGTTATCTCGACGTTGCTTACCCCTTGCAGAGCGCTCACGGAGTTCTCGATCACGTCTGTTCCACCTTCTATGTCTTCGGGTACAACCATGTGCATTCTCAGGGCCTTGAGCCCGAACGCTATTTCCTCGTCTTCAACCTTTTTGATTTCGGCTATGCCGTTTAGCTTTGCTCTGATTTCATCCGCAAGCTTCACGCGGTCGGTTTCAACGCCAGCTGGGAACACCTTAGCAACCACAACCACTTTGCCTTTACTACCCAAATGTTTTGCACCACTATTGTAGGTGGGCCCGAAGGGATTTTCAGGTATTACGCCTTTTGAACCCTTGACCGTCAGGTCTCTCGGCGAAAGCCTATGAGCCTGCCGCTCTACCAGGCTGAGCTACGGGCCCACCGCTGCTTCTTCAGAGGTTAGCTTAAGATAAAACTTGTGCTTCCACCTCCATTCCTCCCTTGACCGTGTTATGGCAAGCCCTGCACTATCGAATCCACGCGGGCGCCGAGGCCCGGTTTCGCGGACCGATCCCTACTCAGAGGTTCACGGGGTGGGGCAGGTCTCTCAGATCCTTGAGGCACAATATTACTTGGCGGCCGCCAGCTAAGTGGATCGCAGGGGTTAGACTGCTAAGGCTTCTTAAGTGACAAGGTCTCAACACGAGCTTCCGAGGCATCTGATTAGGTTTCCCTGCCGGGGAGAAGGCGGTGCACGGGCTGAGCGGCTCGCATGTCTTGGCTTAGCCAAGGGTAGCCCGGTGCCTTGTGCTACTCCTTATTAGACCCAGCCGAGTCTGAGCCACGAGCCGCGGCTCAGCGTGTCGTGGCCGCAGTAGCGTAGTCTGGTTAACGCATCGGCCTGTGGAGCCGAGGATCGCGGGTTCGAATCCCGCCTGCGGCCCTCTGAGTGTTTACTTGGCCGCCAGCGGAAGCCTGCGAGACCCTGTTTCGCCCGGCTACAATGGACGCTTAGGATGGCAAAGATAGATTATTGTTAACGACGCTTCTTGCGAAGGCGGTTGCCTGAATATTGCCCACTTGCCTTAAATAGGATTTCGGGTAGGGTGTTAAACGATCCTATTTGTCTTCAATGGCGCCTAAATGTCCGAGCTGCGGAGCTGAGAACCCCGCTGAAGCAGTTTTCTGCGCAAACTGCGGCACCCGTCTGCAGACTCAGCCTCAGAGCCCAGGTCAAGGTCAGAGCCAGAACCAAGGCCAAGGCCAGAGTTGGACGCAGACCCAAGGTTCTGTTTACCTCGGCCAGCAGGGCGCGGCCTCTGCTACCGCCAAGGAGAGGCCGACGGGGGTTACTATCCTTGCGGCACTGTGGGTGCTCAACGCACTCGCAAGCCTGCTTCCCGCCTTCTTTGCTGGGTTTCTGTTCCTCTCGGTAGGCGCGTTCGCTGGCGTGTTCGGGGGACTATTCGTTGTGTTGGCGCTTATAGACCTAGGAATTGCCTGGGGTCTCTACTCGGGGAAGGGCTGGGCGAGGCTCGTAGCCATTGTATTCGCGATAATAGGCCTACTAGCGTTCCCAGTGGGCACGGTGATCAGTATCATAATCCTGTACTATCTTACGCGGCCCAACGTAAGAAGCTTCTTCAATCCACGCTAACACCGTAGATGCGGGCTTGGCGGCGCATTGCCCTCCCCAGATTCGGGGTTAGGTTGGAACACGCCGCGGCTGGTGCGGTGAACCGCCTCGTCCATGTGACTCGGCTCAAGTGGCGGAGGCGTATGCACGCACACGTTTGACTGGGAGGCGCAGCTATGAGCGGGGTTTACCCATCTCCTCAGCCGAGATTGTTCCCCATATGAACCAGGATCCGTCACCGAGCTTGTAGGAGTGGACGCCCCTGTGGCCGCGCTGCCTTGTGCAACTCATCCCCGTAATTGCGGGGTGGGGTAGCTCAGCCACGCTGGAGCCGCATCGCCCAGACCGGTTTGCGGCGGGCGTCCGCCCCGTGGGGGATGAGCGTGGTAGAGTGATCGACGTGCGCCTCCTAGTATCCGCCATGTATCAACGGTTACACTATAACATTTAAAGTATTAAGCGTTATATTTGGAGTTGCTTAATGGCATGCCTCCAAACATCGTCTCAATGGTTAGACGAAAAGACAGGCCGCTTGAGCTTTGGCAGGAGGTGATTGCAGCGCTTTTGGACGTGTTCCCCGCGCCTCTAAGCGCCGGCCAAATCCAGAGAAAGACGGGTATCGACGGAAACGGTGTCGCCCGGGCGGCCGCGGTTGCAGAGGAACTGGGTTTGATTAGGCGTTCAAAGGAGGGGCCGGCGGTGATGCATTCGCTCACACCCCGGGGAAGACTTGCCGCGGAGCATGTTAAGAAGCTCAAAGAGGTTGTGGAGGGATCGGGATTCAAGCGGGGGTAGACTCGGTGGCGGCGGGCAATGCTTCTGCAGGCTCGGTTAGACGACGAATTCACTTCGACCAGTTCTTCAGCTCCTGCTCGACTTCGGCGGCTAGGCCGGCCTGCAGTAGCTCCAGGGTTTGGTCAAGCCTTGCCTGAACGCGCTGCAAGGCGTCCCCCCGCGGTTCACGTGCTTGACGCGCTTCTTTGAGCCAGTGCCTCACCACAAGCAACGCCTCCGTGAATCCTGCTACACGCTCATTCATATGGGTCCCTTCTTTTAGCCAGATTTGGCTAAAGGGGCTAAGGTAGACCGAGCCGAAACCTCTGGCCTATTCAGTCCTCGGCTAGGAGCGCTCGTAGCGCCACGGTGGCGTACATGCCCCTCCTTAACGAAAACGCCGTGGCGGCGAACAGGGGCTGGGTTCGCACACTAAACCCGCGTATTTCGAAGTACACCGGTCTGTATCCTCCACGGAACCCTCCTGCGACGGTGTTTCTGAAGTCCAAGGGTTCAACGCCGTCCTGAGCCATAATCGTCGCCTGAACCGAGCCTCCGGGTGTTGAGTACCCGGGTATCTCGAGCATCGGGTACACGCCTCGCCCCGACTGCGTCGGGGGCTGCGCGCCGCTCCGTCCACTTCCGCTGGCTGGTTTGCTGGTTTTCAACGCGGTCACGATGCCGTATCTGTCGGCTACGCCGTAGACGTGGCAGGGAATGTTCTCAACTGAGCCATACTCGCCGAGGAGGGTGGAGAGTGTTTTGTTGAAGACGTAGGACTGATAGGCGTTCACGAACAGTCTGAGAACCACGGGGTCAAGCGTCCTCAGCGCCTGCTCCTCGTCCCGAGTTTCCCCGAGCATCGCTTCTAGCTTACGCTCGTACCAGCCGTAGGTCCCACCCAGTATGAATTGGATTGCCCGACCATAGTTTCCCCTGACGATTTCCAGACCTACGAGATGGGTGTCGGAGTCGGCTGCACCGAATCGCTGGTGGCCGTAGAATGATGGCACCTTGAGGTGGGGTGCTTTGGATTCGAGGCTGCGTGCCTCTACAGGTGTAAGGGTATGGGTGAGGTTCACCTGAAAGCCATTGCCCCACACCTCCTTCGGAGAGTAGGGTGTGCTCCTGTACCCCAGAGGGGTGAACCTGACGGATCCCACGGTGAGCGCCTGCACGTGGCCGGGGGCGGTGATGAACTGGTATGTGACTGCACGCCTGTCCTTCAAGCCGCCCACACCGATAGAGGACCGCGGTACGTTGAGGCGATTTGCGAGTGCCCTGACCGCGTCAAGCGTGGATATGTCCCTTTTCTCTAGCACTCCGAAAGTGAGTGTTGCCGGCGCCCGTGGGGGCGCATGCTCACTGATCGAAGTGGAGATGTTGCTTACGCATGCCGATTTACCCGACACGTGTATTTCGCATACCTTGAAGTCTTCGGGCAAGCCGCCGACTTCTACGCGGACACGGGCCCCTATCCAGTTGGTGCACCCGGGTATCTCGGGAAACGCGTAGGCGCTCATAGAAGCTTCAGTTCGCCCGTGACTTTGTCCATTGCCCAAGAGGGTGCGGGGCCGAAGCCCACACATGTGAGGGTGTTTGGGGGGACCTGTGTGAGTCCAGCATCCCTTACCGCGTAGAACGGGATTCCCTCCGACCTTGCCTTGTACATTAGCTCGAACAGCTCGTGTTCGCCTTTTACCTTCGCCACTATCTTCCTCGACCCGGTTTGAGACCACTTGTGCACCCAGTGAGGCTTATCTCTCCTGCACTCTTCGTAGCTACCGAGTGAGGCGTGGGCGACCTGGGCTGCAAGTTTGCCGCAGCCCAACTCTAGGTCTTTCCTTACAACCATCACCTGCTTGTATTCTTCTTCGTCTTCGGGCGCGGCGGCGTGAGCCATGACCACAGTGTTAAATATCTGAAATTTAAGCTGTCAGTGACACCCATTGAATGTAGCCGTGCTCGGAGCAGGACCCGCAGGTTTACTCGCTGCATGCGGGCTTTCCCAAGCGGGTTACAGCGTGACGGTTTTCGAAGAGCATCCGCGCGTGGGTTTCCCCGAACACTGCACAGGGATAGTCAGACACGACTTCTTCGAAGCCGCGGGTCACCCTGAGCTCGAAAAACTTGTGCTCGCCGGATACACCGGGGGGTATGTAAAGGCTGGAGAGGGAGGCGTTCACAGGTTCTCCGCGGGGGTGACCAAAGCAGTGATGATGGATAGGCCAGGGTATGAGGCGGCTCTTTACGAGGCGGCTTCTTCGTCGGGTGTGGGCTTCGAGCTCAAGTCGAGGGCCTCGGTCGTCCCCGTTAAAGGCGGATACGGTGTAGCGTGGCCCGGGAGCAGACGCGTGTTCGACCTTGTTGTGGGTGCCAGAGGCCCCGCCGCCAACACCAGCCTCAGAACTATTCCGGGTTTACAGGCGAGGGTTGAACTTGACTCTCGACTCGAACCCGACTCGGTATATGTGCTGTTTTCACGTGGGATACCCGGCTACTTCGGGTGGATCGCGCCGTATGACGCAGGGGCATGGGCCAAGGTGGGCCTCGCTTCCTATGCTGGAGGACTCACCGGAAGACTGAGGACGCTGTTCAAAGCCTTCGGCGTCTCGGGGCGAGTCAAAGGCTACTTCGGCGGCAGAGTGGTGGTAGGAGGTGCCCCGGTAGAGGTGAAGAGGCTTAACTACGTCGCCCTAGGAGATGAGGCGGGTCAGGTGAAGCCTATGACAGGTGGTGGACTCGGGCTTGGAATGATGGGCGCTAAGACCTTGGTCTCTGACCTCAGGCGCGGAGACCTCACACTCGCAGACTACCGTCGATGGCACAGGCGCCTCAGAGGCTCGCTAAGGCTCACCGAAGCGATGTTCCGTCTGATACTGTCCACGCCGTGCTCGATTAAGGACAGAATGCTCGAAGTCGCATCCGGTTCGCCTGCCACGCAGATGGTATTGAGGGAGTCGGACTTCGACGACCACTCAGGCGTGCTGTGGAACCTAGTTAGGGAGGGTGCGGCCTCGCTTCTTTCCGCTTAGAGCTTTTATATGTGTTCGCTGCTCATCGCCTATCCATGTCACGCCCAGACGCAGCGCAGGAAGTAGCCCTCCCCATCTGCACTTCGTGCAGGACGCCTATAATACTCGTTGAAAAGGGCACGAAGTTCCTGTGCCCCAAGTGCGGAGTCATAGTTATCTGGCGCTGCGCAAGGTGCAGGAAGACGGGTACCAACTACAGGTGCCCAAACTGCGGCTTCGAAGGCCCGTAGAGCACCCGTATTTCCCAGCCTGCTAACTTCTTGGGCCCAAGTATACCTACCAGGCTTCGGGGTGGAGACCTTGAGGGTTCATGGTTCAACGTATTCTGAGATGTTCCTCGCCATCCTGTGCTTCCTCCACGCCGCCGCCTTGGATACTATGTACGCCTTTAACCTGTCCAGCCCGTACCCTGTGACGTTTGAAACCCACCACTCGTCTTCAGGCATCTGGCTCACCCTATCCGCGTGAGTGTATACTTTGAGCACCTCAGTGTCGGGTATGAGCTCCTTAACACTTGAAAGGATCGACTCCTGGTAGGCCACAGAGTAGCCTGCCCGTTCGGTTGGGTCGATCAGGAACACCACGTTGTTTGCAAGGTAGCGTAGGGCACTCACCGCCCTGCGCTCGATGGGGTTCCTCTCGTGGAGGGGGCGGTCGAGGAGGCCGGGTGTATCGAACACTATCACCCTAGACCCCTTCGAGTCCACTGTACCCGCGTTGATCTTCTTAGTTGTAAAAGGGTAAGTTCCTATCTCAATCTTCCTGCTCGTGAGCTTGGACACCAGCGAAGACTTTCCAACATGGGGGGCACCTGCGACCACCACCTTGAACTCTTCGTTGTTTAGATCGGGAAGTTCTTTGAGCACGGCGTACGCAGCGTTCACGTTGCTGAAGCTTGGGGCTAGCCTTTTGACAACAGAGCCTGCGCGCCCTAGGAACTCGGTTTTATAGCGGTCGGCGTGGGCAGGGTCGCGCCTTATCATGGAGGCGTACTTGACTTGGAGCCTGTTGACGATACGCGCCGAACCCGCGATAAGTCTGAGGTCAGCCATCAGACCATCGTACCCTCCTTGGAAGGAGGCGTCACATAGCTCCACGTGGAATGCGTGGGCCTCCCCGATCTCTTTCTCAATCCGCGTAATCTTCTTTACCCGCTGGGCGTAGAGCCTAGCAAGCAGGTTTACCTTGGCGGTGGCAAGCGCCTTCCTCCTATCCTCAGCTCTGCTTGATATGTTGACGTTGAACACCCTCCGGAATAGTGAGTTCTCTATGTCTTCTTCTGTGGGCACTTCACCCAAAGCCTTGAATGGGTTACGATACACCGCCTCGTCCAATCCGCTCACCCCATCTCCTCGAACGCCAAAGAACTTTCGACCCTGCGGCTATCCAAGTAACACGGTGATATGGGATGTACTTCGCGTCCACTCCTTCCCCCACCCTGAAGTAGGACTTGGATATATCGGTGACCTCTGAGAAATTCACGTCCACGAGTCTCTCGACGCCGTGCTCTCTACTAACGTAGCACACCCTTGCTTCCCCCCGGAGCGATTCATCCCACCTCAGCCTGTTCAGGACGTCGCGGATCACCGAGTGCATCTGCACCAATTGGTTTCAGTGTTAAAGAGGTGGGCGTAAGTTAAAGTTAAATCAGGGGTTCGATTGTGTTCGTGAAGAACATGGCCAATCAGCTCCCCGTGGGAGGCACGGCTGTAGGTGTTGTGGTTGACGCCGGCGTGGTGCTTGCCTCGGAGAAAAGGTTCTCCTACGGCTACACCGTTCTTTCTAAGTCTGCGAAGAAGGTGTACGTGGTAGGCGACCGGCTTGCGGTTGCATTCTCCGGCCTGGTTGGGGATATGCAGAGCCTGTCAAGGCGACTGCGGGCTCATGTATCGCTTTACGAACTCGACAACCCCGGGGGGATGAGCGTGGCCTCTGCTGGCAGGCTTCTCAGCACAATACTTTACCAAGCGAGGTTCACACCCTACTTTACGGAGACTCTTCTCGGCGGCTACGACTCAGGTGGCCCGCATCTCTACACGTTTGACGCGCTTGGATCGGTTCTACCTGACCGCTACGCAGCCCTAGGTTCGGGGGCGCAGGTAGCGATAGGGATACTTGAATCCAGATACGACCCCCACGCGTCCCTAGACGACGCGGGAGCGCTTGCCCGCGCCGCGGTTCGTGGGGCGAGCCTAAGAGACATCGGCTCAGGTGACGGAGTTGACGTCGTGTACGTGGACGCTTCGGGTTGCAGGGAGGAAAGCGTTCCCATAGGCGCCCAAAACTGAGTTGGATCTTGCATGGACACAGCTAGCGAAAGAACTGAGTTACTCAGGCTTCTTGAGGAACAGATGTCTGTAAAGGAAGAAGTGTCCGAGGTGTGCTCTGTGGTGATAGAGGCGTGCGGCACCGCGATTTCCGCGGTTCACAGAGGCGACCTCAAGGGATGCGACGCCAAGCTGAGGGAGGCGGAGACCGGGATAACAAGAGTGAGGGAGCTTAGCGCGAAACACGCTTACGCTTCAAGGCTTGCGGTTATACGCGACGCCTTGTGTGAATACGTTGAAGCGTCGTGCCTTAGACAAGTAGTTGAGACAGGGAAGGTTCCATCTTACACCGAGTTCAAAGTCGAACCCGATGAATACCTCCTCGGACTCGCGGACCTCGTGGGGGAGCTGAGGCGGCTCTGCCTTGACCTGGTGCGGGGGGATCAGCTGGGGGAGGCGGAAACCGTGTTCAAGCGCATGGAAGAGGTTTTCGAATTTGTGATGTCCTTCGAATATCCTAAACAGAGTGTGAAGGGTCTGAGGCACAAAGTGGATGTGGACAGGAGGCTTCTGGACGACACCAGACTCATACTCACTCAGGCGCACATAGCCAACAAGGGGAGGTAGACTGGCTTGGTGGCTTTGAAGAGGAAGTTCCTCGACGAGTCGGGTAAGAGGTGGTTTGATCACGCCGACGTGGTGGTTGCGCTCGTAGAGTTCGGCGGGCTACACGGCTACGTAAGGATCTCGGGGTCGTCGCTGGGAAGCATGCTTGAAGTCTCCCAGCAGGCGGCTTCACGCAAACTCAGCCGCGCCGTTGAAGCTGGCCTCGTGGATAAGCGCACCGGCTCTGCAGGTTTCGAGTACACTGTGTCAGAGTTCGCCCGTGGCCAACTCAGGCGGTTCCTCAACTTGTTCACGGCTCCGCTTCCTAGGGTGGAGCTTGGGGCAACCGTTGTTTCAGGCGTGGGCGAGGGAAGGTTCTTCCTTGAGCTGAGGGGTTACGGCCGGCAGTTCGAGCTGATCTACGGCTTCAAACCCTATCTGGGAACGCTCAACCTGAAGGCGGATCAAAACGCATTTGACGTGTTCAGGATGTATCCCTCGAAGATAGTAAACGGTTTCAGGACGGGTAACAGGAGGTTCGGGCTGGTGTTAACCTACCCTGCTATACTCAGGCTGGGCTCCCAGGTTGTGGAGTGCGTGGCGCTTTTCCCGGAGTATTCACGTTACGGCGACGACGTTGTAGAGCTGATTGCGCCGTTCAGCATAAAGAAGAAGCTGGGGATAGCCGACGGCACGAGGGTGCTCGTCACCCCCGTTCTTTCAGTGGGTTAGCGAGCTTAGCCGCCTTCGCAATTATCTGGGATGTACTGCTAAGCGGATACTTTGTAAAACGCTTAGAGAGCTTCATCACCCTGCAGCGCAAACCCATCTTCCTAAGGTCTACCTTCAGCTTATCTACGGGGTAGGTTTCGTCGGGTCCCAGAAGTATTATGTCGGGCCTGATTTTTGCAACGGGCTTCAGGAAATTCGATTTGTCTCCAAGTACAACGTGGTCCACGGGCTTAAGGTTCCTGAGAACCTCGGCTCTCTGGCGCTGAGGTATCAGTGGTGGGCGACCCTTGGAGGCGGCTACGTTTTCATCGCGCGCCACGATCACGTAGACTTTCCCAAGCCTTTTCCCCCTCCAGAGGAACTCTATGTGGCCGGGGTGGACTATATCCCATGTGCCTACAAGGAGCACCTTCCTTGTCGTGCTGGTCCACCTTGTGGGCTCTCCCCGGGAAAGCGACGCCCCGTCTATGAGGCCCTCGGCGTAGCTCGAAGCGACGAGGGAGGTGACGTAGTCCCCCTTGGCGTAGTAGTGCCTTGAATCCGCAAGGTAGTCTGAGACGTGACTCTTTGTCTTTGGATCGAGTTTCAGTGTTTTCAGAGCTATCTCAACGTTGGACGAGTATTTTTCAGCCAACTCTTTTACACGCTGCGACATGGGCGGCGATCTCCTGACTCGAAGCGCCGAGCTCAATTAGAGCTTTCGCTTCGGCTTCATCGGGCACACCCGGTACAACCATGCACTGAGGCATGGGTTCAACATTCATTGAGCTCAGCGACTCAAGCGTACCCGCTGCGGCCACGTGACCAAGTGACCCCAGACCCGCTAGACCCACTGCCACAATGCTTCTCCCAGAAACACCTTTCGCGGCAAGGTAGTCTGTGAATAGCCTCGCGGCTCTCGCAAACGTCAAGGGGGCGAACCCGGGCTCTGCTATGTCGAGTAGTACAAGGGTGTGAAGCCCGCTCGCCATGTTGGAGAGTATCTTCTGATACTGAGAAACAGGGTGATAAAGGGGGGTGGGTTCAACCACTGTGCAGCTTGGACCAGCCCTGTAAACCTGGAGGCCCGACGCTCCGTAGGCTGCGCTGAACACCGAGGAGCCCGGAACATAGAACGTTGGGATGCCTACGCGGGCTGCCTCCCCCCGCAGGGTCACATGGGTTGTGGCCACGAAGGGGTCCCCTGGCACCGCAAGCGTCACAGGTGCCTTCGAAGCTTCCTCGAGCACCCTCTTCCCCCCTTCCTCTTCAAGCTCACGTCTGGAGACGGGGACGGGGGGCTTCCCTATCAGGAAGGCCAACCTGCTCAGGTTCATCCCCGGCATAGCCGAGGTGTACTGCTCTATGAAAACCACTGCTGAGGCGCGCATGACCTCAACCGCGCGCGCACTCAGCCCGTAGTCGTCGAACAAACCTAAGCCTACGAAAAAAAGTCCTCTGTTATAAAATGGGGGGGAGGGTTCAGTCAGAGCCGCTGTCTTCTCCCTTGTCGTTGGAGCCCTTGCCCGCTCCGCCTTTGCCGGCTCCGCTCGACTTAGCCGCAGCAACCACGTCGTCGATGCGTAGGATTGCGCTCGCAGCCTCCACGGCTGACCTGATTGCCTGAGTAGTGAGGTTGGCTGGTTCAACGATACCCTTCTTGAACGCGTCCACGGGTTTACCAGTGTTGATATCCACTCCGAAGGCGACACCCTCCGCCTTTGAGTGGGCCGCAGTCAGGTCGGTTATTACAGTTATGGGGTCGAGCCCGGCGTTCTCCGCTATCGCTTTAGGTATCACTTCAAGCGCGTCGGCGAACGCTTCTACAGCGAGCTGCTCTTTCCCACCAACCTTCGCCGCCTGCTCCCTGATCCTTTTTGCTAGCTCAACTTGAGTTGCGCCGGCGCCCGGCAGTATTCTAGCGTCCATTACGGTCGTCGCAACAGCCTTCAGGGAGTCGTGTAGTGAACGCTCGATTTCATCCACTGCTCTTTCAAGTCCTGCGCGTATGAGAATGCTAACCGCCTTCGGGTTCTTGCATCCCTCGACGAAGAGCATCTTCTCGTTCGCTATCCTTCTTTCCTCGACGAACTCGGCTTGGCCTAGATCGTTCGAGGTGAGGTCGTCTATGTTGGTGACCACGCGTGCCCCCGTGGCTCTGCTAAGCTTCTCCATGTCGCTTTGCTTAGCTCTCCTTACGGCGAGTATGCCGTTCTTGGCGAGGAAGTGCTGGGCGATGTCATCGATGCCCTTCTGGCAGATCACCACGTTCGCCCCAACCTTCTGAAGCTTCTCAACCATCTCCTTAAGAATAGAGGACTCCTGGTCAATGAACGCCTTCATCTGCTCGGGGTTGGTTATCCTGATCTCGGCGTCTATCTCGGTCTTCTCGATCTCGAGCGGGGTGTCCAGAAGCGCGATCCTAGCCTTCTCCACACGCTTGGGCATACCAGGATGAACAACCTCCTTATCGATCACCACACCCATAATCAGCTGGGTGTCCAGCGCTCCTCCACCCTGCTTCTTAATAACCTGTATCAGGTCAACGTCAACGTAGTCCTTCTGGCCCCGCTTTTCGTTCACCTGCAGGACTGATTTGACCGTGATGTCGGCGAGGTGCTCCCTCGCATCCGAGACGGATTTGCTGCTCATAGCGGTCATCGCTATCTTTTCAAGCGTGGCTTTGTCTGTGAGCTCAATCGGTTTCGCTATATCCTTAATCGCGTTCAAAGCCATGTCCGCGGCCTTCCTGTAGCCAGAGACCACCATTGTGGGGTGGATCTTCCTTTCAACTAGATCTTCAGCGCGCCTAAGAAGCTCGCCCGCGAGCACCACGGTGGATTTAGTCCCATCTCCAACCTCATCATCCTGTGTCTTGGATATCTGAACCATGAGTTTGGCGGCGGGATGCTGCACATCCATGTTCTTTAGAATCGTGGCGCCGTCGTTGGTAACCGTTACCTCACCAAGGGAATCCACAAGCATTTTGTCGAGCCCTTTGGGACCGAGTGTGGTCCTGATCACTTCGGCCACGGCTACAGCTGCTGATATGTTGGAGTGCAGGGCCTCCCTGCCCTGTGATCTCTGAGATCCTTCTTTCAGAACTAGTACCGGGGCTCCTCCTAGCGAGGGTACTGCAGAAGCCATTTAAAATTCACCTTTGAAGAATGGGTTAATTTGGGTTTTTTAGCTTTACGCGGTGAAAAGGTGAAAGGAAAACGGGTTCGGCGGTAGAAGTCAGCTGGCCCGACAGAACATAAATATGGGTGGGGGTGGTGTTGGACACTGCAAATGGGTAATATCAAGACAAGGATGATTAAGAGGGTAGCCAAGCAGCTTGTGGATGCCTACCCTGACGTCTTCAGTTTGAAGTTTGAAGAGAACAAACCTGTTGTTCAGAAGCTCATAAACGCCGACTCAAAGAGGACTCTCAACAAGGTGACTGGCAGCGTAACTAGGATCCTGAAGACCAGATCGAGGCCGCAGGAAGAGCAACTGGATCTTGTATGACGCTGTTTTGCGGGTATGATGTTATGCTGACCTGCGCTGAGCCGTGACGAGCATGCGCCTCGCTGACCCGCATGGATTTGGTGGACTCTGCCGTGAAGGTCAAGGTTAAGGGTATGGGATGGCTGAACATGGGTGGACGCGGCGAACTCTTGGTGGAGCTGGGTGACGAAGTAAGCGTGGGAGATGCTCTGAGAGAAGCATACTCGGGCGACCAGCGTGTCAGTGACAGGCTTTTTGAAAGGGGAGGTGTCTCAAGGGACGTGATTGTCCTCCTGAACGGGGTCGACGCAGAAATATGTGGCGGGCTAGGCGCGAGGCTTCGTGACGAAGACGTCATAACAGTCGTGCCAGTGGTGCATGGTGGGTAGCTTGCCGAAGTATCTTCCGGTGACGTGGGGCGAGGTGTATGAAGCTACTGCCAGAATCGCTGCCTCGATAAAGATCAAAGGTGAAGGATTCGATGCCGTGCTGGGCATTGCTCGGGGGGGGTGGGTGCCAGCTAGGCTGCTTAGCGACTTCCTTTCGGTGAGGAGGTTGGTGTCGGTTCAGATCGAGTCCTATGACAACGAGGTGAAGGGCAGTCTGAGGCTTCTTGAGGATGTCCCAGCGGAGTTGATCGACTCCCGGCTGTTGCTCGTAGACGACATATCAGACAGCGGCTCAAGCCTGATCGCTATCATCGACGCACTTAGGAGGAGTGGGGCGACCAAGTTCAGGACCGCTACACTCTACACTAAGCCTTGGTCTAAGCTTGTGCCTGACTACTTCTTCAAAGAGGTGTCTGAGTGGGTTGTGTTTCCCTGGGAGCTTGTTGAAACTCTGTCACCCAAGGCTAAGCCGGGAGCAGATGTTTCCAGACTTGGTTCCGAAATCGGTGTGGATGCGGGCCTAACTGGTTTAGTGGAAATGGTGCTTGATGCTAAAGGTAAATCTAGGGAATAGAAGCTTCGGCCTCCGTGTTCTGAAGTCGAACATAGGGGGGGAGGCGCCGAAGGGCTGGGTGGCGCTCTCCTCGGATAGAGAGGTCAACCCCTGGCTGTTTGTAGTGGCGTTCCACCATGCGTGCATACGCTGGATGAACGGCTTCTCAATATCCAAACACCTTGACTACGAATTCGTGGTGTGTCTGACAGGCATCACCCGGGTGTCGGAAATCGTGAGTATGAAGAACGCGGGGTGCTCCAAGAAATACTGCTACCTCATGAAAATTTTCGGAGGCGAAGAAGAACCGGGTGAAGGCAAGGGAGGCGACGTGGCGGAAGATGGGCCAGAAACTAAGGCGAAGGAAAGGGTGGGTGTGGGGGTGGAAGTCAAACTGGGATACGCCGCGCTCAGCCCGGAAGACAGGGTTCAGCTAGCACGAGTCAACTCGTCGCTTCTATCCAAACTTTGATCCCCGGGGCCGGATGTAAACCTTGCCCGCTCGGATACGAATTCATCGGTTAAGGCGTTGAACACAAAATAGAGTCTTCCCCCGACGTTGTAAACTGTAACATCCACTTCGTATTCTTTTAGATCCACCTCACCCTCGATGCACGCTGCGAGGCCCCTTATCAGGGTGTCTTTGGCCTGTTGGGAATGCATTCTTCTAACCGTGATCCTGTAAGCGCGTCTGGAAACCGCCTGGTTTAGCAGGGGGCAGAGTTCACCCAGCCTCTGTGGAAGGTCTACTAAGGCTGCACTGTATGTGGAATATGCAACCTTCAGCAACGCGGAGAACCTCCACGCACCTCGGTCGAGCGCCTGGAACACCGAGGACTTGTCTGATTCGGCTTTTGCAATCAAGAGACCCGGCGTCTGCGTTGGTTTAACCGAGCACGCTATTCCGGCTTCCGCCAGCGCGTCCTCGAATTCGTAGGAGGCGTTGGCCTCCTTGTAGACGTACGAGAAGAGGATGAAAGTTGTCTGGGTGGACTGTGTTGACGTGGTGCACTCGCCTCTGCTGTAGATGTGCGTGAGCAGGGTTTAAATATTTGTAGTCGACCTAACGCCGAATTTGGAGGTTTTACTGTTTGTATTTTGGTGAAGAGGAAGACGTAGACGACGCTGACGAGCTCGATGAGGAATTCGACGACGACCTCGACGACGACATTCTAGACGACGATTCGGAGCCCTCCCTCGACGATTCTTCGGGGGAGTAGCGTTTTTATCTTCACGGTACGCGTCTAGGGAGATTGGATTGCAGTACTGTCCGAAGTGTGGCGGGGTCATGGTCCCGCGTAAAGACAAGAAGAAGACTGTTCTTTACTGCGCTAAGTGCGGGTACACGGCCCCGTTCAGAAACACCAAGGCTGAGAGGGTGATACCCGTCCGCAAATCAGTGGACGTAGTGGTGGATGACTCAGCCGACGAGGAAGGCGTAGACAAAGAGCAGAAGGAGGCCTTCCTTGAATCCTACGATCTGGAGGAAGAGGAAGAGTCTTCGGACGACTAGCCATCCGCTTGGACAAGCAGAACCATGAGAATAGCAAGCGTTGAGCAGGAGCAGTGTAAGCCCGAAAAGTGCGGCAATCTCTGCATTCGTGTTTGCCCGGTCGAAAGGGTTAAGCCTCTAACCATCGTGATCGAGCCTTCGACGAAGAAGGCAAAGATCGACGAGGATCTGTGCATCGGCTGCGGGATATGCGTGAACAAGTGCCCGTTTACGGCGATAACCATCCTGAACGTCCCCGACTCATGGTCTGATACGATTGTGAACAAGTATCGGTCGAGTGGATTCACGCTGTTCTGGCTACCCACGTTGAAGAAGGGGGCGGTGGTAGGCGTGCTGGGCAGAAACGGCGCGGGTAAAACCACTTCGCTCAAGGTTTTGACGGGCGAACTCGTGCCTAACTTGGGTTCAGAAGACGCTTCCCGTGACAGTGTGATAAAATTTTTCAGGGGCAAGGAGCTTCAAAGATACTTCACCGATCTTTATACCGGGGAGCTCAGGGTGGTTGTCAAACCCCAGTACCTTGACCACCTTAAAACCAACATGCGTGTATCAGACTACCTTGCAGGGGTTGACCCCCGCATCGTTGGGGAGCTTAACCTCACAAACGTGCTTGGAAGAACAATGGATGTGGTTAGCGGGGGGGAGCTTCAGAAGGCGGCTATCGCCAAGGTGGTTGGCACAGATGCCGACGCCTACTTCTTCGATGAACCTGCGAGTTTTCTCGATGTACGCGACAGGTTTGTGATGAGCCGGCTAATACGCGGGCTTGCCTCGGAGGGCAAGTATGTCTGCGTAGTAGAGCATGACCTTGCGGTGCTCGACTACCTTTCAGACTACGTGGTAGTGGTGTATGGTGAGGCGGGGGCGTATGGCTACGTCTCCAACTCCTACTCCACCAACACGGGTATCAACGCGATGCTCACAGGCTACCTGCCGGACAAGAACATGAAGATTCATTCGAACCCCATCATATTCAGGAAGCGCTCCTCAGAATATAAGGCACCCCAGACGCGTCCACTTGAGTGGCCCAGGCTTTCGATGTCGTACGATTCAGGCTTCACACTCGACGTCGAGCCGGGGGCTGTATACAAGGGCACAGCCGTGGGTCTCGTGGGGGAGAACGGCGTTGGTAAAACTTCTTTTATATCGAGGCTGCAGGCCTACTTTAAAGAGGCCTATTTTGCAGGTAGAAGCGTAAGTGTGAGCTACAAGCCTCAGACTCTTACACCCAAGTTCGATGGCACCGTGGAAGAGATGTTCGCAAAATACGCGAGTAAGGCGCTTGATGAAAACGCGTTCATGACCGACGTATACGAGCCGCTCAGGATAAACAGGCTGACCCAGAAGAACGTCTCCGAACTTAGCGGAGGGGAGCTGCAGCGGGTTGCCACTGTTCTGAGCCTAGCCGTTGACGCTGACGTATATCTCTTGGATGAACCCAGCGCCTACCTGGATGTAGAGGAGCGGCTGTTCGTGTCCAAGGCGATAAGGCGCAACGTGGAAAACAGGGATGCGGTGGCGTTTGTGGTGGACCACGACCTGGCTATGATAGACTATGTGTCGGACTACCTCATAGTGGTCGAGGGTGAGCCGGGTGTGCGTGGACACGTATGCAAAACCACCACGCTCAGGGAGGGTCTTAACCGGTTTCTGCAGGGGTTGGGGATTACGTTTAGAAGGGATAAGGAGACGGGGAGGCCCCGGGCTAACAAGGTCGGCAGCAACTTGGACAGGCACCAGAAGGACATCGGAGAATACTTCTACGAGTCTTCGATAGCCGAGTTACCCGGAGAATCCGGAGATTAAGTTGGCGAGCTGAGAGATTGGGTCGTCTGAGAGGACGAACCCGCTTGCTATGAGCACGCCCGAGCCGCCCAGCTTCTTCGCAACGCTGACGTCTTCAGCGGTCTTTATGCCTGCACCGCATAACGGAGCGGTTGTTTTAGACGAAGACCTGATCGCTTTAAACGCCTCCTTGAGGAGGCCGGGGCGAGCCTTTGAGACCGACACGTCGCCCCCTATCAGCTCAGGGGGTTCGACTGCAAGGTAGTCTGGGCAGAGACGAGCGTATGCCTCAAGCTTTGACGAATCGGGGACGCATACACAGGTTTTAAGCCCCATTTGGCGTGCCTGCATGACCAACTCTTCTATTTCCGAGTCTGTCTGAGGGTACTCGGAGTGGTTCACAAGCAAGCCCTCGGCTCCCACGGTTCTAAGGGAGTCAAGGGTCACTCTGCCGGTCATGTTACCTCTGTTTCCAAGGTCGCAGTGTTGGGCGAATACTGTTAGTCCACCCGCCTGGCAGAAGAGGGAGGTATCCACAAGGTTGGGGGCGACTACTAACTCGATGCCGAACTCTCTACTTACGGACGTGGCTTCGATTGCCAGTCTCAGACCCTCTTTGCCTGCCACTGAGGGGTAAGTTTTATAGTTGATTATGACCGTGTCGCGCATGCACCGTGGTTTGACGGGGTAGTCTTAACTGTTTTTGCAGGCGCAGTCCCCCTAGCTTAAATCGTCCTTGGAAATAGGTGTGCCGGGCCCGTAGCCTAGCATGGATAGGGCGGCGGCCTTCGGAGCCGTAGGTCGAGGGTTCAAATCCCTCCGGGCCCGCCTTGGAGGGGCGCTGGGCTGGCTGCCCGAGCGCACGCGCCTCCCTTGGAGACGGGGAGCCCGTGGCGGTGGGTGCGCAGGGTTCGGCTCCTCTAAGTGGTGCTTAAATACTGTGGTTCTTGAGAAGCACTGGTTGAGCTACGTGAAGGCTGGAGGATGGCTGGCTACGGCACCACACCGTACGACGTGGGTGCGTGATGGGTAATGGGGTCGGGTAAAGTTGCTACGGGCGGCACGTTTGCAGTGATTCACGTCGGGCATAGATCGCTTTTCAAAAAGTGCGTTGAGCTGGGAGGAGAGGTCACGGTGGGCGTCACCTTTGAGCCACTCATAGCCAAGTATCATGGGGTCCCCGGCTTCGAAGCGAGGAGCCGAAGAGTTTCCGAGTTCTTCAGAATGAAGTTCGGAGTGGATCCGAAGGTGGTTAAACTACTCGACCACGCGGGACCAGTTTTATCCGACTCAGGCTACTCTCACCTTGTTACAAGCGAAGAAAATCTGCCTTATGCCTGTGAAATAAATATTCAGAGGGTTTCAAGGGGTCTTCCGCCGGTTGAGATCGTGTTGGTTCCCACTGTAAAGGCTTATGATGGTAGGCCTGTGTCAACCACCCGCATACTCAACGGTGAAATAGACATGCTGGGTAAACGCGTGGCAAGGAGTGTGACGCCGACCGCGTGAGCGCCGGGGTAACTGAGACCGAAGCCATGGTTCTGAAGGCTTTGGGGGGAGGAGGCGAGTTCTCCCTTGACGATTTGTGTGAAGCCACCCGGCTGCCAGTCGCCTCGGTTTCTTCCGCGGTTGAAGGGCTCTGGAGCAAGGGTTTGCTCCAGCGCTCCGAGTCGAAGCTCTACGAAGTTCGTCTCACTGAAAGGGGCGAAAAGCTTGGGAAGCTGCCCGAAGACGTTCTCTATGAATACGTGGGTGAGGGCGTTCCGATTGATGCTGCGAAAACCGGTTCCGGGCTCTCACCCGACGATTTCAAGGCCGGAGTGGCCTGGGGTCTCAGACGTGGCATGCTTCGCCTCACAACTTCGGATTCGGGTAGGATCCTTACCAAAAGCGCTCAGAAGAGGGATTTGTCGGAAGCGTTCGACAAGCTGAGGGAAAAGGGGAGGCTGGTGTTTGACGAGGTTCCGCACGAATACATGGACCTGAAGGCCAGGCAAATCGTTGAGGTGAGAGAAGCAAGTAGTGTGAGGGTGAGGCTTGCCCAGGGCGTGTCCGTTCATGAGGTTTTGAAGACGCGGGTTCACACGGCCCTAACCCATAGGGACATCACCGCCGGAAGCTACTCGAGGTTCACGCTGCCACCCTATGCGTTCGGATCAAGCGAAGCCACAGCCGCTCTCAGGGGTAAACGCCACTTCTACAAGGAGTTCATATCCACGGTTCGCGAAATCCTTGTATCCATGGGGTTCGAGGAGATGCTCGGCCCCTATATGGAGTACGAGTTCTGGAACTTCGACGCCCTCTTCGTACCCCAGAACCACACCGCTAGAGAGGAGCATGATAGCTACGCGGTCTCTAGCGACGTTAGGCTCGGGCCACGCCCTTCCCGGGAGGCCGCTTTGAGAGTGGGTAGAGCACATGAGAAAGGGTGGGGTTACCGCTGGGACGCTGTTGCCGCAGGTAGGCTTGTGCTGCGTTCACACACAACGGCGGTTTCGGCACGCAGGCTTGCGGAGAAGCCTACGGCCCCGTTCAAGTACTTTACGATAGACAGGAATTTCAGGCGGGACGCAATCGATCAAACGCATCTCCCAGACTTCGACCAGTGTGAGGGCATAGTGGGTGGGCCGTCGCTCACCTTCAGGAATCTGCTCGGTTTCCTCGAGGCGCTGGCATCAAGTCTGGGGATCACCAAGCTCAGGTTCAAGCCTAGCTACTTCCCGTTCACGGAACCCTCAGTTGAAGGCTACGCATACCATGGCGAACTCGGCTGGATCGAAGTTGCCCCTGGAGGTGTGTTCAGACCCGAGGTGACTAGACCGCTTGGTATCAAGTTTCCCGTTCTCGCCTGGGGGATTGGAGTGACGAGGCTCGCCATGGTGTACTACGGCTTAACCGACATTAGAGAGCTAATCACGCAGGACTTGGACGCCGTGGTTTCTAAGGAGGAGGCTTCCGCGAAAGTTGCCCACATGTAGAATAAGCTCCAGTCTGCTGAGGAAGCTGATTGGTGATGTAACACCCGAGTTACTTGAAGAGGCCGTGTTCAACCTGAAAGGGGAGATGCGTGTAAGCGGAAAAGACTACGAATTAGAACTCACCTCTGACAGGCCTGACATGATGTGTGCCTCCGGGCTTGCCCGGGCGGTCAAAGGTTACCTCGGCGTAGAAAAGGGTGAACCAAAGTATGTTGCGGCGGATACAGACTTCACCGTAAGAGTCGACGTTTCCTCGCTTTCGGGTATCCGCCCATACTGTGATTTCCTAGTAGTAAAGGGCGTCAAAGCCGACGCCGAAGTTATAGGAGACATTCTCGCCTACCAGGAGAAGCTCCACTCTACTCTTTCCGCTGGTAGGGTTAAGTTCGCGATAGGTGTGCACGACTACTCCCGCCTACAATCCCACGCCCTAGTCTACCAAGCACGTGATCCGTCTCAGATAGTTTTCACTCCACTCAACGGAGACGCGCCGATGAATGCTAACAACATTCTAACCTCGACCGATAAAGGAGTTGAATACGCCCACCTTTTGAAGGGTTGCGCGAAATACCCCGTGTTCGCAACCGAGGAAGGCGAGGTGCTCTCCATGCCTCCGATCATAAACGCCAAGCTCACTCAAGTGTCGGAGAACACCACGGACTTTATCGTGGATGTCACCGGAACCGATAGAAGGCTGACCCACGCGGCGTGTGAGATGGTTGCGTACAACATCTGCGAGTACGGTGGTGCGCTTTGCCGGCCGGCGATAACCGGTTTGAAGGTGGTTCCCCGCAGGAAGTTCAGGCTGAGTGTAGGTGGCGTCAACAGGCTACTGGGGACGTCGTTCACTGCTAAAGACGTCGTCGAGAATCTTTCAAAGTCTAGGCTTGACGCCGCGGCTGCTGGGGGTGCAGTGCACGTTAATGTCCCAGGCTACAGGGTTGACCTGATAGATGATGTCGACTTGGTCGAGGACGTCGCGGTTATGGCGGGGTACAACGGGTTCACCCCAGAGCGGCCGAGTTTAGCAACTATCGGCGGAGTGCAGCCCTCGACGAGGCTTGCATCTGCCGCGAGAAACAGCTTGGCCTCTCTTGGGTTCGTGGAATTCAACAGCCTGTTACTTACCTCCGAAAACCAGCCTCCAAACCCCTTCCCTGAAATAGGTTACGTGCGGGTTTCAAACCCGTACTCGAAGGAGCTTAACCGTCTGAGGGCGTGGCTTTACCCCGGGCTGCTTTGGATTGTGTTCAGAAACCAAACCAAGCCCAAGCCTCTTCAGGTGTACGAGGTGGGCGCGGTGGCGTACGTCTCTTGCGGCGAATACGTTCAGGCAGTACATGCTGCGGCCGCAATAAGCGCGAACACCGCCGACTCCCTTACGGTCGAGAAACTGTTCAACTCGTTCTGCCGCGACACGGGTTACCGCGCCGAGTTCGAGAACATCCACGTACCCAGTTTTATCAGGGGTAGATCCGCCTACCTGAAGAGTGGCGGGTCAGCGGCGGGCTTCATTGGCGAAGTGGATCCGTCGGTTCTAGTGGAAATGGGTATAGACTACCCGGTGGCGCTGTTCGAGGTTGAACTTCACAAAATGGCCTTCAAAGGTCTTACGTTGACTTAGAATCGGGGCTGGTGGCCGGGTAAAAGTTAAATTCTGAAGGGACGAGTCCTCCTCTAGGGGAGCGGCCGACTAAGCCTGGTTCGAGGACCGCTGTGAGGTGGCGTCAAGCCCAACCGTGAGCATCGGCGTCAGAGACCGGGCGACAGGCCGCTCTCCGGCTAACTAAGCTTTATAATATCCGTGGATTACCGAGACACTGATGATTGATAATGGGTGGAATTTCACCTAGCGCTGCTAAATACATCATTAACGCCAGCTGCGAAGTTGACGGAATGATTGATAAGAGCGATGTGATCGGAGCGATATTCGGCCAGACTGAAGGGTTGTTCAACGAGGAATATGATTTCCGGGCTCTCCTCGAAAAGGGGAGGATCGGGCGCATAGTGGTTGACTTGGATGTAAAGGACAACAAAAGCTACGGTAAAATAATGATCCCGTCGAATCTGGATAAAGCTGAGACTGCTCTTATCGCCTCAATAGTTGAGAACGTAGATAGAATCGGCCCCTATACCGCAAGGATAACCCTAGACGGCATAGAAGACACTCGGATGGAGAAGGTTAACAAGGTGATCGTCAGGGCGAAGGAGATACTTGAGAACTGGGAGAGGAAACAGGAGAAGGTTGACGTCAGGGAGATGCTGCAGAGCCTTCTGGGCAAAGTCAGGGAGGCGGCGCTGATCGAGTACGGCCCCGAGAAACTTGACGCCGGCCCAGAGGTCGATGAGTCTGACAGTGTTATCCTAGTTGAGGGGCGTGCTGATGTGCTCAACCTGCTCAGGTACGGCTACAAGAACGCCATCTCCTTGGGAGGAGCTGCTGAAAGGGTTCCGAAGACAATTATCGAGCTTTGCAAAACCAAGGAGACATGTGTGTTTCTGGACGGTGACAGAGGTGGCGACCTGATTTTGAAGCGTCTTCTCGAGGTCGCCGAGATCGATTTCGTGGCGAGGGCACCCCAGGGCAAGGAGGTTGAGGAGCTCACAGGTAAAGAGATAATGAAGTCTCTCATGTCCAAAGTGCCGGTAAGCCAGCATGTGCAGACGGAAAAGCCTCCCCGCGAATCGCAGCACCAAGAGCCTAGGCCGACGACAGTACAGCAGGTTCAGCAGGCTCAGGCGGTTCAACAGGTAGTGCAAAAGCAGAGGCCGCCTGTGCCCGAGAAGATTGCTGCCTACGTTAAGGATCTATACGGCACTTTGGAAGCGGTGGTGCTCGACCAGTCGCTGAACGAAATTGCGAGGCTATCGGTGAAGGAGATGGCCGATAAGCTTCAGGAACTTTCGGGTAAGAATCCTTACGCCGTAGTGTTCGACGGCGTGATAAGTCAGAGGATACTTGACACCGCCGGGGACATATCGGTGCAGTACCTGATCGGTAACAGGCTTGGAAACGTTGTTAGGAGGCCGGCGGGCGTGGTGACCCTGACCTTCGAAGACGTTTCCCCCTGAATATGCGTGTAATCGGCTACGATGCAAAGACGGGGTCGGTCACCGTGCAGGTGACCAGCCCGAATGACCTCTGGCTCCTAGAGACCGTTGTCCCGCGCGGCGCCTTAGTAACTTCTAAGACCACCAGGATGACGCGCTCACCCAACGGGGAGGAGAGAGGTGAGAGGGTGAACACCAAACTCACCGTGCGGGTTGAGAAGGTGAGCTTCGAGCCATTTGGTGAGACGCTGCGGATTACGGGTAAGATTGTGGACGACCCCGATGAACTCGGGGTGTTGGGGTCATACCACACCATTGTCGTCGACAGCGGAAGCGTCATTACTGTGACAAAGCAGGCGTGGACCAAGGAAGAGCTGAATCAACTGGGGAAGGAGCGGCTCGGGGATGCTGTGCTCATAGTGTCAGTCGACTACCATGAGGTGGCGATTGGCAGGGTTTGGGATTACGGTGTGGAGACCGTAGCCTCATGGGACACGGGCATACCAGGCAAAGGTGACCCCAAGCAGGAGGAGAAGATTGAAAAGCAGCTTGCAAAGATGGCTTCGGAGATACGTAGATTCGTTCGCGGAAGAGGACTCGTGGTTTTCTCGGGTCCAGGCTACTTTAAGCAGAAAGTAGCTCAGGCGGTGAAGGCTCTTCTCGCATCCGAAGGAGTTGAGATAAGGGTTACAGCCGTTGACGCCCCATACGCCGGGGCGGCCGGCATAAAAGAAGCCGTGAACGCCATGTTTGAGAAGGGTTTTCTAAAGGATGCTAGGCTCTCAGCCGAAATCAGGCTGCTTGACGAAGTTTTGAAGGAGGCTGCCTCGAATAACACAAAGGTGATTTTGGGTTTGGACGCAGTTGAACAAGCAGCTGAACAGGGCGCGGTGGACACACTACTCATATCTACCCGCGCACTCAGGGATTGCCATGAGCGCTCTATCCGTGTTGTGTCAGCAGTAGAAAAATACGGAGGCAAGGTTGAAATAATTTCGGATCGCCACGAACGTGGCGAGCAACTCGCGGGCATGGGCGGCGCAGCAGCATTCCTAAGATACGCACCCCAATGAATACCCGTCCATCGAAGGGGGGGTTGAAGGTGGCTACTCCTTGGCTTAAAGAGCGCTTTAGGTGGCGGGTTAGAGTATGATTGACACCAAACCTATCACCGCGGCTCCTATCATGAGTCTTTTACCAGCCCTTCGTTCAAGGCCGGTCATCCAAAGTATCAGACCCACCAGGAACACCAAGACTGAGACAGGTTGCATTATTGCGAGGATCTCTCTGGTTAGCTGGGTGATCGTCCAGGAAGCGAAAGAGAACGCTTGGTTGAGGATGTTTTGTATTATCTGCTTTGCGTTGGACTCTATGCTTGCCGTGGCCGACAATTCACTCCCTGTGTAAAGTTAATTAACCATATGAGTGTAGGAAGCTTATGAGCCTGGGATCGGCGCGGTGCTCTTGTGGCGCCGAACCTGTTTACCTAGACCGGTCTTCGAACATTGTTTACTGCAAACGGTGTATTCTCAGGCACGTGTACAGGAAGGCTGTGAGAACAATGAAGAACGAGAATATGCTTTCTTCGGGAGATACTGTTCTCATAGGTCTTTCAGGTGGGAAAGACAGTGTTGTGCTCACAGACATATTGGGACGACTTGCAAGGAAAATGCGCGATCTAAACCTAGTGGCGGCCACGGTAGATGAAGGGATATCGACAGGGGAATCCAGTTACAGGGAGGAGGCGTTGGGCTACGCCAGGGAGGTGGCGGCCAAGTTCAATGTTCCACTACACGTGTACAGCTACCGGGAGCTGTTCGGTGGCACGCTTGACTCCTATGTTAGACTAAGGGTCCAGAACGGATCTGCGTGCAGCGTCTGCGGCGTGTTTAGGCGAAGGGCTTTGAATGAGGCTGCTAGGAGGCTGGGCGCCAACAAGATAGCGCTCGGACACAACAAAGACGATGAAGCTCAGACTGTTTTAATGAACGTGCTTAGAGGCGACCTCGAGAGGATGCTGAGGACTGCGGAGGGAACCCATGAACTTGTGCGCAGGATAAAACCTCTGCGAAGGCTTTCAGAGCGGGAGGTTGCGATATACGCCTATCTACGCGGTTACGGCTTCCAGTCGGTTGAGTGCCCCTACTCCCGGGATACCGTGAGAGACAAGGTGAGAGAGGTGTTGTTTGAGCTTGAAGGCCACGTGAGCGGTTCACGCGATGCGCTGCTCAACTTCGAAGACAAACTGAGGGATGTGGCTCGGGCGGGCGGGTTGTATGCAAAGTGTGAGCTGTGCGGGGAACCCACGAGCTCAAGCCGTAAACTATGCAAGGTGTGTGAGTACATTCAGGAATTCAGAAGACTCAGTGGCCTGAACCCCGAGCCAGTCTGAGACGAGCCTGCATGAGTCAACACAACACAACACAAAAACAGATAAGTCACGCACAGATAGTTTAGTTCGGGTAGGGCAGAGGGGCTCGTCCTCCCTCCAAGTCCGAAATGGACGACACGCGGATGCCAGTAACCTCCTGAGAGCCGGTGGGCTTTCAGCAAAGGGGGGCTCCCTTTCGATGCAGTCCGTGGTCGAGGGGTGTAAGGGACCGGTGAACGCTTCTGTAGGGAGGCGTTGGCCGGCTAACGGGGGGAACCGAGTCAGGCCCGGGAGGGAGCAGCTTGACCTTCGACTTTACACGTTCTCGAACTAAAGGGCAAAGGATAAAGGCTGCCCACCAATGTTGGAGCGCCTCTGGTTATCAGGGGGAGCCACTGCTGGGGTCTCCTAGCCTGGTAGGGAGCGGGCTTGCTAAGCCTGTGGCCTTTCGGCCGCGCGGGTTCAAATCCCGTCCCCAGCGCTTGCCTTCAAACTTCAGGTTTAAGTAAAGCTTATACCATTAAAAGTTGTTTCACGCACTCAGAGGTTCATTGAGCGAGGTTTCTTCGACACGTCTCAGGGTGCGCGCGGTAAGCCATAGCCAGTTTATATCGGCTTTGGCGGCCAAGCTGCGTTCATCTTATCCGCAGTTGACCCCTCCGAGCTGGGCGAAGTTCGTGAAAACTTGCCCAGCTAGGCTTGGGCCGCCGACTGACCCTGACTGGTGGTATACCAGAAGCGCCTCCATAATGAGGAAGCTTGCACTTAAGGGAAGCATGGGTTTAAGGGATTTTGAAGTTAATTACGGCGGTAAGGCGTCCACAGGTAGAAAGCCTGAAAAGTTCGTTCCCGCGGCAGGAGGTCACGTACGGAGGATTCTGAAGTCGCTTGAACTCGCGGGCCTCGTTGAACGCGACGCTAAGAAGATGAGGGTTCTGTCGATGCAGGGTTACGTGCTAACTAGGAAGGTAGCGGATGAGCTTCTCTCCTCGGCTGTAAGCAAGGAACCTCTTCTTTCCCTCTATGTAGGGGAGTAGATTTGAGCGAATACGAAGCAGGCTACGATGACCAGGAACTTGAAGAGCTTAAACGCAGGCAGCTCAGTCGTCTACAGCAGCAGAGGCAGTCGCCTCAGGAGGCGGCTCAGAGAGCTGAGCTTGAAGCCGAAGAAGCCCGACGCCAGATGGTGCTTAGGCAGGCCTTGACAACGGAGGCGAGGCAGAGGCTACAGAACGTGAGAATGGTTAAGCCCTCTGTCGCTAGACTCTTGGAGGACCAGATCATAGGTCTTTACCAGGCAGGAAGGCTCGACAGGCCAATCAACGACGCAACGCTTAAACAGCTACTGTATAGGATAGCCTCCTCCAATTCGAGGGAGACAAGCATAACGTTCAGGAGAAAGGGTGAAGTGTAATTGGCTGTGCATAAGCCGCATGCTAAGAAAAGGAGGCTTGGAAGCTACATGAAGTCGAACCAGAATATTCCGGTGTGGGTAACTGCCAAAACCGGCGGAAAGCTAAGGCGTAACGACAAGAAACGAAACTATAGAAGATCAAGCGGGGTTCATCCCTAGAGGTGTTGGTTTTGTCTGAGCAACAAGCCCAAGTAGAGAAGCCTAAGGAAGTGGCAGAAGAGTCTAAAGAAGAGCAGGCGTCTCCCGAGGCGTCGCGGCCAGAGGCACAACCCGAGAAGCCTATAGATGAGAAGAAAGACGAGGCTTCAACCGCTAAGGAGGAACACAAGGAAGAGGCCAAGCCGAAGGAGGCTGAAGAACTCAAGTTTGAAGTTGAGCGTGACTACGTGGTCCCATTACAGAAGGTGTACTGGCTTGGAAGATCCAATCGCTCCAAGCGCGCCGTTAACCTGCTCAGAAAATTTGTCTCTAAACACATGAAAAGTGAGGATGTACACCTCGACGAGGCGGTTAATCATTATATTTGGGCACGGAGCATCGAGAAGCCGCCAAGAAGAATATCTATCCACGTTGGGAAAACCAAGGAAAACAAAGTGTACGTGTACCTGAATACCGGTAGAGACAACGTTTGACGATCGAACGCGTCAAGCTGTTTAACACCGAGAACATAGGTGTTTTTGCACAGGCAAACAACCGGTTTCTCTTTGTTCCCCGAGCGGGGCGCGCAGGGTCGCTTGACGCTGTATCCGGCAGAGTCGGCTTGGAGCGATTCGAAGTCGATCTGGGAAACATATCCGCTGTTGGTATAATGATCGTGTGCAACGACTACGGAGTGGTGTTACCCTACAACGCTGACCCAGAAACAGTTTCTGCTATCAGGTCTAAGGGGCTGAACGTCCACGTCTCCACTTCCAAGGTGAATGCGCTGGGAAACCTTGTTGCAGTAAATTCCAGAGTGGGTTATGCGTCTCCCAGAGTTCCCAGCAGCCTCGTCTCAGCGATAGAGGACACCCTTGGAGTTGAGGTTTTCACGACCACAGTGGCAGGTCTTTCTACCGTTGGGTCGTCGCTTGCGATGAATAACAAAGGGTTCGTGTGCCATCCAGAGACCACGGATGAGGAATTCGAGATAATTCAGGCAACCTCTAAGCTTGAGGGGTCACGGGTCACAGTTAACGGGGGCTACCCTTACGTCAGAAGCGGAATCATATGCAACGACAAGGTTGTACTGGTGGGTCAACTCAGCACCGGTGTAGAACTAGCCGAAATTGAGTCTGCTCTGGGGCTTTCGGATTCGTAGCCGAGGTGGCTGAGCAGCGGCGCTTCGCTTCGGAATAGGCTTAAGTTAGAGCTTGAAAACACTACTCGAATCTGGCTTATAGGGTGATGTTGCTGTGACTGGCAAAGTGGTTAAAGTGTACGAGGTACACGGGGAGATGAAAAGGTCTCTTGACTGGCAGGCGTTTCAAAAATACGTTATTGCTCACAACTCGATGAACGCGGTGGAGAACACTTTTTCGCTGCTGGGAGCAAACACAGGTTGAAGCGCTACCAGATCAAGGTTGAGTCGGTTAAAGAAGTAACCGATCCCGAGTCGGTGTCGGATCCTTTGATACGCCAGTATTTGGAGAAGTAGAGGCGGCGAGAAGCTATTTCAGAAGCAACAACTCCTCAGGCCAAGTACGCTTTATTTCAAAAGCTTGCAGGCGAATACGAATACTTGGGCACGGTGGCGCAGGCCATAGAGCAGCAGATCAGGGTAATCGAAGCGGCCGAAGTGGAACTCCTTACGACCATGGAAAGCGTTAGAGAGCTTTCTGAGAAAGCTGTTGACCGTGAGGCACTTGTGCCGGTGGGAAGCGGGGTTATGGTTGCCTCGAGGCTGGGATCCATAGACAAACTCCTGGTGCTGCTCGGCCAAAACATCTATGCAAAGATGTCGCCCACAGGGGTGACTGAATACTTGAACAAGAGACTCGGCCTAGTCAGGTCTCAGACGGAGGAGCTCGCCAAACAATACTCAAGTGTCCTTCAGAGGCTGCAGTTGCTTCAACCCAAAATTACGAGGCTAGCCGAAGAGTTGCAGCAAGCGGGTTAGCATGCTCGGCTCATTAAAGAAGGCTCTATCCGAGTTCGCCGATGCCGTCTCCACACGGGGGCTGTCTCAGAGGGAGGTCGAACAGGCGCTTGCGGAGCTCCAGGATCGACTTATACAAAGCGATGTACCCTACGATGTTTCCCAGAGTATATGCAACAGGTTGAGGGAGAGGCTCTCCGCCCTTAAAGCCAAGAGGTTCAGCGACATAGAATCCCTTACAGAAAACACGATAAGGGAAACGCTTGTCGAGGCGCTGCGGTCTGTGAACCACGTTGACATTTCTCAGGTTGTAAAAAGTGTCGTGGCTGAGAAAGGGTTCTGCACTGTCTTGTTTTTCGGGGTTAACGGAAGCGGTAAAACCACCACGATTGCGAAGGTAGCCTATCGGCTGAAAGAGAATGGTTTGAAGGTGATGGTTGCCGGAGCCGACACCTTCCGCGCCGGAGCAATCGAGCAACTGCGAATGCATGCCCAGAGAATAGGTATAGCAATGTTTGACGGCGGATACGGTGCTGACCCCGCTTCGGTTGCGTACGGCGCCATAGCTGAAGCTAAGTCGAGCCGGTTCAACGTGGCACTGATAGACACGGCGGGAAGGATGCAGACAGATGCAGACCTGATGTCTCAGATGCAAAAGATATCGAAGGTTGCCAAGCCAGATGTCAAGGTGTTTGTGGGCGACGGCCTTGTTGGCAATGACGCCCTTAACCAGCTCAGGATGTTCGACAAGGCGGTGGGGATAGACGGCGTCGTGGTTACGAAGCTCGACGCCGACTCACGAGGAGGTATGGTGTTCTCGGTTACAACCGAGCTTGGTAAACCCGTATACGCCGTAGGTCTAGGTGAAGGTTACGACGACCTTGAGCCGTTCGATGTCGATGCCTTGGTTAAGAAGCTGTTCTGAGGTGTTGTCGTGTACACGGTTTGCTTGGTTTTTAGCACCGCTGACCCTGCGAGTATGTGTATGCGCCCCTACCTAGAGAGGAGTGTTGAGGAGTGTGGAGCCGCCGAAGAAGTGTCTCCACTTTCCACTGTTTTTTGCACGATTGATAAGGAGCCTGTATACGCGGATAGGGGTGACCTACCCCCCGCCGACTCGTACATTTTCCTGTCGAGGCACTCGGGCAAAGTACCATGTATAACCCTACACTCCACCGGTAATCCGACCGGAGAGGCGAGGCTAGGAGGCGAGGCTAGGAAGTTGGGTTTGGCTTCACCTTGTCTGATCGGGTCGATACTCTTCAAGCTAACAGACGCAGTCTCGCCGTTGCCAGTTGTGCTTGAGGCAACCCACCACGGGCCCACTTCCCTAGATAAACCTTTGGTGTTCGTTGAGATAGGTGTGGGTCCAGAGCAGTGGACCGATGATAAGGTGCTCAGTTACGTTGCCCGCTGTGTCACACTAGGCCTTGGCACACATAATGACGTGGGGTGCGTTGCCTCAACCTTTTACGGTGGGCTGCACTACGCTGAGAAATTCACAAGATTCGCAGTGGAGAACAAGCTGTGCGTGGGCCACATAATCTCCAAGTACGCGATCAGCGACGAGACCTTGTCACTCGTATCGGAGGCTCCAATGTATAGTAGCCCATACTCCACCCAAGTCACCATAGACAAGAAGGGGCTTCGCGGAAGTTTGCGGACTGCTCTGGTGAAGAAAGCAGATGAAAAAGGGTGGCCAGTCCGGTTAATCTAGTTAATCAGCATCCAATTAATCAGCATCCAAAGGTAGGACGTAGCCATGTTCGCACGAACATTCAACTCACAGAAGCCGGGCGGCGTCGCAGTATGGCGTAAGGCATTTATCACCCAAATGCCCTAATTGGGGTTGTGTCCGTCAAAAGCAGGCTTAAAGAAGTACGTGACGTAATAATTTTGGCGAGGAAACCTGACGGCAAAGAGTTCTCCTTTTCACTTAAGATATCTATTATCGGAATACTTTTAGTAGGGTTGATCGCGTTTACGATCCAACTACTTATGACAACTCTTCTCAGCCTTGCGGGCTAGGCTAGAGGTATCCAACCTTGGCGGGAGGCTTGGTGGATAGATCCACAAAGCAGGAGCTGACTTCGTTGTTTTCTTCAACTATTTTCTTGGCGGCTTCCTGTAACTTGTTCCAATTCCTCGTGGAGGGTATGGCCACCCGGAAGTCCAAGCTTTCAAAGTAGCGCACGATCATCACGTATCTTCCGTCCGGGTTACCCGAGCTCAGGCAATACCCCACCCTAGTATTGTGGTCTAAGGAAGCCATCCTCTGCTGGAGTGCCATCACCATAGCGCTGTTTGGTATGAACTGGTCGCCGGCATCATCCTTGACGTTTATGAGAAGCATGCGTCCGTCAGTTTTACCGGTGGGTACAGAGTCTTCCAGTTCGAATATGTCGGTAAAGAATGTATTAATATTTTTAAAAGAGTTGTACACCGTGTTTTCCATAAGGCTCTTGTCCCTGGGTCTCACCTTTTTGCTGTCTGCGACGGCGGTAAACGAATGCCTCCCTGGCACTGGGCCCCCCATCGTCGACTGCACCAGCTCATCTCCCTTTGCGGCCAAATCGACCTTTTCCTGGGTTATCTCACCTATGCACTGCGAAGCCAAACCTACGCGTGACAGGGGATACACTGGGAGATGCCTGTCCAGTCCCATCTGATTGATGACCTGGTTCAACGCAGAAAGTGGCTTGTTACATAACGGGGTGTGAACTTTAACCCCACTGAGTTTGACGCATCTTTCGCCGCTGCTCGTATCTTCGAACGATGGACTGAAAAGGTCTCCTGAAATAAGCGTGCTGCTCCTGAACCTAGAACCCACCTGTTCTAGGGTTTTGTGCATCGCCTTGTGGTAGGCGTCATATTTATCTTGGCGCGCTACCTTTCTATGCATGAGGCTGAAGTTTTCGCTTGCGTCGAACACCTGATAGTGCCAGCCGCATGAAGCCGCGAACTCCTTGATCATCTCTAGTGAACCGTTGTTTTCGAATCCAGTTCGAAGGAAGACAGTGGTGGCCTTGGCGTTCAATTTCTGGGCGAAGAACGCCGACACCAAATCCTCGTAGTTCTGGGTGGCAACATTCACCACGGGTCTATCGAACACGGTGTCCGAGAAGTAACTTTCAATTGCTTGAACCAGAGACAACCGCTGCACCTTACAGGATAATATATGTGACTGCTCTTATTTAAACCGTTAAAAGCGTTTCACCCGTCGCTCCACCTTATGAGGGAGGGCAATTCGGAGGCGGAAGCAGTGGGCAGGGATGATTTTCGAGTGCCGCTGTAGCTCCAAACACTCATAAACAGGTCTACATGGGTTGTCAAAGATGCTGAACAGGATAAGGCCGCTTGTGTCGGGCATCTTTACGAAAGGTGCGAGGGTGCTTGCTAAGCTGGGGTTCACCCCCAACGTCGTTACCCTCGTGGGTCTGGGTCTGTCCGTTGTTGCGGCATTGCTAATTCTCGAGCGCCTCTACCTAGGAGGCGCACTTGCGGTGGCTTTGAGCGGTCTAGTGGACGGCTTCGATGGCGCACTTGCGAGGCTAACCAACACTCAGACCGAGTTCGGTGGAGTACTTGACTCTGTTGCGGACAGATACGGTGACGCACTCATAATGGGCTCAGCTTGGATAGGCCTGGGGCTGCCCGACGTCGTGGGGTTGACTGCGTTAGTGGGTTCGCTTCTCACAAGCTATACAAGGGCGCGTTTAGAAGCCGCGGGGTCCAAATCGATCGGCTCGATAGGCCTAGTAGAGAGGCCCGAGCGACTTGTTCTTATGAGTGCCTCGTGTTTGTCCGGATAGCGTTGTACGTATTCGTGGTGATAGCTATCCTCTCGAATTTTACAGTGGTGCAGAGACTTATCTACAGGAGAAAAAGACTCAGTGGGAAGCGTCAGCAAACTTTTTGAGGGCTAATAGCTTGGCTGACACGTACTCTATGGCGTCCCCCCATATCTTTGCTCCTCTAGGGGTTAGCTCATAGAACTTTCTGGAAGGTGAGAGAAGCACGTTGGATTTAACGGATTTGACCAGACCCTCACGCTCCATCTTGTAGAGCACCGCGTACACCGTAACGGTAGCTACTTTGAACCCGAACTCCCTTTGGATCTCCTTTCCTATTTCATAGGCGTACATTCTTCTTTTCTTCAGCAGGGCCACAACGTATATCCAGAGGAGGTTTGTTGTTGTGTTACGCACAGCCCTCTGGTAAGCCATCTTCGCACATCAACCAAGCTCGCTCTTCCTTTCATCACGTGAACGTGGACTTCTGATACCCATGTAAACCGCGCACCTCACGCAGTAACTTTTAACAACGGTGGATTTCAGGACAACTGTTCCCCTCTTGGTTAGTTCCCTCGCAAGTTGGGGGTCGACTGGACTGATTGTTCTCGTCACACGTATCGCCTTGTCGCGTGGAACCCATCCGCCGCATCCGTCGCATTGAACGGACTCGGCGTGACCCTTTGACCCTTTGGCGCGGCCGCGGTTCTTCCGTTTCTTGGTCAAAACGCAATCGTAGCAAGGAAGAGCCGCGTTTTTATAAGCGTGGTGCCCATCACCCATCAGCTGGCGTAGCCCGGATACGCGTCGCCGCCCGCAAAAGTGCCAACTGAATGAAGATAGCGATTGTAGGTAGCTTCACCGTAGATGTGTTTGAGGGGGCAAATGTTCCTGGGGGACCCGCCTACTACTCCTCTGTTGCAGCCTCTTGGATGGGTGCTCAACCAGTTGTATACGCGAGTGTGGGGAAAGATTTCAGCCCTAGGTGGCTTAGGGGCCTTTCAAATATAGGTGCAGACGTTAGCCAGGTGGTTGTGGACCACAAGCAGACCACGACTTCCTTCAATATATCATATACGCCGTGGGGGAGAGTACTCAAGGTGCTCAGCAGACTCGATGCATCAAAATATTATGAGGAGGCACAGGTATCTGAGGGGTGCGCCTACGTTTCGTTTACCTTTTCCGAAGCCTCTGAGGGTGTTTTGAAGCCGCTTTTAAGGGGGACTAGGGTTTGTGTAGACGCTCAAGGATTTTCAAGGGGGTGCACTAAGCAAGGAGTTGTCGAGCCTAGGGCTCCAAGCCTAACCCCAGGGTGGTTCGAGACGGTTAAGATATCCACTGAGGATGTCCCTGGGTACACGGAGTACGTGGACAGACTTGTGGGGTGCGGAGAGGTTAAAGAGGTTGTTCTGACTTCTGGAAGAGAGGCTATAAACGTCTATTCTGGCGGCTGGGTTTACCGACTCAAACCCGAGCCTGTTACGGAGAGGCACCCTACGGGAGCGGGAGATGCTTTCGGATGCGCCTACTATGTTTCGAGGATTAGGGGTTTATCCGTGGCCGAGTCCCTTGCAGCGGCTGCCTCCTGCGCATCCCTTATGGTTCGTTCAAAAGTGTTTCCTGACGAATTCCTTGGTTCAAAGGGAGAGTTTGATCTACTTACTGCTCAGCTCATAACGAAGGTGACAAAGCGGTCAGTATGACCTAGCAAAGTACGCCTTAACAGTTGCCTTGGCACCGCATTTGAAGCATCGAGAGCCATCTTCCGCGCGTGAATCAAAGGGTATTACTCTCACTGTTGCCCCTGTCTCCTGCTTGACAGACCTTTCACACTCTAAGTGAGTGCACCAATTTGAAACTACGAACCCGCCTTTAGAGTCGAGCACCGATTTGAATTCATCGTAACTAGCCACCTCAGTGGTTAACCCTCTAAGTGTGTTCTCCGCTCTCGCAAGCAGGTTTCCGTGTATGGCCTCAAGCAGAGACTCAGCAGACTGAGCTAACCCGATGATGGGTGTAGGCAATTTTTCACCTGTATCGCGTCTTACAAGCACCGCCTGCTTCCTTGCGAGATCCCTTGGGCCAAGCTCCACCCTGAGAGGCACACCTTTCAGCTCCCATTCATTGAATTTCCAGCCCGGTGTGCGGTCGTCTCTGTCATCCAGCTTCACCCTCAGCCCAGTCTTTTTCATTTCGGCGGACACCCTGTCCGCCTCAGCAGTCACTGCGGCTCTGTCACTTTCTTTGTAATATATGGGCACTATAACCACCTGAACAGGCGCTACGCGCGGAGGTATTATGAGGCCACGGTCGTCTCCGTGGATCATCACCAGCGCACCAATCAGCCTCGTACTTATACCCCAGGAAGTCTGCCACGCATACTTCTTGGTTTGATCCTTGTCGAGGAAGCTGATGTCGAACACCTTCGAAAAGTTCTGGCCAAGGTTGTGCGAAGTGCCCGCCTGAACGGCTTTGCCATCGGGCATCATGGCTTCTATCGTCGCGGTGTAAACGGCGCCTGGAAACTTTTCTCCTTCACTCTTCTTACCCTTTATCACGGGCAATGCGAGCAACTCCCTAGCCACCCATGCGTATACGTCGAGGATCGTCCTCACTTCGACGTCGCATTCACCCTCGGTGGCATGGGCCGTGTGCCCTTCCTGCCACAAGAACTCCCTCGTCCTCAGGAAAAGCCTGGTTGAACTCGTATCCCATCTGACGACGTTGTTCCATTGGTTTATCAAAAGGGGAAGGTCTCGGTAGCTTTTGATCCACTTCGAATACATGTAGTACATGATTGTTTCGCTGGTGGGTCTGATAGCGAGTTTTTCGTCGAGCTCTGTGTCCCCTCCCTTTGTGACCCAAGCGACTTCCGGTATGAACCCTTCGAAATGCTCTCCCTCACGTTTGAGCAGGGATTCGGGGATGAGGAGCGGGAAGTATGCGTTGGCGTGCCCGAGGTCCTTTATCTTTGAGTCAAATGCCTCCCTGAGGTTTTCCCATATAGAGTAGCTCCACGGCCTGAAAACCATGCACCCCGCGACCGGCGAGTAATCAGCCAATTCGCTTTTCAAAACAACCTGCTGGTACCAGCCTGACAGGTCCTCTGACTTCTTTACGGTTAGACCCATTTCATACTCGTTTCGCTCGGTCACAGGGCTCACGGAAGGGGTTTGGGTGACGTATCCTTTATTGCTTTCGCGCTCACCGTGAGCATGGAGATTAGCCGTCACCCCAAGTCGATTACGCCATACACCCCGTCGTAACCCGGTTTAACATGAAGTGTTTGGTCACGGAGTTTCTCTATAGCCATTCCCAAGACCGGGTTAACGGAGTACAACTCTTGTAGGGGGGCGCTATGCACCACTCTAAGCTCACTAGAATATTTGCGGATGAGTGCCTCATACACTTGTTCCACGCGGGGATCTGTGTATTTCGAGGATCTGTAGGAGTATAGGAGAAGCTCGTGAAGCGGAATGGTGTACCGGAAACTAGGCTTGCCCTTTGGGACATACCCTCTAGGCCTGTTGCTCAGTCTGTGAACCCGCTCGTCCACGCCGAGCGTCATCCTCCTGTTACACACGGGGCATAATCCCCCACGTTTAACAGATTCCTCGGGGGGCAGGGAGACCCCACATCTTCTGTGGCCACTCCAGTGGTACTTTCCGAATGCGGGAGGCACTTCCAAGGTTGAAAGTAGGCCGTCGCCTGTTCTTATTGCGTGCACAAGCTCCGCGTAGGACGCGCATTTATCCGAGAAAATGTTAGCCTCCCTGCCTATCCTCCAAACGTGGTCGGAGTGTGCGTCGCTGTTCGAAAGAAGGGTGTATCTGTCAAGGGCACTTATACTCCAGTTCATCGGGGGGTCGCTTGATAGACCGGTTTCCAGCGCGTGTATGCTTGCACTTCTCTCCCCGAAACACTGGTCGAGGCTTTCAAAGCCTCCTCTTACACCGAAAAGTGAGAACCATGGAGTCCACACGTGGGCAGGTACAAGCTCAGACTCCGGGTCTACCGAGCGCAGTTCGTCAACAAGCTCAGCCGGGGGAAGCCTGACCGTGGGCCGGCCGTCCGCGAGAAGACCAGCCTTGTCGGAAAGTCTGTCTGCGAGCGCCGTCGCCGCGTCCAATCCTGGAAGGATCAGTATTGAGTGGATACGGTGAATTTTTCCCGTATCATCTTGGAAGTGGCTGTTGACTTCGCCTGTCACAACAAATTTGATCCCGCTGTGCTCATAGACTCCTTCGGAAACCTGGGTGAGGTTGTTCTTTAGATGGGCAAGCCATTTTGGGTGGAGGCAGTCTCCTGTACCCACCATACTCAACCCCTTGGTAAGGGCGGCTCTGGCAAGTGAGGAAGCGGTTATCCCTGCACTCGTAGCCCTGCTGTAGCTTGAATGTATGTGGAAGTCAGCCACCAAACCGGAAACCCCATCCTCGGCTGAGCCAAAGGCGTCCAGTGTCAGCTGAGCCATGGATCCGTCAGCTGCTCACACCCTTTAAGGGTTTGACGCCTCCGGCGGCTGTGCGCCCGCATGCCGCCCAGACCTAGCGCGGAGGTAGCCTGGGCCACATCCCCCAAGAATGGATTCAGACGGCGCCTGAACATAGCGTTTCCAAAGCGTAGCGTATGTAAGCGCGATGTATGAATCTGTGTCTTCCAAGGTGTTAAAAAATTCAGCGCTAATTCATGGTGAAGCGGATGGATAAAATGCCTACTAGAACGCCCCGCTGTCGGTAGGCGCCGGGGACGGGATTCGAACCCGCGCGGCCCAAAGGACCAGCAGATTACTGGTCCACTGATCTCGAGTCTGCCGCCTTAACCACTCGGCCACCCCGGCGCAGAGTTGAGGATGATGTAGTCGTATAAGTTTTTGGGTTGGGTGTGGCCTCCGCACCTGAGCCGCGTCCGAATACAGGTGTGGAACTCGTTTAAGCTAGGTCATGGTCGACCCCGTTGCTGAGACGGATCTACGTAGCAGGGTTCTAGGTATTGGGGTTTTTCGGGCTACTATGAATCCCCATGTTGAGCCATAAGATGGAATCCAGACGTGGTAGGCGGCCGTGTCCCTAAAAACCTTTGAAATCCTGGATTTGACTGAGTTGAACTCCTTCCTCCTGTAATAGGAGGACCCCGCTTGGGTGACGAACACCCCACGACTTGAAAGTCTTTGCCAGCAGTCCCTGTAGAAGACTTGCGAATAAAGCGTCGCACCCGGCCCCCTGTCTGAGGGGTCTGTCCCATCCACTATTATGGCGTCGAATGTATCGCCTGAATGCGCTACATAGCTTGCGCCGTCCGTGAACACGGTCTTCAGCCTTTTGTCCGAGAAGACTCCGCCGTGAAACTCGGGGAGATACCGCCTGCAGAGCTGCACCAGTCTATCGTCGATATCAACCATTGTCACAGCGTCCGAGTGTCTGAGCGCGTGGTTCGCTGTGGCTCCTTCCCCGCCGCCAATAATCAAGATGTTCGAGGGTTTAAACACTGTGAGCATGGGCTCGGTCAGCGCTGAATGATACAGCTCCTGGTCAATCTGGGTGCTCTGCAGCTGGTCGTCGAGGAACAGGGTTTTGCCGAAGAAGTCGACATCGCAGATGAGGACGTCTTGGAACGCTGTCCTTTCGTGTGCGAGAACACGTTTGACCTTGAACACCTGACCAAGCGACTCGTTCAGCCAGTCAATAACCAGCACCGGCCTCGCCCTGAGCCAAATCGACCGTTAAACCTTTGGCCTAGCCTCACTGAGCTGACGCAGTCCACCTCTGACTCCGCGTTCCACAGTCATGGTTTGAATGTATTTAGGGTTGAATGCGTCACGTATAACCAACAACGAGGCTTCTGGGTCACGTTTCAATCCACAGGTGTACACGTCAACCGAGGCATACCCTGACTCAGGCCAAGTGTGAACAGAGAGGTGCGACTCCATCACAACAATAACCCCCGTCACGCCGGGGTGTAAAGGTATAAAGTGTTCGGAAACCACCGACGACCCTGAGGCATGAGCTGCCTTACGCATGGCGCGCCTGACCGTCTCCAAGTCGGATGTCGCGTCTCTGTCGCAACCATATAGCTCCGCTAAAAGGTGAATGCCGCGTGTCGAGGAACCTCCAGTTTCCATCTTGAACAACCCCTGCTCAGACTAGCTGTTTAAGAACTGGGTCGTTTGTCAGCGACGCCCACACGTGCTTGTGGTCTACGTTTAACGCGATTCTCTTAGTTCTACCAAACCTGCCGCGGTTAAGTATGCTCGTAGTCACGATGCCAACCATGTCGAGCTCATTGATTATCTCGCTCACCCTGCGCGCCGTGAGAACCTCGGTGCCGATTCTTGAACACATCTGGGCGTAGGTTGCGAGGACATCTCCTGTTATTGGGTTCCTGTTTGATTCGTCCAATTTCATAATGGATGCAAGAATGAGTTTTGAGTGCAGCGGAAGCCTCTCAATTATCTCCATGGTGGTGTCTGCTTCTATCTCGGTAAGCGCCCGTTTAACATGGTCGGTAGTGACTACATCCGATCCTACTCGCTCAGCCAGCTCCCCCGCCTTCCTTAAGAGGTCCACTGCTTTCCTTGCGTCTCCGTGATCCTTGGCTGCGAGCGCCGCCACGTACGGTATCACCCCCTCCTGCAGGGTCCCGTCGTTGAACGCGTCTTTTGCCCTAACATTCAAAATATCTCTGAGCTGCTCCGAGTCGTAGGGTGCAAACACAAGTTCCTCCTCACCCAAGCTGCTGCGAACCCTAGGATCAAGTATTTCAAGCATGCGGGCGTCGTTGGTTATTCCTATGAGTGATACCTGAGCTTTAGCAAGGTCGCTGTTTATGCGTGCCACCTTGTATAGGAGGTTGCTCGAGTTGTCTTTGACTAGATTATCTATTTCGTCGATCGAGATCACTATGGTCTCTTCCTCCTTGTCCACGTGATCAACTATCCTAGAGTAAACTTCGGAGACGGATAGGCCTGTGAACGGGAGCTGCAGGTCAAGCTGACGCCCCACTTGGGTAAGCACCCTATACCCCGTGTCATCCTTTCGAGCGTTAACATACACCACCCTTACGGCTACACCGCGCCTGCCCGCCTCCGATTCGAGCATTGTGAGCACATACCGCAACACCGCTGTTTTACCGGTTCCGGTTAGACCGTACATGAACACGTTGTTCGGACGTGTTCCGCTCAGGCCCGGCGCAAGAATCTGTGCGAGGCGACGTATCTCATTCTCCCTATGCGGAAGCGACAGAGGAACAAAGTCGGACACCATGGCTGACCTGTTTTTGAAGATCTTTGTTTGACCGAATTCTGAGAAGAGATTCTGCGCCGCCATAAACAGCCCACCTGCCAACCGCCGGCGTTAAATAAATGTTCCATGGTTGAAGTTTCCTGCCTCAGGTTTCCACTGGAAAAGGTAAGAACAGGTTTCAGCCGAAAACTGGCATGCGACCGCGGGAGAGCGGTTTTCCGGATGGATTGTGCGTAAACAAGTGGAGCCACCGGGACTTGAACCCGGAGCCTCCCCCACGCCAAGGGGGCGCTCTGCCAATTGAGCTATGGCCCCGTTTACCAAGTTAAGTCTAACCGGGCGTGCCAATTTAAGCCTTCGTAAAACCGGAGTCAACCAAGCATCTGCTTGACCGCTTGAACTATTCTGTCTTCGGGGTGATGCAGGTTGAGCACCACCTTTCCATGTCTCTGCGATAGCATTTCCCTGAATCCGTCGCACCACCTTCCCACAGCTACCACTGCATTCCCAGGGTCCCTAACCAAGACAAATTCGCCTCTGAACTCGCCGACTTTTACTACGCCTGGAGACATCAAATCCGCGCCCACGGATACCTTGGCAGCCGCCCCTTGATCCACCCACACCTCCGAAGCCATGCGTGCGAACCTGTCGGCCACTGATATGTATGGGAAGCGGTGGGAGCTCGCTTCCACCCAGATCGGTCGGGTCTTATCAACAAGGTACAGAGTTGTGTGCTTATCGAGGCGCGTGGCCCAGAGGGTGCTTCCGGGCTCCGCAAGACCTGAACCTTCAATTAGCGTGATTAGAGACTTGGACTCCTTTTTGCTCAAGGGGTGTATTATATAGTTCATCTCTTGTGGTTCTAGCTGCGTACAAATAAATCGGTCGATGTCTCGGACTTGGGGTTTAAGGCGCCGTGCCGACTAAGCTTAATAGTGTCCCGTGTAAGTATGTGGGTACAGTCATGGCAGAGGCTAATACTCAAACCCTTCTAGGCGAAGCTTTGAACTCCGTAGTGCTGGTTAAGCTCAGAGGAGGAAGGTACGTTCGTGGAAGAATGAAGAGCTTCGACCAACACCTTAACCTCCTCATTGAAGAGGCTCAGGAAATGCAGGAAGATAACAAGACGCGCAGTCTGGGAACCATAATCGTGCGTGGAGATAACGTTATTCTGATATCTCCCAGCCCAAAGTAGGTGTGTCTTAATTGAAGGGAACTGCTTCGCAGGGGAAGAGGGGAAGATCTAAGACACACATCCGCTGTAGACGATGCGGCAGACACTCCTACCATGTAAGAAATCGCAGGTGCTCCGCCTGCGGCTTCGGAGGGTCGCGTAAGATAAGGTCTTATGCTTGGATTAAGAAAAAGCCTTGAGTAACCGAAGAACTAGTAGCCATGGCACTCGCCGGAAGGTTTCAACGAAGCCTGATCGTGTCTAGATTCGCGGGGGCTTCAATCTGTGGACGCGTTCTACCATACATAAACACCCTTTTCATTTCCCGCGCAAGCTCCGCTGACCTACTAGGTTCGCCGTGGTTAATCAGTAGCCACTTCGACGGCCTTACCGCTGAGGCGTACCTCAGTAGCTCCGATTTATCCGAGTGACCCGAGAACCCTTCTATACTGGTCACCTCCATTCTGATGTTATACGTTCGCTGTCCGTTGGAACCACCGCTCGGAAAAGTCGCCTCTTTGGCACCCCTGAGGATTGTTCTTCCCAGTGTGTTCTCAGCTTGGTAGTTTACGAATATCAGCGTATTCCTCTCGTCCTCGCAGAGATATTTGAAGTACTCTATAACGGGGCCTCCCGTCATCATACCACTCGTTGCCATTATTATGCAAGGCCCCTGACCAAGGGCTTCGTCCCTCTTCGAGACGTCGTCGATTCGAATGAATGCCTTGTGGAGGAAGGGGTTGTCACCCTGGTAGATTTTCCTGCGCACATTCACGGCGAGAAACTCCGGATAGGCTGTGTGGATTGCGGTACTTTCCAAGAGCATGCCATCAAGGTACACTGGAACAGCAGGGATTGCACCCGCAGTTATTTTCTCCGACAAGATCATCATTATCTCCTGGGCTCTTCCAACTGCAAGCGTAGGTATCAGAACCTTCCCGCCCCGCGCCAAAGTCTTTGATATTATCCCGGCGAATTTCTCCTCCGCGTCCTTTCGGTTGGGCATGATGTTATCTCTTCCCCCATAAGTTGATTCTATTATTAGGCAATCGACCCGCGGGAAGACAGGGTTTGCTTTGTCGAGCAGACTGGTCGGCGCATATTTGAGGTCGCTCGTGTAGACTACGTTATACTTCCCGTCTCCTATATTGAGATGGACCACGGATGATCCCAGTATGTGGCCCGCGTTAGTTAGGGTGAGCTTTATGTCGGGTGTTATGTCCGTGACCTCGCCCCAGTCGACGGTTATTGTATGTAGAACAGCCTTCTTTATGTGTTCAACCCCGTAGGGTGGAGTTTCACCTATTCTCTGTTTGAGGTCGACGTAATCCTTCTGCGAAAGAACCATCAGGTCACGTGTGGGAGGAGTCATATACACAGGGCCCCTGAACCCATATTTGAAGAGGTATGGCAGCGAGCCCTGGTGATCCATGTGCGCATGAGCTATGACCACCGCATCTATCTCTTCTACGGGGAAATCAAGTGCGTGGAAGGAAGGAAACTCTTCCTCGAGGTTATTGGCTTCGGCTTTAAGACCGCAGTCCAGAAGAACCTTACTTTCCTCGGTATCTATGAGTATGGATGACCTGCCCACTTCGCCGAATGCGCCGAGGGGAATCACCCTTATCGGTCCTTTTGTGATTACAGGGGGACGGTGTATTCTTTCACCCACTTCTTTGAGAAACCTCTGCCTGTATTCTCTTGAAGTGTTCAATACGTGTAGCATGGAGGACACGATACCCGACCTTATCTCGGGTATTCTAACCACGACGGGCCTCCACCCAGTCTGAATTATGGCCGAGCGCAACATCGATCCTCCTGACCCTATGACCACGCCAGGCCTAAGAGCCTCTACAGTCACGTCTCCTGTATCAGGGTTGAAGGTGTAGTTCTTTACTTCGGCGGTCTTGGGTATAATTTGCTCGAGTATCTTTACAGTTTCCTCCTCGCTCTTCCTCACTGAAGGGTCAGACCTGATGACTACACGCTTTTTGAGTAGCTTAGCCATCCTTCTGACAACGTCTTCACTCACAAACGCGGCCGACGGATTCTTACAGTACAGCGCTATCTCTGGCCCCTCGAACTCTATTCTGTTAAGCTCACCTTCAGGTGGAAAGTTTGTGAATATGGTTGTTCTGATCTGACTTAAATGGTCCTTGATGGTGGTGGGGCTACTCAACTCGTCCTGCCTCTTGCAGAATACGAATCCACCTGCTCCGGTGTCAGAAACCTCAGTCCTCCTCCATTTACCACTGCAACACTGACGCCTTCACCGGTAGCTGGATCCCAGTTAATCGCTGAATCCACCGCTTTAACTGCGGCCTCAACTGCATAATCCAGTCCAAAATCTGCTTTTCCATTAAGGTAACTTCGTAATACGCCTATTGCGTTCGAGGAACCCGACCCCGACGCCACATACGACTCCTCGCTCAAACCTCCGAAGAAATCCACCATGAAGAGAGAGGCTCCTCCTTCGAATCCCCCGATCAACAGCTCCACGGGTAACGAGTAAAATTTGCGTGAATTAATCAGCTCCGAAGCTAGGTTGGCTATCCCTTTTACGCTTAGATGCCGCTCGGTTCTCACCGCATACAGAGCCGCTTCAGCCTTAAGCGTTTCAACCAGTTCAAACGCTTCAGCCACGGTGCCGGCTATCGTGGCCGCGCAGTAATCTGTTATCCCGGCAATCTTCAACACGTTTTTGTTGGCTATGCTCGAGCCGCCGGTAGCTCTCTTATCGGCTGCGAGCACAACGCCTTCTGTACACTTGACACCCACTGTGGTAGTACCCCTTTTAGGATGCAACAAACATACCGCCCCTCTAAACAGCACCTACATCTAATTGATAGATGAAAAGGCGTAAGTGCATCCATTCTTTCCAAGAGATTTACTTAAGGCTTTTGAGCCACTAGTTACTGATGCTTGTGGACAAAGCGTGAGCAGCGAACCAGCCTCCCACACCATAAGGCTACCAGTAGAAGTCGTCGTGGGAGAAGACGTTGCCCAGTCGGCGGGCAGCACGATATCCAGACACCTTGAAGCCAAGAACATAGTAGTGCTCACGGGACAAAACTCGCTCACACACCATGCACAGGGGGTGCTCAACAATTTAAAGGAGGTTGGGTACATTGCAAGAACCGAGGTAGTTACAAGTTCAAGTGTTGCTGAGGCAAACAGAGTCCTCTCCGCGGGATATGCCTTTGGGGCGGTGGTTGGCCTCGGAGGTGGTAAGGTTCTTGACGTTGGAAAGGTGGTGGCTCACCACCGCAGAGTGCCCTTCATAAGCATACCGACGAGCGCATCCCACGACGGCATAGCCTCGCCTCAGGCCTCCCTCATAGGGCTAAACGGTGCCCACTCAATGAGGGTTGAAATGCCCTACATTATAATAGCTGATTCAAAGCTCATAGCAGACAGCCCGCTGGAGTTAACACTCAGTGGAGTAGGCGACGTTCTCGCCAAGTTTTCATCGGTTCTCGACAGCAAACTCGCCCAGCAAGAAGGCGAGTATGTAGGAGAGTACTCAATTTCACTAGCTGAGATGTCTGCCAAACTGGTTTTCAGCAACCTTGAATCGATTGTCCAGCTCAGCAAAAGCGGGATCAGGGCGCTTCTTGAGGCGCTTATCAGTAACGGCATAGCGATGGCGATAGCCGGAAGTAGCAGGCCCTGCAGTGGCAGCGAGCACATGTTCGGGCATGCGCTAAACATGCTGATGCCCGGCAAGGTCCTGCACGGCTATGGTGTTCTGCTAGGGACCAAGATTTCTCTTGCGTTGCATGGAGCCGACTGGCGTGGGGTGTTCGAAAAAGTTGAGGCGGCGGGTCTACCTGTGTCAGCCAAGAGTTTGGGTGTTCCCCCCGTTTTCGTTGAGAGGTCACTTGTGTTCGCACATAAGATCAGGCCCGAACGGCGCACCGTTCTCTCCAAGGGGCTGACGCTAGTTAAGGCAAGGCAGATTCTTGATGAGGTAAAAGCATACTAGAAGCTGACGCCTGTTCGGCTGTAGTCAGTTACCACGCTTATTAAGCAGGTACTATCACGTGTAACTCTATGAGCGATAACCGTTCTAACCCTGAGGGAAAATCGTCCGGCAGGTCCACGCAGCAGAAGAAGGCGCAGATCACGCTTGTTCCCGAGGCGATAGCCAGGCTGGGCTACGCTTTTACCTTCGTCAGGGACCCCGGCCCCGAGTGTCGGGTCTGCCCAGTTAAAGCGCCGTGCTTGGATAACCTAGTTGAGGGAGATACTTACTCTGTCAAAGAAGTTAAGGGTGGAGACCACTGGTGCGCACTGGCTGGGTCACAGGCAAGGGTAGTGCAGGTAGAGAAAACCGAGCTCACAGTCACCATGGAGAAGCAGAAGGTAATGTTGGGCGCCATCGTGAATTACGACACTATCGCATGCGACTGGGTGTTCTGTAAAAACTACAGATACTGCGTTTTCAACGGGGTAAAACGTGGCTCAAAAGTCAAGCTTCTTGAGAGAGGAAAACAGGTGGATTGCCCTCGTGGGTTTAAGCTTTTGATGCTGAAGGTTCGGCCTTAGCGGCAGCGCTTTCAGCTTCAGCAGCCGCCTGCTCTGTGGTCTGCTTTGCGGCTTGCTCTCCTTTACGCAGTTTGTAGGTGAATCTTTCGGAAAACACTACAGCTTCTATGGTGTCCAAGTATTTGATAAGGTCTCGAACAAGGGTTATCTTGAAGCTTTGAAGCGAGTCCCAGTATAATAGTTCCTCGGGAATAGTTATGTGCGCCTCAGAACCTGATAATGCCACGTTAAAGCTCTCCCTCTTGACGCTGGGCGCGATCCTGTGAACGAGTTCCACGGCTTTTTCAAGATCACCCTCAACAATCCTAACCACGCTGAATTCATATATGATGGTTCTGCCGCTGAGGGGGTGGTTAAAGTCTAGCTGTACTCTTCCCGCATTTACGCTCCTGATAACAGCCGTCTGGCCATTCACCTCAAGTTTTCGGCCGGGTTCAGGACGTATATCTCTTTTTAGAAGTTCTCGTTCACTTATCACCTTAACCTTAGCTGGGTCGCGTTCGCCGAACGCCTCCTTCGGAATTATTTCAACGCTCTTCTTTTCCGAAACCTCCGATGAGAGAAGCGCTTTCTCCAACCCTGGAACAACCCATCCCTCACCCAGCACTATCAAAACCGGTTCGTAAGGATAATTTTCCTTGTATATTCCCGAAGTCTTCGCCACTTTTTCATCGGTTGTATCAAATACCTCATCGGTCTCCTTCACTTTGGCTGTGAAGTCGATCAGGACAAAGTCTCCTTTCTTAAAACCCATTACTACTTCAGATCACGGCTCGCCTGTTCAAATATAAGCGTTGTACTCCAAGCTTATTTCCGTAGACTAGATGCAAGCTCTGTCAGCCACCTCTCCTCAGGTACCACCCTTTATCGATCAGGTTTTCAAGCAGGTCCGAGCCTTCCGCTAACCGCCCTAACCCAAGGGCGTAGCCCTGTTCCGACAGAACCAAGAGTTTTCCGGTAGGTAAACCGTGTTTGTGGCTGACCCTTACCGACCTCCCATATAGAAAGGACTGGGCGTCAGAGCCGCTGATGACAACCGTCTTATGCATGACTCTTTTAAGGTAGAGGTGCTCCGCGAGGTCAAGGCTGATTTTGAATGAGTCATCTCTAAATGCCCCTCCGAAAATACCTGCAGAATAAACGTTCCTGGCTGCCCCCAGTTTTCTTGACAGCTCGTATGTCTCCTCACTTGCGAATATCATTAGCTCTCTGTATTTTAAGGCGTGTATTAGTGCATGATAGTGGCTCGGAAGGCTCGCGTCCAAAGACCTGAGCTCATCATTGATTTCTAACCATTCATCCTGCGTAGGAGGGCGTAGAAAAGGAGGTTTCAGACTCTCTTCCTTATCTTGCATATAAAGAATCCCTCCGTTCGGTGCGTGTGTCGGTAGAGCCTTACGGAGCCTGGCAGGATCGAGCTCCCTGATGACTCACCTTTTTTGAATGGTGGATCGACTGGGATGATCTCCATTTCATCTGTGAGCGCACGCTTGACAACCTGCTCGCCTTCCTCTTGGAGGAGGCTGCATGTAGAATAGACCAGTGTACCTCCCCTATTGAGCACAGCTGTAGCCACCTTTAGTAACTCGTATTGCAACGCCGATTGTTCCACGACGTCCCGCGGCGTAACCCTTGCCTTCACCTGTGGGTAGAGGGCGACTAGACCCGTGGCCGTGCAGGGGGCGTCGAGCAGAATCCTGTCAAAGCTGCACCCCATTTCGGCGACGTTTCTACCATCCGTCTGTAACACAACACTGTTCTCGCAGCCCATCCTTGAAAGGTTGGACCGCAGAGAGCCCACCCTTTGGCGACTGGGCTCGGTGGCAAGAACCACTCCTGTGTTGGACATGAGCTGGCATATGTAAGTTGTTTTTCCGCCAACACCTGCGGCCATGTCCAGCACCTTCTCGTCCCCCTCAGGGTTAAGTGTCTCTACTGTAAAAATTGAGGCTGGACTCTGGATGAAGTAGTGTCCGCACATGTATTCCAAGGTCGAGCCGATCGTCGGCTTCCTAGGCTCTCCCACTACCCAGTATCCGTGCTTGGTCCACCCACATTTTTTAAGCGTGAAACCCTTGTCTTCCAAGCTCTGCACCAGCTCGGCATCTCCTGTTTTCAGCGTGTTCACCCTTATTGCCTTCACGGGGGTAGAACCCTCCGCCTCTGCTAATTCAAGCGCCTCCGCGCCCAAGCTGCTTGAAAGCTGGAAGGCGAAAAATTCGTTATATCCATATTTCTCTACGAGGATCCTTGTAGTGCGTTCGTCCAATGCGGTGTTTTCCCTAGTTGCAAGAGGAGCTTAAAGCTACGCGTTGATTCAGCGGTTGGCGACAATGCGCTACTCCACGATCGCGTTCACATCTGACTTCGGCTTGGAAGATCATTATGTATCGGTGGTAAAATTCGTAATTAAGCGCCTAAGTAACGGAGAAGTAGACGTCATCGACGTGTCCCACAGCCTTGGTAGACACAACCTGTACAGAGGGGCTTATGTTTCAGCTGTGGCTGCAAAATACGCCCCACAGGACACCCTGCACCTGATTGTAGTGGACCCCACCGTCGGAACAAAGAGGGACATCGTCGTGTTTGAGACAGAGCGTAACGGAGTGTTCATCGCTCCCGACAACGGCGTCCTTACCCACGCATATGAGTGGTTCAGTGGAACTGGTTACCTAGCGGACCTAAGATCGGTTGTAGGAAAAGATGTGTCTTCGACTTTCCATGGTAGAGACGTGTTCGCGCCGCTAGCAGTGAAGGTAGCCATGGGCGTAGAGCCTTCGTCGCTAGGTCGGGGTGTTGACCCCGACGACCTCAAACGGCTGAAGCTTACCAGACCCAACCTCAGAAAGGGGGCGGTGACCTGCTCTGTTTTGAACGTGGATGTCTTCGGTAACGTGATCACTAACATCCCCAATCACACACTGAACCAAGACTCCTATGTGGTTCAAAGTAGTAGAGGAGCTTTCAAACTTGCGAAGTCTCAAACGTATGCTTCTTTGCAAGCAGACTCCCTTCTGCTTATTAATGGCAGCGAAGGATTCTATGAGATAGCGTTGAATGGTAAGCCTGCGGCTGCTCTCATTGGCGCCGAACCTGGAAGTGAGCTCTCGGTCTATGAAGACTGAAGACAGAGCTCTTTTGGTTGGCAGGTTCCAGCCTATTCACAAAGGACATATTCACGCCGTAAATGAAATACTCTCCAAGCACAATGAGATAGTGATAGTGGTTGGAAGCGCTCAAGCCAGCCACACCTTAGAGAACCCCTTGACAGCTGGAGAGAGAGTGTACATGATCAATAAGGCACTGCATGAATCGGGAATAGACCTTTCACGTTCATACATTATAACGGTACCTGACATTCAGTTCAACTCTGTCTGGCCTTTCCATCTTCGCTCCTATGCGCCGCCGTTTAACACGGTGTATACTGGAAACAGTCTCGTAGCCACCCTGTTTAGGGAGGTACACGTGGAGGTTAGGCATCCCAGCCTATATAAACGACCAGAGATCTCTGGCACCAAAATAAGGGAACTCCTGATTAAAGGAGACGACTCTTGGAGACAACTCGTCCCGGCGGTGGTAGCCAAAATCATTGAGGAGATGCGTATACGCTCCAGACTACTTTCAATAATAGAAGATTATGATAGAAAGATGGCCCACGACCCGCTGCGTCACAGTAAACCAGTTCCGCGAGAAAGCGGCGACCTAGCCTAGTTAAATATGAGGAAAGCAAACGTATACGCATCCTCCAATCGGAGGCGGGTCTTGAGGCTTTGTGGGAACTATTGGCACGAGTTTAGACGGCGATGCCCCTAAACAACTCGTCAGAGCGTTACGAGTTTCCTCATGTGTTTCGCGGTGTGTTATTCGTATCCTAAATTATACAATGCTGCAACTGCTCTCCGCTCGTAAACACAATCATTGGGTTCTTTACTGCCACACATACCGTTCTCCGTTGGAGGCCTGAACTCGTAGTACTATCATCAGGTACTTAACAGCGTAGTTGATGGGTTCACCAATGTTTTCGTGTACTTGATGTAGACGTGCTGTTCTAAGTTTGAGATGAAGCGTCACGCCATTTTAGTAGGATTTAAAACCCGCTAAACGAAGTTCACCTATATGATCGGGAGCGTAACCGACTGGGTCATCTTGATCGTGGTTGCGCTGGTTTTGTTCGGAGGGGCTAGTAGGATTCCTCAGCTTGCTAGGGCGATAGGCAGGGCCACCGGCGAGTACCAGAAGGCTAAAACCGAGGTTGAGAGAGAGATCAGAAATATGGACGTCGCTCCTCAGCAAATCGCCCAAACACAACCAGTCTCGCCCCAGTCATCGAACCACTCAAGCACACCGATAAATGCTAAAATAGCCCAGCTCGAAAAAGAACTTCAAGAACTCAAAAAGCAGTCTGAAACTCCGTCTACCTAGTTGTTTTTATAGAGAGATATTGTGTGCTTGATGGTAAGCAGCGGAATTTTGCTGATCACATCACCCAACTCGGAATTATTCCGCTGCTTCACAGTATCCGGTGCCGTGTTCGGTGTAACTCTTTTCTTTTGCCTCTGCCCTCCATAGCCGCAGCAGATGTGGGGAATCCAAGATCCGTCCGGCCGAGTATGGTTGGCTTCATAGTGAGCCATGAAGGTGTTTGTCCTCCACGACTCATCACAGAGGCGAACCCTGATCTCCCTCACCCGATTAAGTATTAGTGCCAGGGTGGCGGTAATCCTTTTCATATCAAGATACGGGTAAAGCCTTATGCTCCGAGGATCCCATACCAGATCGTAAGACTTCTGCCTCCTTGAGCTTACCCGTTTCGGAGCCATAATTTCATCTTCCAGTATCCTTTCACAGTCAATAGCCATCTCCATATCATGCTCGTCAAGTGGGCTGACGTCGATTCTCATTAAAATTAGTCACGGGCCGCCGCCCCTTTCTCTTCAGCCTCCGTGTCCCACAATGTGGTCTGCTAACCCGGCCCACCGCATGCCCGGAAAAGCAAGCAGCGTGGAGAAGCCATCCATACCCGGCTCACACCTCCCTCTCCGAGAACTCCGACGCCTTCACGATCTCCTTGACCTTTTTCATATACTCCGCGACTTCGCAGCCCCTGCCGCCACCGGGAATCATCGCATAAATATGTCTCTCAAAATCCTTATAAGTGATTTTTCCGCTTGGAGACAAAGCCTCAGTCGTATAGCCAGGTCAAGTATCCCAGCCTCTCGAGCCATTTGGCAGAAAAAGCTGGGGACCGGGGTTCAAATCCCCGCTGAGGCACTAGCCTCTAGGGTTAGAATTTCATGGGCCCATAACAACGCGCTTGGCTACAGCGATCAAAGACGGTGACGGGGTTCAATTTCTTCTCGGTCAGAGAACCCATTGTTGAGCCGTTAAGTGCATCAACAGATACAACGTGTATCAAACATTCATCCAAATAGTGCATCAAGCTCGGGCAGGCATGATCACCTGATCGTAGCGGTAGCCGTCAATTAACTAGTTAAGGTTTGCAAGCAGAAATATACATGTTGACAGAAGACGCGCGGAGACGGCCTCGGACCAGTTCAGGCTTCGAATTTGCGGGTCTCGGTTTTGACGCCTCAACAGTAGGGAGGCGGTTTTCAGATCTGGGCTGGTGGATGTTGGGTGGTCTAGGGTTTAGAACGGGTGACTGATTTGGTTGACCAACACTTGAATTACAGCGCGGACTCGGTTGGGAAAGCCCAAGAAGCCGTTGAGGGAGGCTTGGATAAGAGTGCGGCTGAAGGGGTTGTTCAATCATCTTTCGTAGACAGTAGAGAGATGCAAAGAGATGGTGGTGATCCGCCCCGGGCGGTGGGCCAAAACCGTGTTTTCTTCGTATTTCCCTCCGCGTCTCAGTTCGGAAACATACTTAGGCATGTTTCGCTTGCACTTCACAGCGACGAGGTTGAGCTGCTGTTCACCGATAAGGGGTTCGAAGTGAAACAGATGGACGCGCGGCACGTGGTCCTAGCGTGTATGAACGTGCCAGTTGAGGCGATGCATTCGTACCGGCTTAGCGACACTGGCGATCTGCGGATCAGGCTTCCCATTGGTAGATGGGTTGAGCGACTCAGGGCGGCCGGCAACCAGACCGTAGCCATCGAAGTCAAGGTTAAGGATGAGTCGGTAGTCCCCCGTAGCTACTCGGTTTCATTGACGCTTAAGAATGAAAGGATAGAAATGGTTTCGGAGGAGTCTGAGACGTATGGATTCGGCGAAATTGATGTGCCTACCACTGTGTCAGCGAAGATTTTTCTAAATGAGCTGATGTCTGCGCTAAGAGCTTTTTCTAGGTGGCCTTACGGCGCAGTTACATTTGCAGCCACAGCGGGAAGCGAACACATCAGTTTACACGTAAGCAATGGCAATGAAAGCCTTGAAATGCGGTTGAACGCGGTTAGGGCGTCCCTCCCCGAGAATGGGGCTGTCGAATCCAGTTACCGGTACACGGACTTGATTAAGCTCATTGCAGGAACACCCTCGGCCAATGCCATCACAATCTCATTTGGCAAGGACACGCCGCTTATTGCTGAGTACGTTGTACCTGTGCCTTACTCTCAAGGAGCGGTTAAGCTGGTGTACTATTTGGCCCCTTCTCACCTTGAATAATTACCCATGAATCTTTTATACATTGGGCAGATGAGGAACCGCATCAACAAACTTGATTTATTGCATATGGGAAATTTTCCACGTAGATGCCGCGTCGATTCGTGGCTTGAGGTTGATCGGTGGTCGCCGGTTGAGTATTCAATGCTTGGTTAAGGTGGCGTCGGATGTGTCGGGTTGAGTTGACGTTTGAGGGGTTACCGTAGTAGCGACGCCTCTGTTTGCTATCCCTCGTACGATAAAGAAGAATACTATGAAAAGAGGTATCAGCGCTAGGTCGCTGATGTTTACGGCAACCTCGGAATACCAGAACAGTGAGAACGAAAGAAGTAACGCCGCAACCACCACTTTCATGCTTGCCTGTTTGACCTTCCTAACCTGTGTCCTAAGAGAGTATGTGGCGATGATTACAACCGCTATCCCTGTTAGTAGTCCGTAGATTGTAGAGGTATAGTTGTTGGGTAAAAGCGCGACCAGAACTATAGCGGCCTCGAAGGCCTCTATTGCACCAACCGAGAAGCCCGTTGACATCAGTCCCTTGTCATTTTCCTGGTGGCTTGCCTGGAACTTGGATCCTTGTCGACTCCTCAGAACTGCTCTTCTCGCGCTACGCGTTAGCCTTATGCCAAAGTAAAGGAGAAGCGTGGCGGCTAGGACCCGAACCAGTGTTATTGGCAGAAGCGCGATCAAATTACCTACAAGTGCGGTAGGTATTAACACAACTAGAACACCAAGACTCACGAACAGGAATGCCTTGGAATCTTTTTGCTCTGCATAAAGTGTGAGGCCGACGGCCGAAGCTTCCGCGAGTTCAAGCATAGTTATTCCGGCCGCCGCTAGGAATATACCTAGATCGAACACATAGCTAGCGTTCATGCACATGTATTAAAGCGTCTTGAACCTGCTTACACTCTGGAACAGCTTATATTAAGACGAATGACCATTCTCACCCTATGAGCAGAGAATCGGGCGTCAGACCCTGTTCTATATCCCATAGGACGCTTCAAAAAGTAGTTGTGGAGGAGCTTATCAGAGAAGGATTTTCGAAGGACGCCATTCGTGTGGAAGCTGCCCTCGGCTCCAAAACTACGGACGTATGCGCGTCCTCAGAAGATAAGGAGTTAACCGTGGTGGAATGTAAAACGTTTAAGCACACAAACGACTACGCTATGAAGCACATGCATCAGGAAGGCGTCAAGAAAACTGTTATCTGCCAACCGTTTTTCGACGTGGATGAGCTATGGTTAGTCTATAAAGACGACTCAAACCACTATAAAGTTATGAAGGTTCAGCACCCTTAAGCTCTGACTCTACGCTGCCTACACGAAGTCAGTTGTCTTTATAAATAAATGTCCGTACCAAGAGGGGTGCGGGGATGGCCGAGCTTGGTCAAAGGCGCGAGTGGCGGATGCCCGCGAAGCTTAGGACCTCGTGCGGAAGCGCTGCGTGGGTTCGAATCCCACTCCCCGCATTTTTCGTCAGCTGCCTACGACGTGTTCATCCTAAATACGTGTAGCAGGTCCTCCTCCGAAGTTTTAATAGAGTAATGCGGTACCTCGTCTTCTCAGCCCAAATGGGTGGCTCACATATAGACGCGCGTTGAGTAGAAGACAATACTTGGCGCGAAGGATTCGTGGTTTGTCTGCACCTCTTCGTAGAATTTGTTCAAACTTCTTTATCTACCGGTTACCTTGAATAGTGGTGGCTAGGTGACACTCAACTAGGTGCCCTTCTATACTTGACGCCTGCGGCGCGTCGGTTCTGCAGACATCAAACGCATAGGGGCATCTTGGATGGAATCTGCACCCCTGAGGGATGTCACGGGCATCGGTAACCTCGCCTTTTAGTACTATTTTTTCTTGATCTGAACCGCCGACCCGCGGGACAACCGACATAAGCGCTTTGGTGTATGGGTGAAGTGGATGGTTTAGAACCTGTTGCGTGGGTCCTTCCTCAACGAGTGCGCCCAGATACATGACCGCTACCCTATCAGCGATCTGGGCTGCTACCGCCAGGTCGTGCGTTATCAGCAGAAATGAAGTTTTTTCCTGATTGTTGAACCTCCGTATAACGTTCAGTATTTCAGACCTCATGGAAACGTCTAGCATCGATACGGGTTCATCGGCCACCACAAATTCGGGGTTAAGAACCATTGCTCTTGCGATACACACCCTTTGCCGTTGACCGCCGCTTAACTCGTGCGGGTATCTATAAAGAAATTTTTCAGGGGGCCTTAATCCCGCCATAGTAAGGTACTCTAAAAGCACTCCATCACTATGTTCCAAACCATTCACTTTAAGGGGTTCTAAAAGAGTGTCCTTGATTCTGAGCTTGGGATTAAGCGACGCGTACGGGTCTTGGTACACCATCTGCAGATTCCTCCTTAACGGCTTCATTTGTTTAGGGGTTAGCTGATCAATCCTTTCGCCTCTGAAAATTACCTCGCCAGCGGAGGGTCGCTCGAGACCAATCATTAAACGACCGGCGGTGGTCTTGCCCGAACCGCTTTCCCCTACGAGGGCAACTATTTCCCCTTTCTTTATCTTGATGCTCAGCCTTTCAACGGCATGAGTATATTGTAGTGGGCGGCGCAGTAGAACGTGGGTTAGTGAACGCCTCAAAGGAAAAAGCTTGGTCACGGCGCTTGTTTCCAAAATAGTGTCATCCATGTTGTCCACCCCGCACCATTAAACATGAGGCGAAATGGTCCTTTTCGGCCTGAAAAGACGCCAGATCATATGAAGAGCAAGCCTCTGTGGCGAAGCTACACCGTGGTCGAAATCTGCAGCCTGCAGGTAAATCGAACGGGTCAGGTGGGTCGCCTGGTATCGATTCCCTGTGTTTACCAACGTCCTGAATAGAGGGTATGGAGGCTAGCAACCCTCTCGTGTATGGATGAATGGGGTTATGAATGACTCTCTGCGCGGGTCCAGATTCTATTACTCTCCCCGCATACATCACTGCAATTGAGTCACATGATTCTGATATCAGGGCGATGTCGTGAGAAATAAGGATCATAGCCATGTTGTGCTGTCTGCACTGAGTTTTTAGCAGATCCATTAGCTGGGCCTGAGTCATTACATCCAAAGCCGTGGTTGGCTCGTCGGCTATGAGGAGGCTCGGATTAGCGGCTAAGGCGATAGCCACAGCAACCCTCTGCTTCAAGCCGCCGCTTAACTCGTGGGGATAACTTTCTCCCTTGCTGGGGTCAATGCCCACCTTTTCAAGTGTCTCGCGGGCCTTTGAAAGTGCCTCGGAAAAGCCAAGGCGATTGTGGACTATTATGGGTTCCGCAACCTGTCTTTCAATCTTGATTAAAGGGTTTAACGAATTCATAGATCCTTGGAAAACCATGGCGATCTCTTTGCCCCTTATCTTGCGCATTTCCAGCTCGTTCAAGGTGTAGAGGTCTAGTCCCCGATATTCGACTTTCCCTTCAATAGCCGCGTTCCTAGGAAGCAGTTTCAGTATGGAGTAACCCAAAGTCGACTTCCCGCTTCCAGATTCACCTACGATTCCCATTACTTCTCCGCTTTTCACACTTAGGTCGACGTTGTCGACCGCCTTCAGCTGTGACGACCGAATTGAAAAGCTGACTGAGACATGCTTTACCTCAAGCAGAGCCAAAGACTGAGCCTCCTTTCAATCGGGGGTTAAAGGCTTCATCCAATGAATAACCTGCAAGAGCAAACCCGAGAACGGCCAATACAATCATTAAGCCGGGAGGTATTGCGTACCAGTAGTCTCCCGCTGTTATTGCTCCCGATGAATATGCAAAGTGCAGCGTTTGGCCCCAGCTTATGTTGTTTATGTCGCCGACCCCTAGGAAGACGAGTGCTGACTGTGTAAATATCGCATTCGCAATTGTTAGGGCGGTGTTGGCATATACAAGCGGCATAACGTTGGGGAGTATATGTGTTCTTAGAATGTGGATGCTGCTTGCCCCTGCAACTTTACTGGCTTCCACGAATGGGGCGTGTTTATACACCAAGGTTGATGACCTAACTATTCTGGCTGTGGGTGGCCAGCTCAGAAGCCCGATTATCAGGACAACGTTAAGCAGGGAATTGCCAAGCAGAGCCGCCACGATGATAGCGAGCACAACTGCAGGTACAACAAGGAAGAAGTCTGTGAGCCGCATTAACACTTCGTCTGCCGCTGTGCCGAAGTAGCCTGCTGCCACTCCAATTGTGGTTCCCACGGTTATCGCTACCGCCGTGGCTAGGAACCCCACAAGAAGCGACACTCTTGAACCCCATATTACAAGCGAGAGAATATCTTGGCCGACCTCGTTTGTCCCCAAGAGATGGTGAAAGGATGGCCCTTGCAAAATGGCGTTAGGATCAATCTGGTTGGGGTTGTAAGGTGAAATATACGGGGCAAGGATCGCCATCAACACCATCACTATGAGTATTGATAGGCCTACTAGCCCCTTCGAGCTGTGTGTTAAGGCGTCAAATACGCTGTTTGCGCGAATCCTCAGCTGTATTTCACCCTTGGGTCAAGATAGGCATACATGATGTCCGCAACAAAATTCGCGGCGATCACGAACAGAGCAATAATCAGAAACGCTCCTTGTAGTACAGGATAATCCCTCCTGAAAATCGAGTCATATATAAGTGAACCCACGCCCGGCCACGAAAAAACAGTTTCAGTCAACACTGCGCCGGCTACTACCGTTCCTATGCTTATTGCGATTATCGAAATAGTTGGAAGAAGGGCGTTGGGTACAACGTGTTTACGAAGAAGCCAGCTGCTGGTTAAACCCTTGGAATAAGCTGCTACGACGTAGTCCTCGGTTAGTTCCCCTATTATACTGCTCCTCATGATTATCGTGAATTGCCCGAGAGTCACTAGCGTAAGAGTGAGCATTGGAAGAATCATGTGGCGTAAAACGCTTACAAGATATTGAAGGGGCGGACCGTTAACGGCGGTTATCGACACCATCCCCGAAACCGGCAAGCCACCAACTTTAACAAAGATCATAATAAGAAGGATACCAAGCCAAAACGTTGGTATCGCGTAGAGTACAAGCGATGACGACAATACCCCCACGTCTGTATATGAACCCCTCTTCCAGCCCGCCAATACCCCGAGGCCGGCACCTATAACAATCGCAAGAACTGTTGCAGGAAGAATCAAGATAACAGAGTTCAGCAGGGCGGGAAACAGCACCTCTGTTACGGGTGACCTATAATAAAATGAAATGCCCCAGTTGCCTAGAAAAACATTCCTTATGTAAAGGATGAATTGGAGCCATAGAGGCTTGTTAAGGCCGAACTGTGTGCTGAGTTCACGTATCTCTGCTTGAGTAAGCTCTGGGTTCCTGAATAATAGTTGAACCGGGTTTCCTGGAAGCAATCTGAAGAGAACGAAGGTGAGGGCCACGGTTACGAAAAAGGTTAGGACGGATGATGCCGCCCTCTTGATCACGTATCTGCCCATTCCCACTTTATGTGGAGCCTCTCCTCTTTAAGTAAAGAGCTATGGAGATCACTGCGATGGCGACGACTAGTGCCCCGGCCAGTGGAACAACGTCGCTAGAGGTTGTCGATGATGTATGCGCGGGTTGCAGATCTAGGAAGGTAAGCCAGTTCACGTCAGAGAAAGGTCCACCGGTCATGTTAGTGTAGAGTCCCGAAAAATGCGTATTATAGGCTTCAATGCTGTCCACATAGTACAGCATGAGGTAAGGCAGGTCGTTGTAGAGCATTGCCTGAAGCTGGTAGGCGTCTTCCTTCAACTGGGCCTGAGATGTGGCGGTAAGCATTTGGCCGTACAGTTTGTCGTAGCTTGAGTTGTTGTAGCCGCTGTCAGAGATCCCGGTTTCGGTCTGGTTGGCAAGAAACACCGAAAGGAGTGTTGGAACCGCAGGACTCGTGTACCAATCCCACAGATCGAAGTCTTGAGTGAAATTTGGCCAGATTATATTTGCAAGGGCCCCCCCGTCTTCGGGCACCACGTTTGCCTGAACTCCTATCTGTTTCCACCATCCTGCAACGATATTAGCGGCTTGGATTTCCTCTGGGTCACTGTTGATCACGTATAATGTGTAGGAAAGCGGAACGCCGTTGGGGCTTACCCTTATCCCGTTGGGACCCATTTTGTAGCCTGCTTCTTCAAGTGTTAGGTTGGCAAGTGTAAGGTTGAAGGGATAGGGCTTGAGGTTGGGGTCGTGGTAGGCGTTCCCAACGGGGAGAAGGCCTGCGGCCGGAGTGGCGTACCCCCTCCAAATTACCTGGGCAAGCTCGGTTGTGTTGATTGCGTAGGCAAGCGCCTTTCTGACCTGTAAATCCTTAAGGGTGGGGTTACCGTGGCCATAAGGGTAGACGTTCACGCCTATGTACCACAGCTCTTCTCCTGGTTCAACCACAACCTTGATGTTGGGATAACCACTTTCGAGTGACGAAATCTGCGCAGGTTGTATTGTGGGCGCGACTGCGTCTATCTGGCCCGACTCAAGCGCGGCTACCATTGTATTTGAGTCCTTGAAGAACTGTATGACGATGTTTTTGATGTGAGGTTCTCTTGTCTTGTAGAAATAGTGTGGGTTGGCAGTCAACTCGATGTACTGGCCTTGAACATATTGGGATACAGTGAAGGGTCCGCTTGAAACTAGCGGGTAGTCTTGGTAATCGCTAAGCGCGGTCGCATTGAGCGGATCTGGAACATACTTTTCCCACACATGCTTTGGAACTATAGGGACCTGAGAAATAATGTTGTTAATCAACAAAAGCGTCGGATGATAATGGATCTCAACGGTGTAGTTATTTATCGCCTCCACTGATATTATTGGTGCTACGTTGGGTTGGAGTCTCGACACGTTGTTTGAAGCGAGCTCATAGCTGTATACCACGTCTTGTGCTGTTACTGGAACCCCGTCCGACCAAGTTGCGTTCTTAACTAAGTAGAAAACCGCCGCAGAGTTGTTCGGGTAAATAGTCCACTTATAGGCTAGATCGGGTACGGGGTTTGAAAAGTTTGGAGTAAGTTTCACAAGTGTGTCGTACACGTCGATTGTGGACATTGTTGAAACTACCGTATAGGTTGTGAACGGATTGAATGTGTCAAACGGCGTGCCCCCATATCCGAGTATAAACGTGTTGGAGTTGGATGTGGTGGTTTGGGCGGTTGTTGCGATGGAAAACGTTGGTGTCAGAATCACACATGTAGCGATTATCAGAGTAAGGATTTTCGTAAGGGTTAGGTTTTGCATGGGCACGTGTCTTTTGTGTCCTAATTATAAGCATTTGTTGATGTTACGATTTCGTGACATATGTATATACTGGGTCTCATGCACTAAAATCTCGTGTAGAACTTAACTAACTCGGGTTTTTTTTAGTTGAATGCAAGCGCCAACTAGCACTATGACGAATTTGTTTCGACGGAATAGGAGAAACTCAGGAATCTGGCGCAAACGGCCATGTAAGCCTTATATTCTCATATGTAGCATCTTACTTGATGAATCAGTTAGATAAGGATTATAATGCGTTACTTGACGATCTATACAAGCAAGTTCCGTCCGATTCGGGTACAGGGGAGTGGTTTGCTGTTCCAACCCCGAACTTGCGTCAGGATGGGGATAAGATAATACTTCTTAATTTCAAAGAAATATGCCAGCTTTTTCGAAGAGATCCTAGTCATGTAATGAAATTCGTGGTCAGACATCTGGCCACAGCTGGCTATGTAGACGCTGACGGAAGGTTGGTATTACAGGGTAGGTTTACAGATACTCAAGTATACCAACTTTTGGAAAGATACGTGAACTTCTTTGTCAAGTGCCCAACATGCGGGAGGCCTGATACCAGGCTTACAAAGAGGGTTCGCGTGGTTTACATGGTGTGTGAGGCATGCGGGGCAGAGTCAGCAGTAAAGGCTCCACAGTAGCCTCTCCAAAGAGGCCTAAGAAAGCAGCTGGGTCTAAAAACAGGGTCCTGCTCAAACAAGTGACTTCAGAGGGGAAAACGATTTTGGTTATCTGCGAAAGCGAGCTGCTTGGCCAAACTTTAGGAACTGGATTTAGAGTTGACCCTCAATACTTCGGCGGCCAAGAGGTCAGTGTGCAATATGCACTGGACGCTGCTGCGGCGGCTGGGATGGTAACGTTTCTAGGCTCTTACATCGTGGCAGCCGCGGTTAAAGCTGGTTTAGTCGACCCCTATGCCATATCCGATCTAGGTGGAGCCAAGTATGCGGAGGTCTACAGAATCTGATTAAATGCCCGAGCTGTGGTAAGGAAACTGCTCCCGACTTTTCTAGAAGGAATATGTGTAGCGAGTGCTATACGGAGAGTGCCCGTTTGCGTACTAAGACAGAAGATTTAGTCTACTGCGGAACGTGTGGGGCCGCAAAGATCGGAGGGAGGTGGCGTATCTATCCTGGCCTCTCCTCTATGTTAGTCTCTACCTCTCGAGGCAGTATACTTCTCTCAAATCGGGGCATTTTCGAGCGCACCATTTATGGTGGCAGACACCCACGAGTCAATAGGAAAATAGGTGGCTTGATTCGCTCAACTTGCACAAACTGTTTAATCGCCAAAAACAAGGGGTATCTGTTTGAGTTGAAAGTTAGGGTTGAGGGTCGAGCTATGAATCCTAGAGAGAACATGTATGTGACAGAAATGGTAGAGTCAACACTAAATTCCATGGAGGATAGAAACTTCGTCCACGACTACTCCGAAAACCGGGATGGTGTGGATGTACTCTTATCGACTCGCAAGACTGTTGAGAAGCTACTAAGACGCTTAAGAGAGGAGTTCTTAGGGAAAGAGACGAAGTCATTCAAACTCGTGGGAGAAACCCACGATAAAAGGAGAATATATAAATCCACCTTCTCTTACAGAATTTTGCCGCTGGGTTCAGGAACGCTTCTCAGGATAAACTCAGAATTGTGTACTGTAAACAACTACGGACGGGGAAAGCTTACTGTTTCTACTGAAGCAGGCACCAAGCAGGTGTTTTCGACATCCGATGTTTTCGAACTTTATAAGAGAGGTCGGTTGGAAGTCGTTAGCCAGGAAAGTTCCTTTGTGCCGGATGCCGATTCGTCAAGGTATGCTTAATATAGTGTACGAGTGTTGCATAATGTAGTCTAATGAGTCAAGGTAATAGCGAGAGCGGTTTGCGAAAGCCAGAAGAGGGAGAGATGCTGGGTGTGGTGGCTCAGCTGGTGGGGTATGATAGGGCTAAAGTCAAGTGTTCGGATGAGAAGATTAGAGTCTGCAGGATACCCGGAAGGATGAAGAAGAAGGTATGGGTGAGGGATGGTGACATAGTCATCGTAGCCCCTTGGGACTTTCAGGCCGATACCAGAGGAGACATAGTGTATCGGTATCAAAGGGAGGAGGTAAGGAGACTCAAGGCGGAAGGATATGACGTGCCTTCATAATCCACGTGGATTTAGGTATAGCATGGCATTTACAGATCCGCATAAAGTAAATATACGACCTTATCGTTCACTTCTTGGATTGCAGCGGTGAAGTAAATTACCTGATATCCAAAAGTTTACCGTAGTTCTAACATCAATAGATGGGCAACCGGTCAGCCATTTAAGTGAGGTACAAGCACTGCTTAAGAAGTATGGGGTGGAAGTCGGGAGGCTGGGTGATGAATCCGTAGAAGTGTCGTGTAACTCAAGAGAATTCGCTAAGATACGCGACGTGATTTACCTAGTAACAAGGGGCGTGCCTGTAAACAGACTCGAGAAATACTTAACCGCGGAAGAGTACTATTTGAGCTTTGATTTAAGGGATCTAACACATACAAGAAGCGTCGCCGAACGCATCATAGGCAGAATACTAGGGAGGAACGGTTCTATGAAGAAAACTATAGAGGAACTCACCGACGCGTCGATTTATGTGAAGGGATCAGTTGTTACGGTTTTGGGAGAATATTCGGCCGTATCCGAAGCCAAAGCGGTCATAGACGACCTAGTTGCAGGCAAACCTCATAAAGTGGCGATATTGAATTCTGAAAGAAGAATTGCTCAAGGCTTGGGACTTAAAAAATGGTAGAACAGAAGACCCAAGTCTTCAAACAACTGAGCCCTGCCGAGTTCTTTTATAACAACAGATCAATGGCTGGTTTCGACAACCAAAGCAGGGCAGTGTACACCGTTGTAAGGGAGTTGGTTGAAAACTCGCTGGATGCCTGTGACGCCCATGGTATACAACCGGTTGTTTATGTGTCCGTGGTGCCCGTATCGGCTGATGAGCTGGAAGTTACGGTGGCCGATAATGGCCAAGGAGTTCCTCCACGTTATATTGCGGACTCGTTTGGCAGAGTGTTCTTCGGATCGAAATACTCCGTTAAACAAAACCGTGGGACGTTCGGTTTGGGTGGAAAGATGGCGATTTTATACGGTCAGCTTTCTACAGGTGAGCCAGTTCAAGTTGTGACAAGTACCGGAACAGACCTGTTTAAGTTGAAGCTAAGCATAGATGTTAAGCGTAATCAACCGATCATACACGAAAAAGTAAATGAAAGAAATTCCAAAAGCTTTCATGGTACGACTATTTCGCTCAGGTTTAAAGGGGATTATGTTTCCGCTAGGTCCCGTGTGATAAAATATTTAAGGATGACAAGGATAGCTCTCCCATACGCTACGCTGATTTATTCCGATCCTGACGGCTTGGTATTTATCGCCCCTGCTCTCACCGATAAACTCCCGCAGCCTCCACGTGAAACTCCGCCGCATCCGTATGGAATAGATATAGTTAAGCTAAAGGAGATGATCCAAGCTTCAAAGCGTGATCTGACGGTAAATAAGTTTTTGATGAAGTTCTCAAAAATTGGTCCTGACACCGCCGCCAGGTTTTCTACTTACATGAACCTAAATCCTGACATGCGTGTTAGACGTTTGGATGATGAGGATATTAAGCGAATAGTAGAGGGGTTCAGAACGTACAGGTTCCTCCCCCCGGATGGGTCAGCGCTTTCGCCGCTCGAAGAGGAGACAATACGAACAGGTTTAACAACAGAGTATAAACCTGAATTTATTGCCGCAACCACCAGGCCTCCCTCCGCGTATGAAGGGTTTTCGTTTGTCGTTGAAGCCGCGATTGCGTACGGAGGTAACGTGCCCATGCCGTCAAGTGGCGAGGACGTGAGGCTGCTTCGATTCGCAAACAAGATTCCGTTGATTTATGATTCATCAAATGACGTGGCCATGCATGTGTTACTCGAGGACATAGACTGGCACACCTACAAACTGGATCCTAAAGTTGATCAGGTTCTGTTCTTTGTGCACATAGCGGCAACCAAGGTTCCTTTCAAGACTGCTGGGAAAGAGTACGTGGCTGACAGAGAAGAAGTAAGACGTGAGATTAAGCTTGCGTTTAGGGAGTGCTCTAGGCAGCTGAAGGTGTATCTGTCAAGAAAGGTTCATGCCCAGCATGCGCATCAGAGAACGGAGAAATTATCGCAGTATCTTACTCTCCTGTCCAAGTATACCTCAGTCTTGTGTGGTAAACCACAAATCCCCAACAACAGGCTACTAAAGCTCATAGGTTCTGTTGGAGGAGATGACGAAGCTACGTCGTTGGAAGAGGACTCGGCACGGATTGAGGTGGCGGAGGCTACGTTTGATGACTAGGAGTGGCAGCAAAGCTGCTGGTGGTGTGGACGGCCTATCCACCAAGGAAGCACAGCGCCTCCTGCTCAAGCTGGGGCTCAACATGTATGAGCAGCTACATTCACTCGAGCCTCCTACTATTCGTCTGCCAAGTAGGTCCACTGACAACATAGTGTTTGATAGCGAATCTCAGCAGTACGTTCTTGGACCTAGAAAGATTACCAGAGAATTTGCCAACATCCGCGGGGCTAAGTCGTTAGCCCAGCTCCTCTGGACTGCGTATGTTGCTAACGAACTGATCAGAAGCGATCAGGTTACTACTTTGAGGGATCTTTTCTACACTTCGCTGAATGAAAAACGACTTGAAATAACCGAGCAGTCGGAGACCGATGCTCAGATAGAGGATCTTGAGGCTGTGCTGGGTATCCCGCGCGAAAACTTCAACGTTATCCCGCACGACAGGGGAACTATATTTGGTAAGGTGATTCTCGAGTATAACGTTCGTGGGTTTGAGGGTAACAGAGTGGACCTCATGTCTCACCCAGACGGAGTGAGCATAGGGCCGGGTTTAGCTCAGGCCCACTTTGTGTCAAGTCAAGCTCAGATGGTCGTTGTCATTGAAAAGCATGCAGTGTTCATTCAAATGATTCGGGAGAAGATATTTGAAAGGTTAGGGGCGATCCTTATTGAAACCGGGGGGCAGGCGAGCAGGGCTGCTAGAATACTCATTCGTAGACTCAACAAGGAGCTGGGACTCCCAGTCTACATTTTGACTGACGCTGACCCGTGGGGAATGCATATAGCGCTTGTGATTATAAGCGGTTCGGCAAAGTCGGCACACATAAGAGACATAAACACACCTTCCGCCAAATGGCTAGGCTTCTGGGCTACTGATATTGAAAGGTATGGGGTTCCCAGCCTATCGCTGAGCCAAGTCGACTACAAGAGAATCAACGAGCTAAAGATTGACCCACGCTACAAGGACGGTTTCCTCAAAAAGCAAATAAAGTTCTTCGAAGAAAAAGGTAGGAAAGCGGAGTTAGAAGCCTTCTCAAGCAAGAACAAGGCGATCGGAGTCACCTATCTTGCCAACACCTACTTGCCCCAAAAGCTAAAGGCGCTAGGTGCTATCTAACGCAAATCGAGGGCTAAGGCTTATAACGTAAACCATAGTGCTTTTTTTGTCGCCGGCGTAGCTCAGTTAGGTAGAGCGCTCGGCTGTTAACCCCTTCGACTGGGCTGTTACCGAGCGGTCCGAGGTTCGAATCCTCGCGCCGGCGCTTAGTATGGAATGCCGTCTTTAGAGCAATGATTCGCCAAGGGGTTCTTCATCTAAGCAGAACCCAGAAGAAGAAAAC
>JAMDBQ010000003.1 GCA_023487445.1 Candidatus Martarchaeota archaeon | reverse complement strand
TTAGCAGGTTTCAATCGGAGTTAGGCAGCTGGATAAATTGAGTGGGCCTGATAGGTACGACAAAATCATTGAACTTTGCAGGAGGCGTGGGCTGTTCTACCCCTCATTCGAGGTGTACGGCGGAGTAAGCGGGTTGATAGACTACGGGCCGCTTGGGGCAAGGATCAAGGTTAACCTCCTAAACGAGTGGAGGAGATTCTTCGTTGACTCCAGCCCCGACTTGGTTTACGAAACCGAGTCTCCGCTGGTCACACCGGAGAACGTTCTCGAAGCCAGCGGGCACCTGTCAAGCTTCACCGATCCGGTGACTACTTGCACGTCGTGTTCTAGGACTTTCCGAGCGGACCATGTTCTCGAAGAGTCCGGGTTACTCGGCGAGTCCATGACGATGCGAGAGCTCGACGAAGCGTACTCGAAGGGCGTAGTCTGTCCTGTGTGCGGTGGAAAGCTTGGCAAACCAGCGGTTTTCAATCTGCTTTTTAAGACCTCGATAGGACCCTACGCGAGTTCTGCTGGATACATTAGACCGGAGACTGCGCAGGGTATGTTCACAATGTTCAGAAGGGCTTACGAAGCCGTCCGGGAAAAACCCGTGTTCGGGCTCGCGCAGATCGGAAGGGTGGGACGTAACGAGGTGTCTCCCAGACAGGGCCCGATAAGGCTCAGGGAGTTCACTCAGATGGAGATCGAAATGTTCTTTGATCCCGAAGATCCGTCCGCCGGAGTGCCTTCAACCTATGAAGACGAGACTCTCAGGCTCCAGGTGGCGGGGTCGAGCGAAACAGTGTCGCTGACTGCGAAAGAGGCCCTAGAGAAGGGGCTTGTAGGTTCCCCTTGGCTTGCCCATTATCTTGCGGCTGGAAAGAGGTTTGTAGAGGGTCTGGGAGTGGAGCCGAGTGAGCAGTATTTTCTGCAGGTTCCGCCCGGGAAGCTTCCGCACTACTCTAAGGAGACATGGGACCAAATGGTGCGGGTCGAGCGGTGGGGCTGGGTCGAGGTGGCGGGATACTCTTACAGGGGAGACTTCGATTTGGTGAACCACGCCCGGCACAGTAAATCAGACTTCACGGTGTACAAGCAGCTGAGGGAGCCTGTGAAACTTGTCAGGAAGGTGGTTAGGTGGGACGCCGGGAAGATAAGGAGACTCTTCGGCGCGAAGACGGGTCAGGTTATAGCCAAACTAAAGAATCTAACCGAAGAGGAGATCAACGAATTTTCGAAGAAGGGGGTGCTTGAAATAGAGGGCTTAACCCTTGGACCGGAGGCAATCAGCCTCTCCGAGGAGGAGTACGAGGAGAGGGGAAGGAGGTATGTTCCACACGTAGTCGAGCCCAGTTTTGGCGCTGACAGACTGATGTATGCGATGATAGACCACGCCTACACCGTGAGGGAGGACAGAGTTGTCCTCATGATCCCGAGGCGGCTTGCCTATCCATCTGTGGGTGTGCTTCCCCTGATGGCCAAGGATGGACTTGACGTGTTTGCGCGTCAAGCCCTGCTCAAGATTTCACATGCGGGGTTCACCGTCACCTACGATGAGGAGGGAGCGATAGGTAGACGATATGCCCGCTTGGATGAAGTTGGCGTCCCCGTGGCGGTTACAGTTGACTACACCAGCCTAGAAGACGGAACCGTGACTCTGCGCGACAGGGATAGCTGGAGGCAGGTGCGTGTTTCGTCTGACAAGCTTACGCATTCCCTCGACCGGTTCATACATGGTGGAGAAGACTTGGAGTCGCTTGGAGAGCCCCTAAACAAGGAAGGCTGACCGACCTAGCTCAAAATTCAGCCGAGCAGTGACCCGGAGTCTTCGAATACCTTGAGTGACGGCTGAGCCTCCGCCGTCACTCAACTCTTTTATAATACCCAGCAGACAAACGAAGGGAGAAATGAGCGCTGCAGCCAGGCGGCCCGAGCAGAGGCTTAGGATGAGAAAGAAACCCGAGGTTGGACCCGACGTTGCGCGCATGAACCCACAGACTGTCAAGCAACTCATGGTCAAGGATAGGATCGAAGTAGTAATCGCCGGTAAAAAGAGGCTTGAGCTCAGTGTTTTACCTGTGGAGGACGTGCCTCCTTTCGAGGTTCACTGCAACGACGCCACTTTAAGCAAGCACGGCGTTTCCGACAACACCATAGCTACGATCAGGTCTGCGCAGGACCAGCGGGGCGTGTGACCGACGTGTTTTCTCAAGTAGCCAGCGCGAGGTTCAGCCGCGGTATCTCAATGTGCATCGTCGCGCTACTTGTCCTATCCGCTGCTGTGCCTTTGGCTTTAGCTTCAACCACGGCTTCTTCGAAGCCTACAGTCAAGATGGTTATTACTGTGAAGTCCCAGGACGGATTCCCTGTCCCAGGGGCGCTCGTCAGGTTTTCATACACATTCCTCAACACCACTCCGGCTAAACCCGTGAACGCCACCAAAAGCATAGGGCCAGCGGCGACTAATTTCAAGGGTATCGTTAATGAGTCGCTTACACTTGACGTCAACCAGTCTATAGTGGCCGAGTTCAACGTCACCTACGATTCCGCGATGGTTCTAACTGACTACAGGCTGACCGTTGGCCCGACCACCCCCGCACACGTACACCTTACTGTAAGCGTGGTTAACGCGTCATACTCGGTTAGGTCGCCAACCGGGTCTCTTCTCACCGACTCGAAGATATCGTTTCTGGGTGAACCCAAGTCTTCAACCGCGTCGGTTAATGTCACAAGGAACGCGGCGTCAGGTAACATCCTTATCCCGGTTGGAGAATACACCGTGGAGGCGTTCAGGCAGGGAGCCCTGTTCTACACGCAGCCCTACAACTTCAGTGTGTCTTCTAAGACCGTAAATGTAACCGCCTCGCTTCTTACGCTAAGGTTTTCGGTAGATTCCCTGACAAAATCACCGCTTTACGCAGATAACGTTGTACTCCTGTCGTCCAACACTATACTTAACACCTCAGCTGGCTCCACGGGGCAGTTCACGGGCCTTCTACCAGGGGCGTATGAACTAGTTGCTTATGGCGACGGCTCGGTTAACCGAACCGGGGTAAGCCTGGGCACAAGTGAGACAGTGGTGGTGCAGTTACCTGTGGGATACTCATTGCAGTTAACACTTCTAGGAGCTCTGGGGTCCCCGTTGTCTGGGTACACCGTGAGCCTTGCGGGCCCCGTGGACGTTAACACCACAACCAACTCGAAGGGTGAGGCGCAGCTTCAAAATCTACCTCTGGGCGGATACACCCTGCTCGTCTACCATGAAGGGAAACTTGTGAATGCAACCGTCGTGTACCTTCGGGCGTCGACGCAGCTTACCCTGAACCTGCAAAACATTGTTAAATCCAATGTCACACTCTCCTCGGTTTACGCCGAGATACGAGCGGCCATAGGAGTGGTGCTGCTCCTCGTCGCGGGAATCCTCGTTTTGGCCACATTCAGGGCGAAGAAGAAGAATCAGAGTCAGAAGCATTGAACACGGGTTTGTTTCTACGCGGCGACACCCTGCCACCACAGTAGGCTGCGCAGCGGTCAAGCCTTCACTCCACGCCAACGGTGCAGGATACGGGGGAACCTAGCTGATTCTCGAGCGGCCTACACAACCCAAGCTGGCGCTGAGGCCTCAACTAGCCGGGTTGTCCGGACACACATTCACGCCTACGCTCACGCCCATGTAAACAGTGGCCGACGCTTGAGTCGAACGCACCCTCTAAGCGCAGAGGCTGTCGCTTCTAGGTATGTGGAGGCTGGGTCTCCAGCTGGCCGGGCGGGCAACCCGCGCCCCAGAATGGTCTTGGAAGGCTATTCAGCTCTAACCCTTGGATTGACAAGTGACATCTTTATGAAGATCCTCGAACCGCATCTCGGGCACTTCGGAAGCACCCTCATACTGACCTCGTCTTGGCGTGGCTCGTACCCGCATTCGGCACACCTGAGAGTCATGTGCTCAACTTGGGTGTGAGAAACTTAAGTCTTTTCCGAGGCTCTGGAGATGCTGTGTCGCAGTTGGTCTAAAGCTTCTTTCAGGCTGGTGTAACCGAGTTCGGAGACCCAGGCTCCACATTCGGCTACAAGTTGCCCGAAAACCTCTTCGCCGCGTAGAGCCACCGCGCTTCCAACCTGCACCGCGTCTGCGCCCGCGATCATTAGTTCGAAGGCGTCGCGCCAAGTGTACACCCCGCCGCAACCTATCACGAGCGCGCCTGGCGCTGACCCCTTAACCTGGCTCACAGCTTCTACCGCCGAAGGATGCACGGCGCGTCCACCTACAAGCGCCCGAAACTCTTCGAGTCTACCCTTCTCCGCCACCGAATAGTATCTCCCAATAACCAGGGGCGAAACGGTGAACCCGCTGGCGCCAGCTTCCCGAAGACGCCTAGTCAGGTCGGGTTCGGCGTCAGCCTTAACCCAGAGTTTAACGAATAGAGGCGTATCCGGGAGAGTTCTGCTAATAAGCCTACAGGCGGAGACGAGCTGCTCCTGCAGGCCCTCCTGTACGTATGGCAGCGAGTTGAGCTCGAACGCGTCAGCCCCGGCGTCGCGTAGGAGCGACGCGCATTCCACCAAGAGCTCGGGACTGGTCTCACCTAGACTCACAAACACCTTTTTACCATTCTTATCCGCGGACCTGAGTTCACCCGCATACGCCGACACCCCGCTGCAGGGGTAACCTGTATCCGCGAGAGTAAAGCAATCCGAAGCAAGCAGCGTAGGGGGCGGATTCCCTTGACGCGGTGAGTCTAGGTGAGACCAGTCCC
>JAMDBQ010000010.1 GCA_023487445.1 Candidatus Martarchaeota archaeon | reverse complement strand
TCCTTACGGGTCAAGCCCCCACTATAGCTTTTATTAGCTTGCGCTACATCTGTACCCCTAGGTTGGATGGCAGTAATTCACGGCGGGCTTGCGCCCAGCTCAATAACTGCGCCGCCACCTGGGGCGCGCAAACCCTACTTTCCTTGACCACTAATATAAGCACTTCTTTATGCCCCATGAGTGAAGAGGCTTAGACTAACCGAGTGTGGCTTTACGGTATGTCCCAACACGGAGGCGGCTGGGCCCAAACAGCACATCTCTGTGTTTTTATTAGGAATTCACTGCTTAAGCATAAGGCGAACCGTCAGTGAACTGCTGTGGTGGTGAGGCGCAAGAACATAAAGCTGTTGTTGGCTAAGTGGGCTCGGAGGGATTCGAACCCTCGACCTCCCGGTCACCGACCTCCCTAAGGTTTGTCGGTTATCAGCCGAGCGCTCTACCAAGCTGAGCTACGAGCCCGCGTTTCAATCTGAACGCCCCTCGATTTAAGTTTTCATTACCGGGGTAACCTAATATTTATGTATTGAACGTGAAAGCAGACTAAAGTGGGTTTTCGTAGGCGACGTGTAACACGAACAGCGGTTATTGCTCTCTCAATGGTGCTTGTAGGATATATTCTATACGCATTGTCAGTATGGATATATCCTGGCTCTCTCATCAATCAACCTACAAAAACCCTTGTTTCCAATGGGTTCGTTGACTTCACGCGGGTGAGCTACTACAAGGGCCAAGCCTCGCCCCTATACAGTCCCCCCGAGTTGAATTACTTTCATCTTGCAATAATTGTTGGCTTGGTATATGTTGTCCTAGACTTAGGATCGATTTTCACGAACAGAAAACGCTAATAAGGATTCGGACGTGATTGAGTAGTCTCTGCTCCCTTCTTGGGTATGGGCTGGTAGCTCAGTTGGCAGAGCGTCCGCCTTGCACGCGGAAGGTCGCGGGTTCAAATCCCGCCCAGTCCATTATCAGCGGTGCGGAGAATACTTGCCCCGACTAATGTTTAAGCGCTACATAGAGCCATGAATTCATGACCCGTACAGTGCAGTGGGCTGCTTGACAACATGATTTTTGGCTGCATAACGTTTTGGCGCGGACTTCCCCTTTTTCACAAATAGGTGGGAAACTGTGAGCCCGTGTTTGACTTTGACTACATGACTATTCACGGGCCCCAAGCCGCTTCTAACGAAGCCGGTTGGTGCCCTCTCAAATCTGTGTAGTCAGGATGGCTGCTACCATCACTTAGCAAGCGCCAAACGCGTGACTAGTCTTAGATATTCAATTACCTCGTTAGAATTCAGTTTGCTGTATCCCGATCTCCTCGCCTCAAAAATAAACGGTACCTCTACGACTTTTCTAACACTTGTCCTGCACAGAATCTGCAACAATACCTTATACCCGCTTGGGACAAATCTTCTTCGGTCTTCAAGCGTGTCGCAGATAACGCTCCTTTTTAGGGCGAAAAACCCTGACACAGGATCCTTTACAGACCTTGCCCGTGGTAGGATAAGGCGAGCCAAGAGTGACGCTAGAAGAGAACTCACCTCCCGTGCAGGGCTGAGCCCTTCGGAAATACCGCCCCGTATCCTCCTAGAACCCACGGACAAATCAGCGCCCTCCTCAAGTGCTTGAATCAGACGCGGAATAACCTCCGGTGGGTGTTGTAAGTCGGCGTCCATCACCACTATGTATTTGCCAGAACTTTGTTTCATTCCATCCAACACTGCGGAACTTAACCCTCGCTTTTCGGGTCGTGTGATCAATTTTACCAAGCATTTCGTATTCCCTCTCATCATTATGTTACCTATGACTAGGGCTGTACCGTCGGGGCTGTTGTCATCCACAAAAATTACCTCACATTTGTGGGTATACCCACATGACGCGTGAGTACATGGATAACAGTTGTCTATTCGACGCACGAGTTCGACGATGTTTCCACTCTCATTATAGGTGGGTACTACAACAGACACACAGATGTTGCTGAATGCAGGCACCGTGAGGAACTAAATACAAGCTTCGACGCCTGCCCCTTATTAGGGTTGGGTTTGACGCGGGGCGTTAATTAACTATACGTGATACACATTTATCGCCACCTATTGCAGTTAGATATTGCGAGGAAGTCAGCGTTACATCCAAGAAGCAGAGTAGGAACTAGGCTCGCTAATAAAGAACACGCGCACTCTACCTAGGGCATGAGTTTTACAGAGGGTTAGCTGGGCATTCATGCGTGATATGCTACAATGGCAGCACGTGTCGCGTATTAAGGCCTTGATGCCGTAGGGAAACAACTGGGTTAATTAATGAGCTGTTTGTGTGATTGGTTCGGTGGTGAGCCACTGGACGGCCGACGGACCTCATCGGTCTGAGGACGCTCCGCCCACCGTGTGGGAGCGCGACACCTCAATGGTGTCTGGGGAGACCCTGGCCTCTGGCACAGAGACGCTCCGCCAACGCACATACTCTATGATGCCACGGCTGAGTTAGTGCGTAAGGCGATGAAACGGTCAAGCCGCGTGGTGCAAGGATAAGCATGTGTTAATGAACACCCACATGAGACACGGGTTATCCGCTTAGTCAAATGCCGTCTAAAACTCAAGGCGGGCTACGGGTGGCACACCACCGATATTTTATTGACTAGAGAATGGATAGGTTTATATTTCGTGTTTGAGAGTTGTAGCTGTCCAAGTTGACTTCTGCTTACGTACTTATCAACACCGAGATAGGTAGTGAAGATGAGGTGCTGAAGCAGCTTAGGCAGATACCGATAGTAAAGGATTCCCATCTAGTCTATGGCGTATATGACATAGTTGCACAGATAGAAGCCCCCGACTTAGACAAACTCAAAGAAGCAGTCACTTGGAAGATCCGGAAACTAGACAAGGTTCGCTCAACCTTGACCATGATCATAGTTGAAAGGTCCAAATAGTATTAAACTCGAATCCGGGTTACGTAGCAGCGAGACCCTGTTATGCTGTTACATGTAGGAATAGACGATACTGACAGCGTGTATGGGGGCTGTACTACGTATGTGGCACACGGCCTGATCCTGAGACTTGCACGTGCAGGGTATCCCATAATAGATGAGCCGAGGCTTCTTAGGCTAAACCCCAATATACCCTGGAAGACTCGTGGAAACGCTGCGGTAGGTTTTAGCCTGTTCGCTCCCTCAGCGGAATGGCTGGTTCGCTTCTGTTGGAAACGCGTCGAGGAGCTATCTTATAGCGCTCGGCGGTCAGGGGCCTGCGTGGTATTGACCGAGGCGCAGTGTAGGCTAATAGAAAGCTCCTATCCAAACCCCTTTAGCTCTGTGGTTGACCACGAATATATACTTGGGTTGTTAAAAACCGTCGGTGCCCAGTTTAGATCTTCCACCCCTTTGGGGTTGGTAGGCGCCTCCGCCGCCGCATCCCACCACTTAACTCAGGGAGACCACACGTATGAGTTAATTGCCTATAGGAAACCTGAGAATGTTGGGTCAAAGAGGCATATTGACCATGCATCGGTGCTGCAAATGAATAAGGCCTTCGGGAATCAAATGTTTTCAAATGTTGATCAGGACCGGGTTCTCATAGCTCCTAACGGCGCAGATCCGGTGCTCTTCGGTATTAGGGGGGAGACTCCCTCTGTGTTGATCAGTGCTAAGGACTCGCTAGTGACGGAGGATTACGATGAATGGATAGTGTATCGTACCAACCAAGCTACGGATTGTCACTATCGAGTTAAGAAGATACCTCAATGTCGTCTTGGAGAGGCTGTAGACGTTACGGCTAGGGTTGAAGTGTGGCCACAAACAGTTCAAGGAGGCCACACGTTTCTGACGATTATCGAAGATGGGTGGAGACTGAATGTGGCCTTCTTCAAGCAGTCGGGTTCGATGCGGGATGCCGCGTCCATGCTCGCACCGGGAGACCTGGTGAGAATCTCCGGCGGAATAGGAACACAGTTGCCTGCTGTCCTGAAGGCGGAGAAGCTTAGGGTGCTTGAATTAACTCGTCTCTTTGGCCCTGTGCCGCCCAAGTGTAACTCTTGCGGACACAAAACCACAAGCATGGGTAGAAACAAAGGATACAGATGCCCTGCGTGTAAGAGAAGATACCCTGCGTCGGTGCCAGCCATAATGGAACGACCACGGCGAATGGTTCCCGGTGAGTATCTACCTCCTCTAAGGTACTTTAGACACTTGATGAAACCTCCTGCACGGTACGGGAAAGAGAAGCACCGCCACCTGTTTACACTAAAAACTTTTGCCTACTATCGATAGCCCGAAATGCCTTCCGCCGCCGCTGTTACGCTACTATTATAGTAGCGGGACTATTATAGTAGCGGGGGGTGGATTTGAACCACCGACCTCAGGGTTATGAGCCCTGCGGGGTAACCAGGCTCCCCTACCCCGCTAGCTATCCTTGCCCGACTAATCAGCGGGAACTGCTTTTAAGCGTTAGGCGCCCTATTTTACAATACAGTCGAGGAGCACCTCTAAATATGTGTGACCCTGAGCTTTGTCGATGTATGGCGACAGTGGGTTTGAGCAGCTTAGAATCCCAACTTTAGACGAAATAAGGGCCTCCATGGAAAGAATTAGGGGGTACGTAAAGTTAACACCTCTAGACAAAAGCGCCTCGTTTTCTAATATGACTGGCTCGGAGGTATACACCAAAAACGAAAACCTGCAGAAAACTGGGTCGTTCAAGGTCCGAGGGGCATTTAATAAACTGATCTCGTCAAGACCTTTTTTGAAGCCTGCTGGCGTTGTCACAGCGTCAGCTGGAAATCACGCCCAAGGAGTAGCGTATGCGTGCAACGTGCTCGACATACCTTCAACAATATTTATGCCCAAAAGTACCCCCTACATCAAGATACAGGCCACCGCGGGGTATGGGGGGGATGTGAGACTCGTTGGGGAAGCCTTTGACGATGCATACGAGGCCGCTTTAGGTCATTCTAAGCGGAGCGGGGCGTTGTTCGTACACCCCTTTCAAGACTTTCATGTGATTGCGGGCCAAGGCACCGTCGGACTAGAGTTGCTCAACGAACACGTGGATTTCGACTCGGTAGTGGTTCCCGTAGGAGGAGGTGGACTCGCATGTGGTGTAGGCGCCGTTTTAAAGTCGGTGAGGCCAAGCATTCGAATATATGGAGTCCAGAGCGATGGTGCTGACTCCATGGCGAGGTCATATCACGAGGGAAAGATTCTGCCCTCAGAGACAATATCAACGTTCGCTGAAGGCATCGCAGTAAAGAAACCATCTAAAGAAATGCTGGGTTTGTTAACCGAAGTGGTAGATGACATTGTAACAGTCAGCGACGATGATATAGCCTACGCAATACTTATGCTTATGGAAAGGTCCAAGCTGGTGGTAGAGGGGGCTGGCGCCGCGTCGCTCGCTGCTTTGCTCTCAGGCCAGTTAAAACTGGAGGGGCACAGGGTTGCCTGCATACTAAGCGGAGGAAACATAGATCTCTTGACGGTCGACCGAGTTTTATCGAAAGGACTAAGCGCAGCAGGGAGAAGAGTCACGTTCTCTATGTACTTGAAAGACAGGCCGGGGGAATTAAGTAGGGTCCTAGCTGTGATAGCATCAAGGGGTGGAAACGTTGTCACGGTAGAACACGCAAGAACAGATCCGTCTGTGAAAATTGGTTATGCAAGAGTTTCCGTCGTGATTGAAACCCAAAGTCTAAGCCATGCACACGAACTGTTCGGAGTGTTGTCCGATGCGGGAGCGAATCCGACCATTATATCTACCAGTCCGACTGCCTTATATTCAGGCGTTGGAAATCCTCATCAATGAAGAAAAATTCTTCCGGTGATAGTTCCGGCGGCGTTGACAAAAGGATGCCACTGCCTGGTCCACGAGCTAAAAAACTGATTTCAACGGACAAGGACCTCATCATGCAGTCCTTCTCTCGGTGGTACCCACTTGTCGTGGACCACGGAGAAGGTATGTACGTATACGACGTGGATGACAACAAGTTCCTAGACTTCAATGCGGGCATAGCCGTGATGGCTCTCGGCCACGCCAATCAGGCGGTTATAAACGCGATTACCTTGCAGGCCAAGAAATTAATTCATTACTCGTTCACAGATTTTCTTTATGAACCTGCGCTGCAGCTAGCCAGAAGGCTTCAGGAAATCGCCCCGAACGGGCCTAAAGTCAAAACCTACTTTGGCAACAGTGGAGCTGAGGCTAATGAGGCGATGATAAAATCAGCTAGGTGGTCCACTAGGAGGCAATACGTAGTGGCTAATACCGGAGCGTTTCATGGCCGAACGTATGGGGCGATGACGCTTTCTGCCAGTAAGCCTGTGCAGCGTAGGTACTTCGGCCCACTACTACCCGGCGTCGAGCATGTTCCTTTTCCATATTGTTACAGGTGCCCGTTTAAGATGAGCCCGGATAGTTGCGACCTTTACTGCGTTGATTTCCTTGAAGAACAGGTTTTCGAGAAATATTTGCCGCCAGAAGAGGTCGCCCTATTCATGACTGAACCAATACAAGGTGAGGCAGGATACATACCTGCGCCAGACGGTTACCTCCCAAAGCTAAAGCGCCTTCTCGATAAATACGGGATCCTCCTTGGTGTTGACGAGGTTCAGAGTGGAATGGGGAGGACTGGGGCGTGGTTCGCTGTCGAAAGCAGCGGGATAAAGCCGGACTATGTATCAGTGGCCAAAGCTCTAGCCGGCGGTCTGCCACTCGGTGCACTAATTGGTCGATCAGAGTTAATGGGTTTAGACGCGGGCTCACATGCAAGCACTTTCGGTGGAAATCCGGTGTCTTGTGCTGCTGGCTGTTCCGTTATAGACCAAATCAGAAAGAGAAAATTACTGGAACATGTCAAGCGGTCCGGGGAAGTATTAATGTCAAGGATGAGGGAACTACAAACAAGGCATGAACATATAGGCGATGTCAGAGGGAGGGGTCTCATGATCGGCGTCGAACTGGTCAAAGATCCCGTCGGGAAGGATCCGGATAGACGTGGGCTGGAGGAACTGATAACCAATTGTTGGAAGCGTGGACTTGCCGTTATAGGTTGTGGGGCATCTACACTCAGGCTGGCTCCACCACTTATTGTGCAGAATGAACACATAGACCAAGCAGTTGATATCCTCGACCAATCATTCATTGAAGTATACTCGTAGTCCCCCCCAGACCGTCAGCGGTTTCCCATCCACCCCCTCTATTCCACTGCAACTCATTCACTGCGTAATCAAATGCGGTACTTATCATCTAGGTGCGAGTAGATAATACAACTTGGACTGGAATAGAGGGGGTGTGTACCTAGTATTTAACTCCCTTAACTGAACAGCATTAACTACCGCGTGGACATATTATACCCCATTGGTTCCACTGGAGCCACTGGAAACAGCATTAACAACGTTTCGTCGCTCTAGGAATACTTATGAGGTAAGACTGAGTTAACAGTTAACTTATTAACCGGGTTGCCACCCGCTCTTAGAGTGAGTTAGCTTTTGCCACGTTTTAAGGTCGAGTACTCCTCTGCGAACGGCGCAAAGGTCACCTTGTCGATAGACGGGGCGGTTACACCGGAGCAAATTTCGCAGGTGATGGAGGTAATCTCTCGACTAAGCGATGATAGACGTGGGATGAACTACGTTGACGGTGAGCCATTAACGACTTTTGGGAGGCTCACCCTCCTCCTTGAAGACTTAAGTAACGACGAGTGGATGCCTTCCTCGTTGATAAGGGACGCGTATAAACGCAGATATGGTGAGGAGGTAAAGTTACCCGTCATATCAACGTACCTTGCCCGCCTGTCGAGAATGGGTTTTGTTGAACGGAAGGGATCTAGGAACCGTAGGCTGTATCGTGCGGTTAGACAAGTAAAATGATGAACAGGCTCGCGTATGCACAGGCCATTATCAAGTAGACAAACTTGGAGCCCCGCTTTAAGAGTGCGAGCAAAGCCCTTAGACCGTCGTCCCCAAGCAGCCTTACCTTCGTCTTCAGGTACCCTTTCCTATATGTAACCTTGACGGCTCGCTTTAATGCATCGGACGCAGCCTCTACGCAAGTTTCGGCGAGGGCCTCGGCGTCAACCGCGCCTCCGGGCTGGTATCCTAGTGAGCCGTGTCCACCGCTTTGCCAGTGGTTGTCTGTGGTCGTAATCTCTACTCGTTTGAATCCAGAACCCCGCAGTTTTGTCTCTAGCAGCGACTTAACTCCGCATGCTAGGTTGTTGGCGTCAATTGAGACGAACACGGTGTTCTCGGACCCCCTGAACGCTAGAGTTCTCACGCCGCCAACTCCTATTTCTCGGGTTGGTGGTGGTCTCTTCGCATAACCAACCCCGTCAATCCTCATAGTGGTGGTGTCTTCAGGTGACGTGGGTTGCGTTGTGAGGGTGATCGCTTGCAAAGCATCCGCGACATCGGTCTCGGTGAATAACGCCTCATCCTCTAGGCAAAGCGTATTGTGTCGGTCTATCACGTCCAAGCTATCACCTACAGCGCGACGAACCTCATCCGGCAAGTCCTCAGTGCTCTGTTCCTTGCTTAGAAAAACGATTGTGTTTCCGTTGAGTTGATAGCATGAAGCCGTGACTATTCCAACCTTAGCCACGCGCAGGTGTGCCTCCTTAAGCTCAGCCGCGTTTGTCTGCCAGGTCGGTCCGTCGCTAAGAGAAGAAGAAACGGAATATACATCGGAGCGTTGAGCCATGTTGTGGTTGTGGTTTGAAGCGCCGTGGAACACAAAAGGGTTCAGGGAATCCAGTTCCTCATAAAAGATCGTGGGTAGATCACCACTACCCATAGAGGCCGCTGGCCCTGGGTGCACGTAGGGGATTATTACGGTGGCAATCCTGCTTTCGCCAGCGTCGAACGCGTGTACGCTGAATCTGGCTTCACGGTCCTTCCCCAGCCTGTACATTATTTTGTCAAAGGCGTTGGACGACCGGTCCATCCACCCGACCGCAAACGCTGAAATAGCCTCTAACCCCGTAACTTGGCTTGCCTTCATGTTAGCCAAGAGGAGCATCAAAGCCGTGTAATATACGGCCACTAATACCACCCCACTTAGCAGGTGAGCAAGGCTTAGTGGCCCAGGGAGGCCGATGTCGGCGACAGCTACCAGTGCCATTCCTGGCAGCAAGGACCTTACGTCATCGCTCTGCAGAACAACTCTAATTATTACTGAGTACATAACGGACAGAACCAGCATGACAGGCAGCACAAAGTCGTTGTATGTTGCTACCACCATTACGTGATGTGTCTGTAATAGTGCGGAAACCGACATAAGGGGTAACATGATAACCATGATTGTAGAAAGCATGAAGCCCAGTCTTCTCGGATTGGCAAGCTTTGAAAAGAACCTAGCCTCAGCCAGTCCAAGCATTGATAGCCAATACATCAACAGTGCAAACGGTCCATCAGTCTTTACACTGTAGGCCAGATAGGAGTAGACGGACCAAGCCGCAAGAAACACGGCCACACTTAGAAGTAGAGGCGGGGTTTTTATAGCGAACCTCCTACCACCAACCCTCCCACCCGTAGACATCCCCACGAGACTCTGAGGCTGATGCTTAAGTTGTACGTTTATATATCTAGTGCCTGAGTTGCAGCACATAAGTACGGAAAGGTCACTCACCGACAGACCATGTCCAATATGTAATACGGCGAGTCTTGAATCAGTACATGTTATCTACAACGATTTGGAGAAATTTGAATTGTTCAATCAATTGTGCCCAAAGTGCGGGTATCGGGAGGTAAGCCTTATCGACGACGTTCAGAAGCCCCCAGTCTTCTACAAGGTTTACGTTAATCGCGTAGAGGACCTCAATACGGTTTTCTATCGCTCTCCGACAGCGGAGATCCGTATACCTGAAATAGGCATCGAGCTCACGCCCACAAGTAATTCACTGCCCAAAATAACTACGATTGAGGGTTTTCTCGGGGATGTTCTTGAAATAGCTTTTGCATTGAGTTCACCAAACGCAACCAATCTGGCGATAAAATCAGAACTGGAGACGGTACTTAAAGGTGGGAGAAAGGTCACGTTCGAACTGTGGGACGAATACGGCTCGTCATGGGTAAAGGCTAAAGAAGGAACCCTGGTTCATGTCGCTCATAGCAGGCCGAAATGAGCAAGCGTCACAATTACAGCAAAGACCGCTGAAACGGCTATGATATAGCCAGGCTTTAACTTTAGACCTAGGTTTTCCTCTTCATAGAAACGAACGAGGCCTGCGCTGCTCATGGGTGCTCCTTGACGCTTCTTCTTCTTAGAGCTCATCGGGGCATACTTGCCACGCAGAGATATAAACTCTCATTTTGCATGTACCATTTGTGCACTTGAAAGCTTTATTAGTCACACCGCCGCACACCTAAGAGGGTAAGTATTATTTAACATGACTACAGCGACTACTCTAATAAATCAAAGGGCGCCTAGGGTTTTGGTTCCGACTAGGCGAAGCGATCTGATCAAGAGGTTCACTGACCTGAAGCTACCTGCACTACCCGTCTTTAATAAGAGTGGTCAGTTCGAAGGAATAGTCACAGCTGACAGCCTTATCCGGGACTTTGACCAAGAACAGGTATCATTACTGGTACGTCCATGCGAGTCGAGCGTTGACATAAACGCGCAGCCGAGTGATGTTGTCTCGAAGGCCATCAAGCATCACTATGTGTGTGTTAGGGACGAGTCGGGGTACGCCGGCATAATATATATACGCGACCTCCTTCGTAACCTTCTGGGCCGGAAGGAATACGACGCCGTCAGTGTTGCCAAAACGGTTTCTCCACGCGTTTTCGCAATCTGGTCCGAAACCCCCGCATCGCTGGCGGCTAGACTTCTTTGGCATTCAGGAGAAGACTATGCGGTGATTGTGGACCGGGAACTAAGAGTGCTTGGAGGAGTTACGTTTGTTGACTTCCTGCGTTTGTCCAGTGAGGAAAGGATTAGTGAAAAGGAGCAGGCAAATACCGGCGGTGAACAGGATGAATGGGGTGTCGAAGTAAACGGGGTACTATATATAGATAGACTTGTTCTCTCTTTGCCTGTTACCCCAATTAAGAAGCACGTTATACCTGTGAAGGAACCCGTCAGAATGAGCGACAGCGTGTCATCGGCGGCAATTAAACTATGTATGAACGAGACCGATTCTTTACCGGTAACAGACCTTGACGGGAGGCTGGTTGGCGCTTCAAGAGGCGGGGATTTGTTGAGAACGGCTTTAGGTCTGGTCTCGTAGAAGTTTCTCGATCTTTTCAAGCAGGGGTCTCGAACCGGCCGGATCTTCTAACACATTCCCCAGAACAACCCCATTTGCTCCCGCCTCCATAATCTCCCTAATTTTTTCTATAGTCCTGATTCCGCCCCCTACAAGCACAGGTATCTTAACCACCTTTTTAACTGCTGCAACCACCTCCGGCGGGACTGTGCTCTCAGAGCCGGATCCTGCCTCGAGGTAAACAAGTTTGAACCCAAGGTATTCTGCGGCTAGAGCATATCCTGCCACTATCTCCGGCTTATCGAAGGGAATTGGTCGGGCATGCCCAACATAGCCTGCCGTTCCACCGCCACCCACTATAATATAGGCTGTAGAAATCGGTTCCAGCCCCATTTGCTTGATTAAGGGTGCTGCTTGGAATTGCTGTTCTATCACATAAAAAGTGCTCGAGGAATTAATTAGCGAGATGAAAAGTACCGCGTCTGCTAGCGGAGTAAGATTTGTTAATCCTCCGGGAAATATAATAAGAGGCCTGTTGGTCCTCTTTCTAATGAAGCGGATTGTGTCCTCGACCTGCGTCTGATAAACACTCGTGCTGCCTCCCACAAACAGGCAGTTAAAGCTGTTATAGGAATCTGAAAGCATCCTTCCGAGCTTATTGACCGGTAGCTTAGCAGGATCAATCAGGCCAATTATCAGAGGGGGTTTTCCTTTCTTAAAAAGGGCATCATATACCTTAGACATTGGTGCCTCCCTCTACGATGGTGATAAGTTTAGAATAGGCGTCTATCGGTTCGCTGCCCGGGTTTACTGTAAAATCTTTTGTGAATCCACAGTATGCACATTTGGCTGTAACCTCACCGCTTTGTGTTAGGTTCATGCGTAGCGGGAAGCCTTCGCACACAGGGCACCTAAACACTTTGGGGGGGGCTCGCTTCTTATGGATTACTACTCTGCGTCTTCTCTTTCTGCCGCCCATAGCTATCTAATCCAGAACTCCTTAGTCCTAATAAAGTCCTGCTCTGCTTTTAGTATCTCCACGATCAGCTGGTTCTCGTCAACTACCCTCTTTCTCAAGATCTTTTTGGCGGTTCTTGGGCCCACACCAAATCCACTTAGTACCAGTATACCGCGTGGACCGTAGTCGAGGTAGATCGACGCTGAATCAGTTAGCTCCTTTTCTAGTGAGGCTACTTCAGGATCTGCTGAAACTTCCCCGCGTCTCAAGGAAGCTATAGCCTGATCCATATGGGGTCTACTGGGCGAAACAAATGCAAGGTAGAGGGAGCCGCACTTAGGACACTTGAAGAAAGGACCTATTTCAGACAGCCTTCTAATTGACGAATATTTGAAGCAGCTTAGACAAACTACTTGGTACATTTTTCTAGTCAACCGGACTCTTGCCGCTTCGATTATGTACGAACCACCTTGGTCAGACCCCTCTACTCGCATGCTTTGCATTAACGCACCACCAAGTTTCCATTCAGCCGTGCCCCGAACCGCCACATGCACCTTCCTTGACCCAACGAGCCTACACAATTCTGGTAGGTCAACTAATTCGTCAAGTACCTCCTTCACAAGCTCCTTTCCTGCAAGGGTATGTGAAAGTATTGCATGAGTTCGCCTGGGCCCCATTTTCTCAATCATGTGTTCGGTATCAAAACCAAGGCGTTCCGCAACCTTAAACAACCGGTCGGTAAATTTTCCGTACTTTAGAACACCATTTATTATCATCTTTCTTGCAGCGTCTGCGCTAATGCTCCCTAGATCCCTGGCCAATTCACCACAGTTGATACTGTACGAACTTTTGACAAGCACACAGATAGACGAAACATACGTGGTGGGTTCCGCAAGTCTGCCAGAAAGCATTTCCTCAATGAGTAGGGCAAGTCCACGATTCCCCCTTGTTCCCAGAGGGGCTATTGCAAGCAAAACATTTGGCTGGGCAGAGTCAGGGACCAAGACCAGAACACTATGTGAAAGAGTCGGCACGGAGGGCACTGCCCTCAAAGAGTTAACAGCCCTAGGAAACAACTTTAATCCTTTAACGACACGTCTCCTCCTGCTGGATCGAATTAGATCATACATTCCCTTGGCAACGTAGTCGTCGACAGGTAAAACATCTCCCGCCCATGTTGGGACAGCGGCCGAGGCCGCGGGACCCGGTCTAACGTTTACGTTGTACGTTCCATAGTCGATAGAGATAATCTCCCAAGGCCGTCTCCCTAGCATTATTATTTTTCCGTTTTCGCAAAACCTTTCGACAAAAGAAGGATCCAGATAACCCATCTTAGACCTAGTTACAACGTTCACTACGGCGAACTGCCTGTTTGTGACTATTGTACTGAGGTGAGTGTAGAAGTAGCTTTTAGTCCTCCATGAAGCCCTTACGGCTTCGCCATCGACTTTCGCCGCCCCTATAGTACTAAGATGGTTGAGGGTGTCCATGAGTTCATCTCTGGTTAGAGACCGATACGGATATGCCCCAGTTATTAATTGGTAGACGTCGTCAAGTTTAGCGTGTCTAACCACTAGTAGGTGTCCGGCTATCTGATGGGAGAGAACATCGAGTGGTTTTGTGAAGATAACGGGTCTTTCCAACCATCTCTTTCTAAGCAGTCGGCAAACAACCAGTCCTTCTAGTAGGTCTAACGGATTGAGCGCTACAAAGAGACCTTTGGATGTCCGCTCGAAAAAATGTCCTGAGCGGCCGAACCGCTGTGCTAAAGTTTCCACGGTTTTAGGTGATCCCACCTGTATTACTTGATCTATAACGCCGATGTCGATACCGAGCTCCAAAGACGACGTCGCCACAACTGCGAGAAGTTTACCTTGTCTAAGTCTCTCCTCAACTGAAAGCCTCTCGGTCACGGACAAGGAACTGTGGTGAACAGCTATTCCACTACCTGCCACATTAGTCTCGGGGAGAGTTTTTGCCAGTCCCTCAGCCATTTGTCTTGTGTTTGTAAACACTATTGAACGCACGTCTAGATGCTGCGCGATCGTTTCGGTTGCTGACTTGATGTCGTTGGGCCTCTCACACGCGTCAACCGATACATCGTAGACTCTGCTAGAGTCAAGGTATATTACCCTCCCGCTTCCCGCTAGAAAGAACTCGCATACTACCCTACCGCTTTTAATGGTGGCCGAAAGACACACTTTCTGAATAGGTTTCGCTAGATATGATTCTAGCCGTCTTATTGCCAGCAGTAACTGGCTTCCGCGTTTGGACTGCAATAATTCATTTGCCTCGTCTATTATTATTGATGATAGGTTAGAAAGGCCCCTTAGATTCAGTGGCTCGGTGATCAAGGCCTGAAAAGTTTCGGGGGTTGTTACTAGGAGCTCTGGGGGGTTAGCCCGTATCTCAGCCCTCCTAACCTTGGTTGTATCGCCATGTCTGGTTTCTAAGCTCAATCCTATTGCCTGGGCTAAATCCTTGATTCTATGTTCAATATCTCTATTAAGGGCGCGGAGGGGTGTGATGTATAGTATTCTGGTACCCTTTTCGCCTTTACTATCCACCACCCTTTGCATAGTGGGTATCAACGCAGCCTCTGTTTTTCCGGACCCTGTTTCACTACACAGAACGACGTTCTCGCCGGCGAGGATACTATCAAACGCCTCGAGCTGTACCCTTGTGAAAGAGCTAAACCGAGTTCCAAGGACGCTTTTAAATAATGGAGATAACCGTTCAGGAAGCAACCCGTAAACCACCCAAAAACCTAATTATTACTGCATCATCCCTAAACTTATAGGTAATCGATGGTTAACTACACGGAACTATATTACGGCGGCACTTTGTTAGCGTTCCTAGTTATAGTCGTAGTCATAGGCATGTCTTTGAAGGAGCCTCAGGACATAATGGAAGAATAGTGTTGCATGGAATTGGCATCTATATTGTCTTAGACTTAGTTCCTTTCAAGCAGAGATATAGTGCGGCTATTATGTGCTTGCATGGTTCAGAACGGTTTCTGCCAATATTTCGGACATAAAAACTGTTGCAGGTGCAGTAATAATATTTGTACACGGTGTGGGTCCTTTTGCCGGTATTAATGGCAACCTTTTGACCGGGTTTTGTCGGGGATTGCTTACTTGTAGAGTTAACAATTGTACGAACTTGTGACACGGAGCTTTTTGGTATCATTGCCCAAAACAGGTCCTCATCTTCCTCCAAACTCTTCGCAAACTTCTCTATGGCAAGTTCTAAATCTTTGTAGACCATATACAGTATTGTAGCTGATGTTATGCATCCTTTAATAAGCGAGCGGGCCATTCTGCTTGAGGACACTCAAGAACTTATTGTAGGGGAGTTACACTTTGGGCTGGGAGAGGGGATAAACGGCACTCTGGTACAGCAGACCATATATAAAGAAACGATGGCGGATCTGGAACGGATGATAAAGAAATATGATGTGAAAAAACTTGTTATTAACGGCGATTTAAAGGATTCTATAGGTATACCTACGGGGTTTGAGATTGGAATGCTGAAGGGTCTGCACAGACTTTTGGAAGAACTTTCGATTGAAGCGGTACTCGTCAAAGGGAACCATGACGGCAGCATCGAGCGGTATATATCCTTCGGCTGTGTTAAATCCTACAAAACTCGGGGGGCATCGAAAAATATACTCGTCATACACGGTGACAGCATCTTGTCAGATGCAAATAGTTGTGACGTACTTGTAACAGCCCACCTGCACCCCGTTGTCCAATTGGAAAAGAGGCGGATTTTCGCTTGGTTATTTATGACCCGGACCAAAGGCAGGCCTGAAGAGATCATAGTTATGCCTCCATTCAACTCCTTTGTCGGGGGTGCAGCTATAGAAGTGAATCGAGCGCCTCTTCTGAAGAAGTTCTACCGAGGCAGCCGGAAGTGGACTACTTATGTGATTGGGACCGACGGACTGCTTTACGGTGATCTTGAGTCCGTGTCGCGTGGCTAGGAATTATTCGTGAAAGAACACCCTCCAAAAAAGCTACAAGTTGTCCATTGTCTTCTGTAAACAGCACCTCACCACATCTACTGCACCTATAATTCTGCTCGTCAGCCTGGTCAAAAACTATTCTTTCACACTTATTAGGGCACGAAAAGAAAGTATGATCTTTTTCAAACTCGTATCTCTTCCTTACCTTTTCAATAATTTTGTCCTTCTTGTACTGTGTATGATTGTTGAAAAAGAACTTATTTATTTGATAGTAAAATGTTACCCAGTTAGTCTTTAAGTCTATTTCCTTTCTGAAGCTTATCAAGTGATTACGTTCTAGGTTGTAGATGATTTGTCTGATAACATTTGGCTTAACTTTAAACGCCCCACTAAGGTCGTCGTCCGTAGCCTCTCTATGCTCTGCGATATATTTCATGACGCAATATCCTTCGACTCCAGTCAAGCGATAGGATAGAGCAAGGATATTCATTTCGTCATTCGTTAGTTTTTTCATCGTGGCGATATCCCTCCCTTCTCCCTTAATCTGGCTCTAAGCTGTAATGTCTGACTACGCGTGGATAATTCGTTATGGAACGGCATCAATTTGTCAATAAAGACGGCTAGTGCTGAAATTTCAGAATGTGGTTGGCTCCTGACCGACACGTTGAAGTCAGATGCACGATAAACCTCAGGACGCACTTTAGACGCTCCCACAGCAACCATTAAAGGCCTAGATTTTACATGAAATTGATAGTAGATCTCGGATAGAGCTGTCTCAAGGGGCTCGCCATACATTGTGAGGTGAACTACGAGCCCACCCTGTTTATGCCACTGCTCAATGTATTCCATGCTAGAAACAGAGTCTCTAACCCAGAAACCGCCACCCCACTTCAATGAAAGTTCCTTCATCTTTTTTACCTGCTCGTCAGCCTTGGTATCTGCGATGAGTACGCCATCAGCTCCGAAGGCTCGTGCCACCATGCACAGGTGAGTGGTTACCCGCTCGTCTCTGATTGGTCTATGGTTAAGTCTGAGAACAACCAGTGAAGGCTCCACTGTCACATTAGTCCTCCCCATGTTTGAGTTTTGCAACGTGTCTAAGCTCCAGCCCCTCCTTTTGGAGACCTGGTAAAGTCAATGAGTCTGAAGACTCGTCGGGAACCAATATTTTGATACGGAGAAACTTTTCGAGCCTCTTGATCAGCTCCTCGTCGGGAACGAACTTGCCATTTTCGATTCTACGCATTATACTTTCTCTTACACCTATACGGGCGGCCAGATCATGGATGGTTAAACCCATTTTCTCTCTCGCTTCTTTAACTGCTCTCTGATAATCGTTCGCCAGATCTAGTCCAGCGACTCTACTATGCTGCACCTTGTCTGTTGTCCTCATACGAGGTGTTTGGGCCTTCATTCTTGTATATGTGGCACTGTTCCTTGTACTCCTTGCCGTGTTCTTGGTGTAACAATCTTTACATACGAGCAATTTTTCACCGAAATACATAAGCGGAACCAACTGCTCCGACGCTCTATTCCCGCAAAGCTCACAGTAGTAAGACAATTACTGCTACTTATGCCTTATATTGTCCCCTGAATAATAGGTTTTGCACAAAGGGGCTACAACATTGAGTGAATTCGATAACGCTCAGTCGTCACGGGGTAAACGTGAGGACGCTCTAGTCGGAGAAGAGCTGTTTTCTCGATTAAAGGAACTTGAGAGTAGAGTCAGGCTTCTCGAAGCAGAGCGTGCATCTCTGCTCATAGAAAGAGAGCACTATGTAAGAGATTTAGAGTATATGAGGCGTGAACTAGAGCAAGTTCGTAGTTCACCGTTGGTCGAAGCAAGCGTGGTCGAAACTCTCTCCGACGGTCGCGTGGTAGTCCACAGTTCTAATGGTCCTAATCTGATAGTGTATGTGTCCCAAGGGGTGGATGCAAATGCTCTAAAGGCGGGTACTAGAGTCGCTTTAAACCAGAGAGGCTCTTCAGTTATAGAGGTTTTACCCAAGCTTCAAGACGTTTATGTCAAAGCTATGGAGGTAATAGACAGGCCCGACGTGTCCTTTAATGACATCGGCGGCCTCAGCGACCAGATCAGACTATTAAAGGAACTAGTAGTGTTACCTTTGACAAACCCTGCAATCTTCAAGGAAGTGGGTGTAGAGCCACCTAAAGGGGCTTTGTTATCCGGTCCTCCTGGAACCGGCAAAACCCTTCTTGCCAAGGCGGTTGCCGCTGAGTCGAAGGCAACGTTTATCAGCACAGTTGGCTCTGAGCTCGTCCAAAAGTTCATCGGTGAAGGGGCTCGGGTTGTTAGGGAATTGTTTGAATTGGCGAGAGAGAAGGCGCCTGCAATAATATTTATTGATGAGATAGATGCCGTTGGAGCAAGAAGAATGGATATAGGTACCAGTGGCGAAAGAGAAGTTCAGCGCACCTTCATGCAGTTGATCAGTGAAATGGACGGGTTCGATCCCTTAGGAGATGTAAAAGTATTGGCTGCAACCAATCGTATAGACATACTCGATCCAGCGTTGATCAGACCAGGGCGCTTTGACAGAATCATTGAGATAGGCCTGCCTACTCCAGAGGAGAGGAAGGAGATATTTAGGGTGCACACTCGGAGACTTAGAACTGAAGGCGAGGTAGATTTGTGGAGGCTTGCATCGATAACCGAAGGAGCAAGCGGCGCTGACATTAGATCGATTGTATTAGAGGCAGGTCTTTCTGCAATTCGTAGAGGAGCCAGGTCTGTCAGCCACAGCGACCTTGAAACGGCTGTTTCGACTGTTATGCATAAGGAAAAGGCTTCCAAGTCCGGTCAAATGTTTATATGAGGCGAGTCAAACTTAGGTTTTGATTTGTATCAGGCGAGAGAGCTACTAGATTTTCTTTATTGGGAACCTGTAGGAGAGGCAATCGTCTCATCTGACCCAAGAGTTAAGAATTCACCGACAACTGGGAAGCCGCGTTTCTTAGTCAAACATGACCGCATACTCGCTGTATTTCGTGAAGACGGATATCTACTACTCGAAAGAAACGGTCTTGCTCTTTTGAAGGGTGTGTCCTTAACAAAGAAAATAGTCGTGGACGACGTTGCGTCGCAGTTTATACTGAGGGGTAAGGACCTGTTCTGCAAGCACATAGTCTCCTATACGGGAGAGCACTGGGTCGGAGAAGACGCAATAATGGTTTCCCGTGTAAGTGAAATTCTAGGTTGCGGCATGGTTGTAGTTAGGCCATCAGAAGCAAAATTCTTTAAGAAGGGAAGAGCTGTTAAGTCGAGGATTGGGTATGGAGATGGTCCACATTTAAGCTGAGCAACAGTGACATGCGTAGACTTATGAGGCAAATGGGACTTTCTGGCCAAGAAATTATTGAAGCTGAGAGCGTGATAATTCATGCCGCAGGATCTTCTATTACGATTTCCCACCCGCAAGTTCTTAAGATGCAAGTACAGGGGCAGACAATATATCAGATAATGGGTGGTGCTGAGGTCAAGGACGGGGGTGCCCCGGAGCATGAGGTTGATCAGTCTGATCTAGAGTTTGTAGTTTCCCAGACAAACACAACCGCCGACGAAGCCAAGAGGGCTCTGCTTGAGGCCCACGGTGATGTTGCTAGTGCAGTCCTAAGGCTGACTAATGAGCGTCAAAGGAAATAGACAAACCCTCAAACACCCTCACGTATTCTTTCAAACTGTATTCTGTAACGTGTGTGATAACTGAAAACTGAGCGTCACTGGTTATACCCAGCACTTTATCTAGACCGGTTTTGATGAGTGTGAACCTGACGGCGCCTGCCGCTAAGACATATGGATTTTTGCCAATGCTCAATTGCGTTGGCACAAGTTGTATGCACTTCGATGCTTTATCAAGCAGATTTTTAATGATGAGTTCTCTCTGAACCGAATCCGTACTTATCTGTTCAGACAGCAGGTTCACTATCCGGACTGCGAAGGCTTGTGGCGAATTTCTAGGGGGTTCTTTTCCAACGATGCCAACAACTTCACGGTAAGCTCTTATCATTTTTGAAGTGGTTATTCTCTTTCCTCGAAACTTGATATAGTTAAAGACTTCCTTAAATGAAATAGGTATACCTTCTTCTCTTAGGGCATAAAGAATTACGCCACCTACTATAGAGCTTACAGTAATCTGAACGTTCCGTTTTATACCATTTAATGCTAAACCGAACAGATAAATTGATCTCTTTTCAACGTTTTTGTTTAGTCGTAAGCCAGTGCAGACCTGTCGGATTAATTCCACTCCACGTAAGTAAGTGCTACCCTTGCCAAGAGATCTTACGTTTGATATGGCTAGCGACTTTGATGATCCGGTACTCACAAACGAGCCAGGAACGACTTGACTGGTTAAATTACTGTATAGTCTAGAATTTACTTCATAAAACTTTTCAGAATGCTCTTCGCTGGGTGAAAACCTAACTTCGTCTACTATGAGGCCACAGTTTTGACAGACAGACTGACCAAAATTATCGGTAACAAGAACTGAACCGCATTCAGGGCACTTGTTCGCAGTCATACTAAGCAGAATCATTTAATGAATAATAAAAATTTCGAATGAATCTTACTTTAAATAATATGGAACATCACATTAACTTAATTCGTTAATCCTTAGAAAGACATTTGGATGGGTACACCCTGCACCGAAACTATTACGCGATCAGTGCGACAAACTTAATACTGCAATGCGTTTACACAAGAAGATGAAAAATGAGCATTGGCCTTCGCACAATCGCCTCTGAAACTAGAACCATGCTGAATAAGCAGGTAACAGTGAAGGTGTCTTCAGGGAAAAAATATAAGGGCACTCTGGCGGCCTTAGATCCCGAGAGCCTACACGTTTGCTTAACCGAGGCAAAAGAACTAACGCCCGATGCAAAAAGAATACCTAGGTTAGTAATAAACGGCACAAGCATAACAGAAGTGCAACTTGAGGAGTCAGGCATGCCAATGCAGTCACTGGCTGAGCAGCTTCTAAAAATATATCCAAACAACGTCAGGTTTCTGGAAGACACGGAAACAATAATCATCGCTGACCGCGTGCGCATTACCCCTGACGGAAAAGTGGAGGGAGTAGGCCCCATAGCTGACAGAGTCAGACAAATAGTGGACAAAGTACAACGCGAATCAAAGCAACCCTAGCCTATCTGATGTTCTACCTTGAAAGAACTGATGCCCGATGAAATATTCGAGGTAGGGGATACTAACCTAGCGGGGCGCACCGGCCGCATAACTACCAAGAGCGGAAAAATAGACACTCCTGCCCTACTACCCGTGTTGGATGCCAGGAGGCAGCTGGTTAGCCCCTCACTCATCGAACAAATGGGGTTTCAGGCGGTGATAACCAACGCATATCTAATGCTGAAACGGAAAGTCAACTCGGAAAACGCGCATGAGTATCTGGGCTTTGATAAAGTAGTCATGACCGATTCTGGTGCATACCAGCTACTGGAATTTGGCGAAATCGACGTGACACAAGAAGAGGTAATTGAGTTTCAGGAAAGAATAAACACCGACATAGGGGTCATCCTAGATCATCCTACAGGCGCAACGCAAAACTACCATGAAGTGGCCCAAGGCGTGAACAACACGCTCATCAATGCTAAAAAGTTCGTACAAAGAACATCACCCAAAAAAGACATATTGTGGGTTGGTCCTGTACAAGGAGGCATATACACAGAGTTAATCAAACAATGCTCTTTAGAAATGTCGAAGATGCCTTTTCATATACACGCCCTCGGCAGTCCAACACAGTTTCTGGAGGGCTATAAATATAGTCAGATAATCGGAATGCTTGCGGTTGCAAAAAGGTACCTTCCACCATCTCGACCACTACATTTGTTTGGAGCAGGGCACCCGGCTTCGTTGTCACTTTTTGTTGCAATGGGTGCGGATCTATTTGACTCCGCATCTTATGCCTTGTTTGCCAAGGCCGGCAGGTATCTAACACAATCGCGGACCTATCGTCTAAACGATTTGACTGAATTTCCGTGTGTGTGCGCGGTGTGTTCTAGGTACACTCCTAGAGAACTGAATCAGTTATCAGAAAGAGCACGACAGGCGCTAGTGGCGGAACACAACCTATGGGTCATTTTGCAGGAGATGAAGACTATTAGGCAGGCGATCAGGTATGGTACTCTGTGGGACCTGATTTCAACGAGGGCGGCTGCCCACCCCTCTCTCCATGAGGCCATGCGATCACTTAAGACGCAACGAAAGCTGCTGATTAAAAATCATGCTATTCATGGAGTCACCAAAAGTGGCGTACTTAGTCACGGCTCCTCCAGGCCAGAATTTCTCAACTTTAGGGTAAGGACACTGAAATATATGGCTAGGAAAAAAATAGATAGCATCGTCATAATACCTTACAAAGCAAAGAAGACCATCCAGGAACATGAAATTGAAAACGCGACTGCCACATCAAAAGCCTATCCTGTAATAATTCATCCCGAACTCGGAATTGTTCCAGCGGCTTTTTATAGTCTGTATCCGGTTTTTCAAACGGAAACCTCTAGAACAACATTTAGCAACAGAATGTTTATCAAGTCAGTCAAGGACCTCGGTCTGCGTCATATATACTTCTACAGACGCTCAGGCCAATACGAGGCTCTAAGAAAGAAACTAGGATCCACGGTAAAGCTACTTGATGTACCCTAGGGACTCGTCGTAGCCTCGCTCATCAATACTTGCGCGTTTGTTGATCTCCATCTCCAGCGTTTCGGCATCCGCGATTAGTTCTTGAACCTCCACATTGAGACCATAGTAACTGTTAACAAACTTTATTGCATGTGCCGCAGCGCGTGGATCAGCTCTGTCGCGCAGCGCATATGGTAGAATCGCCGCCGCAGGAAACCCCCTAGCTTGGAAAAGGGTCATAAATAAGGCCAAAGGACCCACAACGAATAGCCCGTCTTCTAACGGCTTCATGCCTTCGAAACCTTCAGGATTAAAACTAGTGGTATAAATGAACCGCGCCTCATCGTCGATGTTACCTGCGGAATAGGCGTGGTCAAGGCCACCTATAAGAACCGCATCCCTCATACCCGAATTTGCTACCCACTCTGTAACCCCCTTTACGAACTTCTGCATCTCACGTGTTGGAGGTAAGGATTCGGACAGAAGAATCACTAGGTCTCCGTGGTTATACAGTTCAAATGGGAGCCTAATGACGCCACGGTGTCCAGTAACGACAGGTGGCAACGAATCTGTAAGTAGATATCCGATCTTGGTTGCGTCGAGTGACTTGATCAGATGCTTAACGGCCACATAACCGACGAAGCCTATACCATGAAAACCAGTTATAAATCTCTTATTTTTTAAATCAATACCCGGAGACATCTTGACCTCAAGCAAGCACAATCCACTGTAGCAATTGCATCGTCACAAGATATTAGCTTGTCGGGCAGTGCAGGCGTAAAATGTTGGATACTCGTCACTCACTCCGCCACTCGAAGGCTAACGCCGGGGACGGGATTCGAACCCGCGAGTCCATGAAGGACGATGGCTAACTTGAATTTCGTCACTCAAGGCCATTCCCTTAACCACTCGGGCACCCCGGCCGCGAAAACTATTGGACCAGACATTTAACGCTTTTCAGGGACTACGTAGTCTACGCTTGATGTTCTGCAAGTTTTTTAAGCTCTCTTATGGCCTCCTTTATGTTGGGCGCATCAAATACCGCCGACCCCGTAACAAGCACATCTACACCTCTGCTCATAAGTAGCTTAACGTTGCTAGAATTTACCCCACCGTCTGCCTCAATGAGGAAGTTGTATTTTCCCAATCGGCGGTCGTCATTCAAAGCTTGGATCTTTCCTAATGTATCGCTAAGAAACGACTGCCCCGAAAAGCCCGGTTCTACCGACATAGGCACTATGTAAGAGAGATCCCCATAGAACTCTCGAAGCCACGCCGGAATCTTTGTATAGGGCTTTATTGCCACCCCCGCCTCAAACCCTAGTTCTTTGGCCATTCTGACATAGTGCGCGCAAGACCATTTGTCAAGCGTTTCCAGATGAACAGAAATCATTTTGGCTCCTGCTCCACAGAAGGTCTCCAAGTACCTCATAGGGTTTGTAATCATCATGTGCACATCCATGGGCACGGTCGTCTCCTTGTACAGAGCTCTAACCAATGATGGCCCGAATGAGATATTCGGTGCAAATACGCCGTCTATCACGTCCACGTGAAAAAGATCTGCTCCCCCCTCTTCGGCCTGCCTGATGCCGTCCAGCATCGTGAGCGGGTTAAGTGACAAAATTGAGGGAGCTATTTTTACCAAGTCAGAGGCACCGACATGATCAAAATTACCCCCAGATTTAGGTCTTCCAGCCACTCTTTACCTAAAGAGAACGCGTCTAGATAGACTTAAGGAACCAATGACTAATAAATCAGCGAATCAACTACGCTGCGTAGGCTAATAGATCAAACAGGGAGAAGTGGGACAACTTGAATTCAAGAGTTCTAATGAGTTCATTCGGGCTGACGAAATTCGGTAGAAGATCAGAATCTTTGCTCGAGCTGATGTCAGAGGCTTCAATAGCCTGTATGGAGAGAGCTGGTTTGAACGGGGGTGAAAGGCGTTTAGATGAGATAGTTGTCGCAAACATGGCCTCAGGAGAGTTTGAGGGCGTTAGTGGCATAGCGAACGCGCTAGTGAGTGAATTGTCTCTCGAACCTGCTTATGCAACAAAAGTCGAAAACGTAAGTGGGAGTGGGGGATCCGCCCTTATGTACGCATACAGAGCGGTAAGGACAGGCTTCGCGCGCAGAATTTTAGTTGTAGGAGGCGAAAAGATGACCACGCTCAAAGCCCCTGAAATAACTAGTGTAATCGCCTCTCTTAGCCATCCGACCGAGCGTTACACCGGAGTAACTTTGCCCGCATATGCAGGATTGCTTGCTGACCTCTACCTAAGGCAGTCAGGAGCACCACGAGAATCCTTCGCTCATGTTGCGGTTAAAAATCATCACAACGGGTCGTTAAACCCCTATGCCCAATTTCAAAAGGAAATAACAGTTGAGGAAGCGCTCCAATCACCGATAGTTGCAGACCCGCTGAGACTATACGATTTCTGTCCTGTGAGCGACGGCGCAGCCGCAGTTCTTCTTACATCTGAAGACGAGGCCTCAACTCTCTCATCGCCAAGCGTGGAGATCTTGGCTTCGGAAGGAGCTACAGCAACCCATGCGGTGTCTGAGAGGCTTGCTCAAATGAGACTGGAGTGCGTGGGTGTCTCAGGCGGAAGGGCCATGAAGAAGGCCGGAGTCAACATCCGGGACGTGGGATTAATGGAGCTCCACGACATGGCTACAATTCTCGAAATCGTACAACTGGAAGAACTTGGTGTATTTCCTCACTTGACGGGTTGGAGGGCTGCCATGGAAGGGGTTACGCAGCTTACTGGTTCTCTGCCCGTAAATACGAGTGGCGGGCTCAAGGCTAAGGGGCATCCGATAGGCGCCTCAGGCGTCGCCCAAGCCTCTGAAGTCTACCAACAACTCGCTGGGCAGGCAGGATCCAGGCAAGTGGCTGTCGAAACAGCACTGTCTCTGAGCATGGGAGGTTTCGGCAACAACGCTATTACGACTCTATATAGGAGGCACCAATAATGCACCCGACTTTGGAGGGCATCGAGGTCACAGTTTGTACCAAATGTAAGAGAAAGCAGTTTCCCGCGAGGAAAGTGTGTCAGGCGTGCGGCTCTCGTGAATTTATCTTGGAGCGCGCGTACCTTGGTACAGTAATTGCCAGAACCACAGTCGAGGCTCCACCGTCAGGTTTCAGTAAGCATCGCCTCGTATATGTGAAAATCGGGGACGTATACGTCATTGCTTCTACAAACGGGGATTTGCCAGTGGGCTCAAAGGTGAAGTTATTCACATCAACTGAGAGACCTGTGATTCGTGCAGTAGCAGTTGATGATTGACTAGGTTCTTCTACCTAGAAACGGGGAGTGTATATATCGACGGCTTGCTACAAGCATGAAGCGCTCCACATAAAACGATCGAGTATGATGGTCCGGCCGGGATTTGAACCCGGGTTTCGGCCTGTCTCCGTATCTAACCACACAGACGCCTCATGCTACCTTAGCCCGAAAGGGCCGAATACTTGACCTGGCTATACGACCGGACCAGCGTATTGTATCAACCATAACGAATTTAAGTGTTCCCAGTGGAAATAAAAATCACTGAAAGTAATCGTCTAGAAGGAACCTAAGTAATCCCTCTGTTGCCGAGATAGACGATCTATTTTCAGTCCATGCCCTCTGAGGAAAGCTTTTGCGATGGCCAAATCTTTTCGGCGTGGTAGATAAACAAGTCTAGAACCCAGCACATCTCCTTTCTCAATCAAATATTGAAGAGCACAGAACTGGCCTGCGAAACTCATATCCATGACGTCAATAGGATGGCCATCGGCTGCAGCAATGTTTAGGAGTCGTCCTTCAGAAATCACGTATAGGCGTTTTCCGTTGTAGTTATACTCCACCACATTGGGTCTTACAAGCCTCTTCCCTCCTGCTTTCTCTTCAAGGTGTTGGACGTCGATCTCAACATTGAAATGCCCTGCATTGGCCATTATCACACCGTCCTTCGCCGCTTTGAAGTGGCTTGCTGTTATGGCTTTGATGCAGCCCGTCGCTGTAAGCACGACATCTGCAATCTTTACACCGCGGAGCGTGGATAGAACCTCAAATCCTTCCATGTATGCCTCGATGGCTCTGACGGGATCTACCTCAGAAACTAGGACCCTTGCACCCATACCCCGCAGTCGTTCAGCAATTCCACGCCCCACCCAGCCAAACCCGACGACTAAAACCACCCTTCCTGCTACAAGCAAGTTGGTAGTCCTCATAAACGCGTCGAGAGCGGATTGGCCCGTCCCATATCTATTGTCGAACAGGTGCTTGGTTAGTGCATCGTTGAGAGCCACCACGGGATACTTCAATGCCTTTTTCTTCTCCATTGCCTTAACGCGGTTTATTCCTGTTGTAGTTTCTTCAGAAGCTCCTCGTACAGAGCCTAGTCCGATTCTATGTGATTCCACAATACAGTCAGCACCATCATCGATAATAAATTCAGGTTTAGCAGCCAGTACGTTCCTTATTGAGGAAATATATTCGTCCGAGTCTTCGCCTCTTCTCGCCCACACCGCCGTCACTTTTGACCTCAAAGCCTCCACTATGTCGTCTTGGGTGGTGAGGGGGTTACTGGCGGCAACGTATACTTCAGCCCCGGCCTGTTGTATCCTGGAGGCAAGAACAGCGGTTTTAGCTTCGATATGGAGAACCAGCCCCACACGCAAACCCTGAAACGCCTGCCTTAGAACCGCTTCTTCCGAAATAGTGTTCAAAGTGGACATAAAACCAGAAGCCCACTCTATCTTCTGTATCCCACTACTCATAGCTGTTCACTCCCAACCTTGCTTTCAATGATACTCACCGCCTTAGAGTAGTCACTCATAAGCTCATCAGTGGATATATCGGTGAGGGAGCCATCCCTAACGAGAAACCTGCCGTCAATCATCGTGTGGGTACACCTGAGTCCACTAGGGGAGTATATGATGCCCCTAGGTATATTTGATTCAGCGTTAAATCCTATATCCATTTCGTACAAGGCTATGTTAGCCACACACCCCCTCTCTAATCCAACCCTGTCACCGAATAGGAAGGTCATGGGTGAAACCGCTGCGCGCAAAATCTCCCACTCTGTTAAGCCTGCACTTCCTTGAACGGTTGATAGTAAAGCAGCCATCTTTAATTCTCGCAGCACTGATTGTTCATCATTTGAACAAGCACCATCCGTGCCAAAACCGCGGAGGACTCCGTACTTGGCAAACAAACTCACAGGAGAGATACCATTCCCCAGCCTCAAATTGCTAGTGGGGTTGGCTACAACGCCTGCTCCCACTGACCCCAACCGACTTATGTCTTCCTGCGTCAACTGCGTCCCGTGAAACCCCAACAGACTACTTCTCATTAGTCCAACCGAGTCTAAATACGAGCTGTAGGAAGACGCCCGCACGTTGTACATTTTTTCAACAAGTTTTAGCTCATCCGAGCGCTCAGCTAGATGGATGTGGACAGGAAGTGATAACTCATCAGCCAATCTAGACGCTTCCTTCAAAAGCGACGGTGAACAAGTATATATTGCATGGGGAGCGATCGCAGTTTTCACAGACTTCTTGCCGAGGCGTCTAATCATCCCGAAAAGGGACTTTGCAGAGTTTAGTTCAGAACGCATTTTTGATTCATCTCCGACATCTGCTAGTCCATAAGTATAGACGCCTTTTACGCCAATTTCCAGCCCAGCCTGAACAACTTGCTCCTCCATAAAGTACATGTCAACCACTGCACCTACACCCTCCAGAACCATCTCGGCTAAGGCAACCTTTGAGCCCAGCTTGACCAGTTCAGGATTACTCCTAAGTATTTTTTCTCTGGGATATACCACGTCGGAAAACCATCTTTCCATTGTGAGCTGAGAGCTCGCGGATCTAAGTAGAACCATAGGAAGATGAGTGTGGCAGTTTACTAGGGCAGGCATCAGCAAAGTTCTCTTACCGTGATGCTCTTCTTCAGAGGGATACCTCGTCCGCATCAAACCACGTTCGCCAGCGTCAACTATTTCAGACCCTTCCACAAGTATCGACCAATTCTTCCTAACCCATCCATTAACTGGGTCGACACCGTAGGCTCCGCTTATTAGCACCAACTTGAACAACGAAAATGGCTCAAGATGGGCTTATGCCTTTCTAAAATACCTTCAAATACATGTTTGAGCCGATGTCAGCCTGCTAGAGTGCACCAAAATGGGGTCATCACTAATCTTTCCTGAGCCAGTGAGGAAGGCGGGGGCGCTTACCTTCGGGGATGCGTGTGAAGCACTTATTCCTGCCGCAGTCCACTCTAGGTTCTTTCAAACACACAGGGACACACACCCACATTTCGTAGCCAGCTGTCTACCAGAGAGTTCGCTGATACGCTTAGAAGCTATCAAGTCAGGCATTAGTATTGATGAAATCTGCGGGGAGGTTACAGCCAGTATACAACGCGCGTTGGAGCTACTTATGTTAGGCTCTGCAGTGGTTCTGGAGCAGGATTACGCTGAGCGAGAAAAAGACATGGGTAACGTTCTAGCCAGCCTTGCCTCAAAGGGATTAGTCTCTGAACAGGCTTCAACCATTCCCTATTGCGACTCCGACAAGACATTTATCCTAAAGGAACTGGGGAGCGTGGCCTGCGGGAGCTGTGGAGAACGCTTAGTCCTCGATTACAATACCAGATGCACCAGATGCGGAACACCGGTATCTTCGAATTCCCCGTATGTTTACTGTAACATATGTGGGGGCACTACCACCCGCCACCCCGTGAGAATAGTCATGGTAACTAACAACCTTCAGAGTGCTAAACCCACCACCACACCTGTAGTCAACTACCATGAATCGTTAACCGCCGGCGATATGGCAGAATCCCTATTACCAATAGGCTTCCGCGACTCCGGTAACACATTCCATTCAAACGAGTACTTTGGCTACCTCCTTTCAGCCTACACTTCCTATACCCTTGCCTCAGATCATAACATAGACGAATTTGTTTACCACGCTCATCGAACACCAACAAATCTAGCTTACGGCATCTTACCAGCTATTCTAGAAACAGCCGGATTCTATGGCCGCATTCGCGTCTTCCAAGCGGCTAAATCATTGCCACCTAGGCCACTAATAGATGCAAAACTGACAAATCTATGTAGCCATCTAAGCCCTGACCACATTATGGTTGCCTCGCTTATCGCCCCACACAGCGAAACCATTGAGCATCTTGAAGCAGCGCTTGATATACAAGAGAAGATAGGAGCACCTATTGCACGTGTGCTTCAGTTTGCGCAATCAAAATTCCCCGCGGGGCTCCCTGCGATTTCCGTCGAATCTCTAACCGAGGGACCGGATACCAGGTTAGTAAATGAAGCAACGACTCTCCTCACTTCCTCAAGGGAAAAAGGCCTTTCTGCCGAATTTTCAGCGATGTTAGCTAACCTAGTCGGCCTGGCGCAGCGACTGATGGATTACTTTATAACTAGTGCACCGTGGACGGTAATGAGGAGCGATCCAGCCCGGGCGGCTAAAATTACACATTTGTCCACGAGGGTGGCTGCAAGCCTACTCATCTCAGCCCAGCCAATACTTCCGTATCTTTCTGAACAATATGATAAAGCCATAAAGATCGAGTCTGGATCAGGGTGGTTGTCCCCCTTAGATCTTAAAATAGAATGGAAACAACAGACTCCTGGAAACTATATTCACACACCAAAGACAAACGTAAAGTCGTTAGTTGATACGCTTAACAAGGAGTTGAATCCACCACCTGAGGTAACCATTGATGAGTTTTCCAGGTTTGACCTTAGGGTAGCCCACGTAAAATCCGTTGAAAGAATAGGTGGCACAAGAAAGCTCTTAAGAATAAGAATTCGAATTGGTGAGGAGCATCGAACCATAGTTTCAAGCATCGGCGATCAGTATGCCCCTGAAGAGCTTGTTGGAAAGTCCATTGTCGTGTTGACAAACCTTAAGCCCGCGAAGTTTGCGGGGGTAGTGTCATACGGAATGCTTTTAGCTGCCGAGAAAGAAGGAGCTGTCTCCCTTCTCACTATAATGAGGGAAATCACCGATGGCGTCAAGATCCACTAGCACCAAGGACAGGCCCGGCACGCCATCTGTCGCCTTCGAGGTTTTCGGGTGCTCTATGAATAAGGCCGATGCAGACTCAGCGCGCCAACACGTAGAGAATAAAGGATTCCGAATCACTAACACAAGAGACGCGCAGACAGTCGTAATATTCAGTTGTTCTGTGAGGAACGAAACTGAGGATAAAATTATCTCCCATATCCAGCAACTGATCGGTGATAAGAAGAGAGTTGTAGTTACCAGCTGCCTAGCAAACACCCGGCCGGGCAAGATTCTTTCCGAGGCACCGCAGTCAACCCTTCTTATTGGGGGAGACAACCCCGAATTAGTTGACGCGTTAACTGCCGCACAAGGCTCGGTCATATACGGTTCACAGCGCTTGGAACCGTCAAACTCGGATGGATTGGTTTACACAGTTAAGATCGCTCAGGGATGCACCAGTAATTGCAAGTTTTGCATAACTAAGCTCGCTAGACCTTACATGTGGTCACGACCCGCTGCGCAGATTATAGACGCAGTCGACCGCGCAGTTAAAAACGGCGCAGTGGAAATCCAACTTTCATCAATGGATAACGCCGACTATTTTTCACCCCCATCGACGAGGCTGCCACAACTTGTGGCTGGAATAATTGACAGAGTTAAGGGAGACTACAAGCTACGAATAGGGATGATGAATCCGAAGGGTACTTTGCAATTTCTTAATGATATGACGCGTTTATTCGAGTCAGACAACATGTACCGGTTTCTGCACATCCCCATACAATCAGGAAGTGTTAAGGTTGTCACAACCATGGCTAGGAACTATGAGCCATTCGAGGTGGCTAAGGTCCTAGGACGAATTAAGCAGTCTGTAAGGGACACCACGCTTGCCACCGACATCATGGTCGGCTATCCAACAGAGGACGAGGAAGCCTTCGAAGAAACAATTCGTCTGATAGAGTCTGCTGTGTTCGATAAAGTCCACGTCTTCAGGTTTACTCCCAGACCGCACACGCCTGCGGCAAAACTTGTGCAAATCCCTGAACAAACCAAAAAGATGAGGAGTAAGTTGGCCGCGCAGGTAGCCAGAGACATTCAAATGGAAAGGAATGCTAGGCTAATTGGTTCCCAAAGAGAATGCTTAGTGACGTCAAGTATAGGGCAGTCAAGGCTAGAAGCCAGACTAGACAACTACATCAAGGTTTATCTCCCCTATTCTAGGAGGCTTTTGGGAAAGAGGCTACTGGTAACTATATCCGGGTGCACTCCTGACCACCTAATGGGTGAGATGGTAAGATGAAGAATCGCCAAAGTACGCTGATCGGCTTCGAACTAGACAGGCTGATGCGACTGGTGACCGAAAACATAAGCAGCAACAGAGCCTTAGCGGAATCAGCCTTCGATACGGCGTGGAACCTTGCTGTTCACTCAAACCAAAAGGTTCCAAAAGGTCTCAGAATGCTTAAGTGCAAAAGGTGTGGATATATAACGTACCCAGGTGTCAGTGTAGAAGTCAGACTAAAGAGTGGCCTATGTGTATGGAAGTGTTCTCGCTGCGGATATCTAAAAAGATTTAGATACAAATAGACCAGTTTGACCTGGGTCAGTAGTCTAGCCCGGTTAGGATGCCACCCTTACACGGTGGAGGTCGCCGGTTCGAATCCGGCCTGACCCATATTGCGCCTCGAACCCGTATAGATTTGGCCTATACGCCCCGTGCCCCGACTAATTAGACAACATGTGGGCCACCCATTTCCAGCAAGACCCCCAACCACCTAATGCGGCATTCGCACCTGACCGTGTGAAATGGTTACAATGAACCATAAACCGCTTCGCCAGTGAGCCGCAGCGGGAAACTCTTAAGGCACCTGCCTAATAAGCCACTCTTACACGTCAATTCACATTGTAAGACGAGCGGGAGTGAGCAAACCGAGTTCTATATGGAAGCACGCCTCGGACGCAATTTAAATTATCCCCCTTAATTGAGCTGTGCTTATGCCCCTACGGATACACCATGTTGACTTACCTATGGGCGACCCACAGCTAGTGGAGGAGTTTTACAAGGCGGTTTTTGGCTGGATACCCAGCGCAAAACTCTTTAGGACGATTAATGGGTGGTCCGACACCCCTGCGGATGCCCCACAGGGGGTGCTCCTCGAACATGCCTTAAATGACGGTTCCTACATAACCTTCATAAGCACGAAGCAACCAGAATATTCGGAGGACGAACCACATATAGCACTACTCGTGACGCCACGGAAGCTTGAAGCCGTTCATTCGAGCCTTGAACGCCTAGGCTTGAACTATGAGGAGAACGAAGAAAACCCGTCATTCTACGATCCCTCAAACCTAAGGGTGGAGCTCTACGCTACACAGAAGACAGGTGGTGCAATATAGAATTGCACAACCATAGAATATTCATCGACGCAGATCAACCAGTAGCACCTTACGCAAACAGTGGAAACGTTGACCCCCCACACCGGTAGCATCACCGTATTGAAGAGCATCCATGTTGAACTAAGGCTACGATCGTGGTGGCTGTAATTGATTAGCTAGAAACGACCGTGTTGTCCCATTTTGGGGAAGTAAATAGGATATCGGATAAGCTTATGCCCTCCTAATCTGCTAGTTCAGATTCATAGCCCGAACTGGGCTCTCGTAGAACGACCTCCGTGCTGTAACCTAACCCCCGGACGCAAAGTTCTGTGTTCGACGGATTATAACCACAACCTCCATCAAACCTCGTAGCGCTGCTACCTCAAGATCGTGGATCAGGCAGCATTTAGCGTTTAGTTTCTACCATGGTTTTCAGTCACCGGGGCAGAGCCACACAGAGAGATCTGGACATGTCTCTGGTCAAATCAGTTTTCAGACGTTTGGTTGTGGCTGGGTACTTGGGTTCAGCAGATTCACTTGCAAGGGCATAGGCTAGAACCCCTGCGTCGACGCTCTATAGAATGTCTGAACGCAGGAGTAAGACCTTGGTTCTGCTAATACTCATGGATCAGCTACACGGAATGGGTGTCAACACACAATTCTAGATGCGTGAAATTCTAGATGCGTGAATATGATAAGCATTTTTGAATTAGTCTACGAGCGATTTTCGGATTGGAGTAGAAGTGGGTATGCGAATACGAAGCCAGAGTAGAGTAGACCTGCCAGCCATCCATTCCACTTACTATTCCGAAACCTCTCTTGAAGGCATACGTCAGCCTCGCATCGGCCGGAACCCCCGTAAGCGTAGAATAGTGGAACTCATGACCAACATAGCTTTCCCCGGAATTCAATATTAGATTAGATCTAACCGCAGCTCCCTCAGTGTAACCCAAAGTCATCTTATTGGTCATCAAGGTGTCAGCCTCTAATACACCAACCATCGCATTAGCCGAGCCGTCAGTGCCCTTTATACTGCGTGTCAGATACATCAGACCACCGCATTCAGCCAAAACGGGCATTCCATCAGTTATCACCTTTCTTATGGCAGACCTCATTGCGGTATTCCGACCAAGTTCTAGCGCATACACTTCCGGGAACCCGCCACCGAGAAGTAACCCCTCTACCTCTGGTAGGGCTTTGTCGTAAAGAGTGTTGAAGGGTCTGAGCTCCGCACCCAGTCTACACAGTATATGGAGGCTGTCCGAATAGTAGAACGAAAACGCCTCATCCACAGCTATTCCGAGGCGCAAATTCTCCTTGCGCCCCGACTGTGAGTCATGAGTTAACTGAGCTTGGTTGATGGGTGGAGCCCTTTTCGCTATATCCATGAATTTTTCTAAGTCGACCGAGTCAGAAACGAGTTTACCTATTTTAGTGATCTTACTCCGAGCTTTCTCCAATTTCTCAGTGTAGGCTACGAGTCCCAAGTGCCGTTCCGGAAGCCTTATGTCGTCAAGCTTAGGCAACCACCCCAACACGGGCACATGCACCGAGTCTTCTATTGCATTCTTGCACATGAGTGCGTGCGTTCGACCCGAAACACGATTCAGTATTACTCCAGCTAAATCCACTGATACGTCAAACATTTTAAATCCAAGGACCTCGGCAGCCACACTTCCTGCACTAAACCAAGCATCGACTACTAGCACGACGGGCGACCTAAGCAAATACGCTAAATGGGCGGTGCTTCCTTTGCTGGTTTTGCCATCGATTCCATCGAACATTCCCATTACGCCTTCTATGATCGATACGTCTTTATTCACACTTCTCTCGCAAAAGACCACTCGGATCGCGTCTTCAGTGAGCATATGGAGATCGAGGTTGCTAGAGGGGTTACCCGTCGCAAGCTGATGGTAACCAGGATCAATAAAATCCGGACCAACCTTGAAGGGCTGAACCTTATAGCCTCTGGCAGTAAGCGCCGCCATCAGTCCAAGTGACACAGTCGTCTTACCCGCTCCGCTAGCCGGAGCCGATATAATTACTCTTGGCGAACGCATCATTTCACTGCTTCCACTCAATTACAAAGAAACCCATCCCACCCCATTCAAAAACACAGCGATTTACGTGTCCCGGTGACCATGGGCGTCAAACATAAGCCATATTTATTGGTTCTCTACATGCTGTAGTGGTATCACATATGGCCAAGTATGTCTTGGTGTCCGACTTTACACTTGTGTATAATTACAGAAATTTTCCATTACTTGACTTCCTTCCCTGCGCCCCTTCCGACGCAATACCTAGGGCGGCGTACAACTACTTGAAAGGATCCCCAACTCCCGCCTTACCTAATGGGCAGGCAGCCTACGCACCGTACTCAATAAGGAAGCTGGAGGCGGCCTTAATCGCACACAACCCTGCAGACGACATCGCTGTACCCCACCCCGATTTCATAGAGGACTTTATCGACGAGGACACGGAGGTAATAGGCGTCTCGACGATGGATCCACTGGGTCTTGGACCACTTACTATGTCTTACTCTGTGCTTTTCTCATCGGATAGCTCCCCTTGGATTAGAAACGAGTGGTATGACCTTATGGCTAGGCTAAATCGGGCTAGGAAAGGGAAGAAGGCCAAGCTTCTTGTGGGTGGTCCTGGAGTTTGGGAGTTCACCATGCTCCCCGAAGAGTTTTCAAAGTCAGGAGCCGACTACGCCTTCCAAGGGGAAGCCGATGATATCGCGCATCTTTTATTCAGCCAAATAGCTCAAGGAAAACTGGACCACAACATTTTCTATGAGGGATACATGAGTTTTGACGAAAACTTTAGGCGCTTTTACCGCCCAGACTCAAGATTCATCTCTAGACGCCCGGGAGGGAGGAGCGCTCCCACTCTGGATGAAATCCCTTTGATAATGAAACCTACGATGAAGGGTCTGAGCGAAATTATGCGCGGATGCGGGATTGGCTGCGACTTCTGTGAAGTCACACTGCGTCCACTACGATACTATTCCCCTGAGCACGTTGCTCAGGAGGTTCTTGTTAACGCGGAAGCCGGTCAGACAAACGCGTGGCTTCATACGGACGAAGTCTTTGCCTACAAGCACGGACCACTGTATCAACCGAACGAGGAGGCCTTGGTTGAACTTTTTAAAGCCGTCATGAATGTTCCAGGGATAATCACAACCAATCCCACTCACGGCCGTATATCCATACCAGCAGCCTTTCCGGATCTCATAGCCAAGTTGTCTGAAATCATGAAGGCAGGGCCGTCCAACTGGATAGGTATTCAGGTGGGAATTGAGACTGGCAGTGACAGACTTGCCAAGATACATATGCCGAATAAGACCCTACCATTAAGAGTCGGTTCGGACGGCTCATGGGCTCAGATAGTATATGATGGTACCCGGAATTTTAACGAGCACTTCTGGCGGCCCGCGTTCACCGTTCAGGTCGGTCAAGACGAGGAGCTTCCTGAAGATAACTGGGACACAGTGGCTTTGATCAATAAAATGAGCTGTGCGGAGGTTGAGGGCAGACCATTCGAGTTTACTGCGACACCGATGCAGCACGTTCCGCTAGGTGTGCTGAGAAGTAGGAGGTTCTCGCATGAAATGCTAACCGAGTCTCAGTTGGCGGTCTATTATGCAAGCTATAGGCACCTAGCGAAAATGGCTTCGAGGGATGCTATGAGGGATAGCCACGGTAACCCTTTCGCTAGGCTTGCTACTGCAGGAATGATACGCTTTGGTGGATGGGTAATGATGAAATATGTGGAAAAGATTTGTAAGGACAGGGGCCTAGACATAGACAAGGTAAAGAGGTACGGGATTTAGTTACAAGGAGTTGATGGAAACACCTAGAACCCTCGACTTCTACACCAGCATGTCGAAGCAATAACCCTAGTAAATAGGTCACTATTCAGAAAAGCCCTTTAGTGTAGTAACATATAAACCAAAACAACGTCCCTCGGACGTAACTCTTTCTTTCCCTCTTTAACTTGCATGATCCTCGGTGGTCACCACCGGGGAACCTACTATCTGAGGCAGGGTGACGCAACATTCGCTGTCTTTGTGCTATTTTATCAAGGGTTCTTGGAATTGTTATAGACGCTTCAAAAATCGCTAAGAACTCAGCCAGTTTGGGTATCTGGACAACGATGACCAAGTGCTGATGTTGAACCGAATTGAGTCTCTTCCTCTGTCACCGCGTTCGTCTCTGGTTCATTGCATTGGGCGAGGCATCCGCACCCGCTACGTAGCATGTGACAGGCGAAATAAGCTTACGCAGCGGCGACACCCCTTTGCCCGCCTTAGGCGAGTCTCCCAGAGTCCGCTGGGGTTGGTGAGTTTAACACTCTATATATAATTTATTGAACCCGAATGGGTGATCTGCGGTATTCGCCTCAAGGATTCTGCAGCAAAGGCACACTGATCTACGTCGGCTAGGGATTAGAGGACATTCGCCTTAATAGTGCAAAGACTTTAGATGGACCAGCACACAATTCGAGGGGCCTTGTCTACTAGAATTTCTATATTTGTATGGCGCCTGTCAGCCACAGGTAGGCAGTCATAACTGACTGCGACGCGACCGACACAACCAGCAACGTCACCAAGAACAAATCCATCGTAACCAACCTTCCGCCAAGCACAAAACACGATCAACCTCCGGCCTCATCACTGCCTTGGGCCATCTCTTGACCCGATCGCCTGAGGCTATTGAGATACGCATACGCCGCCTCGCTAAGACTGTGTCGGGTTTGCTTCAAACCAACTTTTACTCCGTTAACGGCAAACACCTTGTCGTAAGTCCTAGTTTTGACCCATCCACTGTTGACCAACTCACTCAAAACGGACTGCGCCTCAGCCACGCTGAAACCCTGTCCTCGAGCCCAACGGTTGAGAGTGGCAGACAGAAGCCCCTTTTCCAACACACTCCTTCCATGAGAGAAGTGATGGGCAAGCATTACCACCATTTTCTCATGTAAAGCATCAGCCACCGGGCTGTTACTGTCAGACACACCTACTAGCCGAATCAATTAAATAAAGCAGTGTGAATTTCAAAACTATATTGATACTTGATTCCTGTAAGCAACAAAACTGCGTAGAGTCGTATGATAATGAGTGAAACAATCCCCTGAGGGTACGGCGCTTAAAATTAACATAAGCCGGAGCCTCTCACCTAGACGAGTTTACCGCAATACCAGCCACCGGCAGGGAATTTGGCTTACTAGGTCACCTTTACGAGGACGTTTGCTCCTTGATGGCCCACACAGCAGTTCTTTTTATAGCCTCGTCTGCTGAAAATTTAGGTTTCCAGCCGAGCGATTTGAGTTTTGAAATGTCAAGATGAACAATTGGGTTGTCCCCAATCCAGCCCCTTCTACCACCTGTATACCTCCTCTTTACATCGGTGAGCCCCATTTCACGTATTATTATGTCAGCGACATCGTTTGGTGTCCTGTTTTCTTCCACCGCTAAGTTAAAGATATTAACTCTGTCTGCGGCATTCCTGTACCCCGTCAATATGCCTTCTATACAGTCCGCCACGTAAATGTATTCCTTGCTCTGATTGCCGTCTCCCAGTATCTCTAACTCTTTGGGATTGTCTCGGAGTTTTGTGACGAAGTCCCAGATAACCCCTCTTCTACACCTTTCACCGACCACATTTGAAAACCTGTATGCCCAAAACCTGACATCTCCTAGTTGGGTATAAGCCTCAGCGTAGGCCTCACATGCAAGCTTGGATGCCCCGTAAAGTGAGGTCTGGACAGGAGCATAGCTCTCGGGAGTGGGTTCAATAGAAGCCTCACCATACAATGCGGAGGTCGACGCAAAAACTAGGTCCCGTACGCCGTGGTGCAGCATTGCCTCAAGAATATTCAGTGTGCCAACGAGGTTGTGCTCTAGGTCTGCCCTATGGTTTACAAGGCTCGTTCTTATGTTTGCGTGGGCTGCGAGATGAAATACTACGTCATTACCCTTTACAGCATCGGATATCGTTGCTGCATCCCTTATGTCACCCCTGATGTATGTCAGGTTGCTGTTTCCTTGATGGTGTTTCAGGTTGTCAATTCTACCCTCAGAGAGGTTGTCAATGACGGTCACGTGAAAACCGTCTGCGAGCAGTTTATCAACCAAATGACTGCCAATGAACCCAGCGCCGCCAGTGACTAAAGCCTTCATAGGTTATTCAACGGATACAATGTTCCACGTTGTTAAATATTGTGATTTGAATAGGACCGCCGTAACTCAGCCGATATTTTAACCTCATCAAACGGTCTTCGGGTGTAGTTTCACCGAATGCTGGCCTTGAGAGTCGACTCTCTACGACGCGTGAATGGCCAAAACAGGATATTACGCTCCTCCGGCTGATGACAGGGTGGGATGTTCATAATTGCTTGAACGGTTATACGCTCGCATTTATAATGAGAGAAGTACATGGCCTCTTGAATGTAAAATGAACGGATACAAAGTGGACTTAAAGGAAGTATGTGGCTGCAGTGTACAGGTCTCCGGTCAGTCTAAAGACGAGCTCATAGGCAACGTAGTAACCCACGCGAAGAACATGCACAACCTCAGTCAGGTTCCTCCCGAGCTTGCACAGAAGCTCATGAAGGCAATCAAAGAAGCATAACCTCTCTTCCTTATCTTTTTATGAAGTCTAGATAAATCAACCTCCATGGTCCACCCAACTCTGTACGGCTCGGCCGAACACCCTCTTTACTCGCATATGGCGTGGTTGTAGTTCATCGTATAAATCAGTATAAAACGTTAATAGCCCGTAGACGAGGGTGTATCCTAGGTCTTGTAGGCATAGTACAAATACGGCATCGCCATTGTTCTGTACCTGATCATTGTTTGACTTCTCCGGCCCAGGTCTGTTATGGTTGGCTGATTCGCCACCTATGCGATCACGTTCATTTCCACACTTATATGGTGATTACCCCATCATTCTCTGGCAGATCAACACTGGTATACTTGGATGCTGGCTCAATAGCCGCGATTAAGACAACAGGGCCCAAGTTAATAGCCGTAGATGGCGCGGAACTCTTCGCACTCTTTCCTCCCACGTAAGGTATAGGATTTGCATAGCCGTGTCCTCGCATTCATCCTTTTCCCAACGGGAAACAATTTACAGTGCGCTAACACAGTGTTGTTGAGGCACACCGTTCGCGCCCGCATAGATGCTTGTTCACAAGGCAATCCGCAGCCCTAGTGCAATAGTTTCCCAAGTGGCACTCGCATGTAGTAGACGGACAAATGGGGCTCGAGGAATAGTTTGACATGAATCACTTAGCGGGGGTCCTGAGGAACTGTGTAAACCTTACTAGGGCACAAATGAGGAAACGCTAGGATATGCCCTTCTCTGTGTTGAAACAGCCACGCCAGATATGATGGTCGTAAACAATATCACCATAAACGCCAAACTGAATATGTGTTCTGCATACACCTCTAGCGGTGGGCTGACAAGTGAATTAAGAAGGATTCCAGCAAGAACCGATACTGTTAGACCCCTAGGATACATAGACAAAAACACGCCTATGTGATCCGAAATCTGTTCATTACCCCTTGAAACCAGAAGAACACCTGCGCCCCTTGGAATTAACAACAAAAATGACACAGCCAAACCCATTAAAGCCGAATACAAAGTCAGCTGAACCAGAAGTCCGATAAAGACGTAAAAGAAGACTTTTACAATGAAGGTGATTTCTTTATCTAGGAAGGCCACACCCGTAAGCTGCTCTCCCAGTTCAGCTGGTCCACCAGGAAATTCATATTCGTGTTCAGTGAGATATACCCAATAGTTTCCGACAATAATTGAAAAAACGAGCACGGCCAAGACGGCGCTACTTCCGACTGCGTCGGTAAATGCGTAGATAACAAACACAAGTCCTAAAGTAGCACGGTAGAATGAAACCCTTCTAGCCTTGTCTAGCAGGAACACCCATCCAACACCGGCGATTATTCCTATTAATAATCCGAGACCGAGTAGCCTACTGGCATAAAGTAACGCATCAACATACGTTCCGGACAAGCCGGGGTGCAGTATGGTTTCAAGAACCAGATAGAAGGCAAGAATACATGTTATACTGTTTATCGTAGAATTAAATGTAAGTATGTCTACGGCTGTCCGATCTAGCTTCAATCCTTGAGAAACCGGTATAACTATTGCCGCAGTAGTTTCCCCAAGGAGGGCGCCGAACAAAGCGGAAATAGCAAGCGGCCAATGTAAAACTAGGTATGCAAAGGGTGTCACGAAGGCCATGGTTAAGGCGGTGTCGAGAACCGCCAAAGCCGACCCCGCTTTGCCTGCCCCACGCAACGACTTTAGATCCAGCCTTATTCCTCCCCCAAAGACGATGACAATCAAGGCAACTGACCCGAAGACGGGCGCAAGCTCCTCGAAAATTGATATATCCGAGGACGGTACTATGTGTAGTACTGGCCCCATAAACATGCCAAGAAGCATTAGGCCGACGCTTTCAGGCAAACCGTATCTGATAAACGCTATCTCCGCCAGACTACCCAGTAAGATCACGCCTCCTACAGTGGCTAACACACCGTCTGTCGAAGGGAACACAAGCTGGGGCAGGGCAGCCATTCGATCACCACTATGTCTTCATAGAAAAGCTTTCCTAGACCTAGCTTAGGGCTAAAGACTAAACGCGCCTTCTATCACATGGAATCTAATTTGGCATACGGTTTAGTTATTCTCTTCTCAGCCTTGTTTTCCCATGACCATACTAGGCGCTTCCCAGCCCCACATGAAGACAAACCACGGCTACGGATCCACTACCTACTAAATACGGCCAAGCCTCAGAATATATATTCTTCTGTGAGTGTTATATTGCGAGGCAGTTCGGTGTCTCTGTAAAATGTGTTCTGCCGCCCCCAAAAACTATAATTCGTCCCCGTCAGGGTGCATCAACGTTATGTGCTCTGCAAGCGGGGAAGAAGCCTTCCTAAGCCTCTACAAGGCCCGTATCAGGATGCAAGAAGAGGGGGTGAAACAAATGGGAGAACGAGGACCCGACCAACCGGATTAATAAGAGGATGTGTAACCCATGTCCAGAAAACCAAGCGAAACAGGATCTGAGGTCAGGAGGCTTATAGACGCAATTATAGAGATAGGCCCGCGCAGTCTAAAGGATTTGTCAAAGGTTTCGGGGATAAGTTACAGCAAGACAGTGAGACTATATCACAAAATCTTCAGATCCTTTGGTTTGAAATGTACAGCCGCCGCGAACCTAGACGCGCTCAACTTAGTGAGCATCTATTTTTCTATCAGGCCTAGTACAAAATACAAGGACAATGCGTTTGAAGCATTCGCCACGCTACGAAGCCTGGCTAGGATAGCCGTTGACTCATCCGATCCATCATCACTATTTGGACTCATGTATGTTCCAGGAGACTTTAGGGGACACGAATACCTCAAACTATTCCCCACCCTAAAGGATAGGGGAATAATAACGGATTATTCAACAAGGATGTATACCACACGCCTTAGGTACGGCTTGATGTCGAGTGCCATAGATTGGAACACCGGCCGCTATGCGTTTGACTGGTCATGTTTACCCGATAGGAAAGCCGAAAATTCCTCATTCGATCTACGCGAAGCGGTAGCAGACCTAACGGACCTCCTAATCATTAAGGAGCTTGAACTTGACGCGGCCGCAACATTCCCAGAGATCAGAAAGAACATTTTTCACAAAAACGACCTCAATTTGAGCGAACGGTTGCTACTATATCATTTTTCGGAACACGTTGTCCGCAGAAAGATGCTTTCAAGGTATAGGGTGTACTTTCCTACCGTTAGAGACCTATGGGTCTACGTTGAAGGAGACTTGTTACAGCACAAAGCCCAGGAATACACATCACTCTTGCGCAGCGTGCCATTCCTCAATGTAGAATATCTTAACAACTATGGCTCACATCATTTGGCGGTGTTCAGTGTTCCACCCGAACATTACTCTGGATTTACGGCCAACTTTCTTACCAAAGCTAGTTCATTTACAAGAGATATGAAGGTACGTGTTGCCGTACCGGGAATGAGATACTGGTATACCATACCCTTCGAACTGTTCAATCAGGAGCTGGGGACGTGGGTCTATGACCATCTGATTGACAGTGAAGTAATAGTTGAAAGCTTGAAGAAACAATCTGATGTCAGATCAATTGCGCATTGATAGTAGAGGTGTTTAAAACGGGCGAGCGCATACCGGAATAGGGGCGTTGCTTGGCTGGCCTTGGCTGCAGAAGGCGTGAGATCCGCATATGAGCTTCAAGAAAATCATATCTTCGGCAACGTCACGTGAGGGCACCGTGGATTCACTTATTAAAAACCTCAAGGCGGATTTAGATGTACCAAGAAGCATTCAGGCTCAAAGTAAGGAAGTTCTCGATCACGTATCTGTAATTGAGCAAAAGCTGAGGCCGGATATAATTGATGGCATCGTAAACCGTGTAAAAAACAAAGAGTTCACTCCATTGCTGGGCAAAGCCGTGTTGCCAGGCCTTGACGAGCTAGTGCGGAGTTTCAGACAAGATATTGAAAAGGAGCGTCATAAGCACGAACTTGTTAAGAAACGGATGACTGAAGCGGTTACATGGCTGAGCCAAGTTCAGGTTCCTTTGGTGGATTTTTTATCCCAGTCGGCGTCAGACTATACTGAAACCATTGTAAAGAGGAAAAAGGAAATAGAATCCTTTTCAAAGCTTCTGAATGATGCGCGTCTTACTGTTGAAAAAACTGAGGAAAAGGTCGAGGAAGTTGAGCAGAGACTGTCGGCTCTCTCATCTGCTTTGACCGAACTCACTGCTATGCTTGCTGACGACTATCATCAAAATGGCGAAGTAGCCCTCAAGAAGGTGGGGGAAACAAGCCCCAAATAATTTATTGCCTCAAGAACACCCTCGGGTTTATGTGCGGAAGGCGCGGTTGACAGCCTAATTGGTGCGGTGCCGTTTAGAATTGGGGGATTCATCTCTTCGGCCATTAATGTAGTGTTTGGCGCGCGACTAGGGTTAATGAGATACGTCATCGGCGTATGCACCGTTTCTTATATAATGTGGATTGTGAAAGAGTCAGGTCAGCATCCCCAGCCAATTAGCATGATTGTGCGAAAATTTTAACCTAAATACTTATATAATATACTGGTATAGCTAAATTATGGACGACGACCCCTTAGCATCGCAGGGCATCCGTCAAAGTAAGTCACTAGAAACCAAGTCGGTGTTTGTGAGGGAGGCTACTGGGCTCGTAAAATCCGCTTCACTGTTTGATGCCGTGTCTTTGAACCTAAGCAGTATGTCGGGGGGCGCTGCGCTAGCGACGATCGGTTACACCATGCTCCTAGTTCAGAGCGCAACGGGAAGTGTTGAGGGGATCAATTTGGTATGGGGATCAATTATCGCATTTGCCATCTCTTTGCCACAGATGTTGATGTACATGCTGATGACCGGAAAGATAACTAGGACCGGGGGTGACTATGTTTGGGTTTCCAGAACACTTGGTGGCTTTATTGGAAGCACCGTATCCTTTATGGGGTATACCATGGAGACAATGGCCTACCTAGCGTTGATAACCATTTCGACAGTTCTTGCAATAGGATCCGTTGGTCTCTCATTGGGCGCCACCTCATTCTTGGGTTTGGCGCTTCCGAGTAACGTGACGGGATCCTCTCCTCTACTTCAGTTCATACTGGGTTCCGCAATATTTGCCGTGCTCATCGCCCTAAACATAGTGCGCCCAAACTATGGTTACAAGCTGGTTTCGGTCACCATCGCGATAGGTATAGTTGGTATGGTCGCCGCGAACTTGTCTTTGCTTTACTGGGGCAGAAACGGAGTTGGATCCTATATCAACTCACTTGGGTTGAGCGGTGTTAACTATTCTAGTGTTGCGTCTACAGTAAGTGGCCCTGATTTGATTTTAAGGGCTACTATATTTATGATGCCGTTCTTTGCGATGTTTGTTTATCCATGGTTTGTCGCGTCGCCTGCGGTTGGATCTGAGGTTAGAGGGTCAAGAAATGCGATGTGGAGCATTCCGATATCAGCGGTTGTGTCGCTAGTTATTGTTACCGCATCGTTTGGAGTGATGTACTACGTAGGGGGGTTCCACTTTATTAACGGAGCTTTATCAAGCCCAGTTTTGGTCAACAATTATTCGTTTAATTTTTGGACGCTGGCAATGGGTGTATCCACAAGCAAAATTCTTTCTGCCTTCATCGGTCTTGCATGGATAATATGGGACATAGGAATACTGGCGTACGGTATTATAGTAATTTCGCGTTATATTCTTGCCCAAGCCTTCGATAGATTTCTACCAGAAAAAATGGCTTATGTTAGCTCTAAAACTGGATCTCCCGTGGCTGCGCACCTGCTAGACTTGACTATTACACTCTGCTTGATCGGTGGGGCCTCACTCTTTTATGGTACACTCACGTCTCTATATGGCGCCATAGTTGCCTCTATGATATACTTCGTGTTCGTTGGCTTAAGCGCGGCTTTGTACGGGCACCGTAGAAAAGGAGAGCGATCATCGCGTGTTCTCCAAACATGTGGTGTACTAACAGCAGCGGTGTTCGTATTTCTCACATATGAGTTTTTGGCCAATCCAGGCGTGTGGGGAGGAAACCCGCTGGCCTACGGCTACGTGGCAGGATCAGCACTGCTTGGGGCGGCAATATACGTAGTCTCCAAGAGACTCAACCTAAGAAAAGGAATAGACATATCTTATGCCTATAGGGAGATCCCTCCTGAGTAAGCACTTAGGCCCTGGCTGACAGGGCCTCAACCACTTCTTTTAGGTGTTGGTCTACCTTGACTTTCCTAAATACTTTCTTAACAATCCCCTTTTCATCGATGATGAACGTAGACCTTTCAATCCCCCAGATGGTCCTTCCATACATATTTTTTAATTTGTAAACCCCGTAAGTTTTTGAGACAGACTTGTCCTCGTCACAGAGCAATCTGAAATTCAATTTGTACTTGTTGGCAAATCTTACGTGGCTGTCAATTGAATCGTTGCTCACCCCCAGCACGACCGCGTTCATGTCAGCCAACCGCTCAACGCTGTCTCTAAAGTAACACGCTTCTTTGGTGCACCCAGGCGTGTCATCCTTTGGATAAAAATACAGCACCACCTTTTTACCGCAAAAATCGTTCAGTGATACTTGGTTTCCCATTTGGTCAGGTAATGTAAACTTGGGTGCTGGAAAACCCTCGACCACAGCAGAATCCTGCATAGCTAACCGCAAACATGGTATACGGGCACAATAATAAAGTCTAGTACTCGTTAGCCAATAACAAAGACTGCGGAACAAATCAGCTTTAGCCGATGACTGAAACGGTGTTATCACTACGCCTGCATACACACACGCCTGTACGAAGCATTGCAAGCTGCCTGCAAAAGCTAGCAGAAAGATTACATCTGCGAGAAAGTATTTCATATTCTGCTTCACCCTTAAGTCTAAAAGCGAAGATTGTGCCAGCAGCAGTAAGCACCTCGGACGACACGGTTGAAGGCAGCTGAGTGACTATTATCATTGATTCACCAAACTTCCTCAATTCCTCGATTATCCGTTCGGCAATCCTCGGCTTTTCTTCAGGTCTTCTGTACGGCACGACATTCCTAGCCTCCTCCACTACTGTCATATGCGGCAGAGCAAGTTTTCTAGAAACCTTGTAGTCATATAGAAGCCTTAACATGGCCTCAACCACGAACAGCTTGGAATAGTGATCGGGTATCTTTCCAAGGTCCACCAAGACATTTTCGTTAAGTACCTCATCCAATCCTAGACTGTGTTCAGCGTTAAGCATACCACCGAGGCCGGTATCCCCCAGTTTGCTCACCCTTCTAACCAAAGCAAGTTTTGCTTCTTGCTCCCATCCACTAAATGTACGCGCCTCATTGATGTATTTTATAAGCTCACTAATCGTAACTCTCTCGGGCCTCATCTTGATTCCGTGACCCTTTTCCGTATATAATTTTCTTAATGAAGATCTAAGCACGTACTGCTGAGATACGCTCAAGTCAAAGCTTTCCGAGAAGATGTCCATCAACGTATCTATATGTATGTAGGGATCAACCCCTTGGGGATAGGCGAAGACGTCGAACCCTAGGCCGTTATCTGGCTCGATTATAAGTATGGAGTTGTCCCGAATGAGCTTTGAATATTCCCCGTGCCAATCAAACACAAGAAAATGCCTTGCTTGACCAGACCATTCTTTGGCAATTTCAGCGACGAAAGTTGATTTTCCCGACCCCGTTTCACCAACTACCGCGCAATGTTTAAACAGCTCTTGGTCGGTTAACTGTATTTTCGATGGGCCTCTACCTATGCTTATTCCCCCTACCGCGTCCACCTCGTCGAATCTTGGAAGGTCGACAGCTTTTGCAAGAACTCTCCAAAGCGTCTTCCAGTCCTCGAAGCGTGTCTGTGGGCTGTTATCCAGGACTACACCCGTTGAAATACCCAGCATACGTATCCTTTCAAGCTCAGCCTTTATCTTGGCCACAAGTTGCCGTTTCTGAAATCCCCAGCCAAACAACGTGATGTACGCGCACATCTCCGGACGTGCCATGAAGGTTTTCTTATTCAAGAGCACGAGCGCCACATTGCTCGCGCATCCCTTTAGTTCCAAAGCAAAGTGATCGATAGCATCGTCGATCCGTGAAGATTTTTCATCTGTAGTTTGCAGCGAAACCCGTGCCAACGCTAGGCAAAACCACCGAACCCCATCCTTAGCAATGACAACATTAGATTGAGTGAAACCTAGTTTGGGAGTCAATCCTACTGCCCAGTCAAATACTTGAAGATCCTGGTGTACCCTTGCAACACGTTATTGAACAACGTTGACAGCCCACTTCCTAGGCTGCTCAATGGATGAGCAGCTCCCTGCAGATATCCGAACACCCCCATTATAGATGAGACCAGCACAGCGAACAGCACCAGGGCTAACCCAACGAGCAATCCCTCTTCAAGCAGAGGCGAGCCGCGCCTCCTTTTGAGGAGAATTTTGGTTAACGACAAAGAATTATCCCTGTCAGACGGTACTTTAAGGTCTAAATAGCTAGGTGATTGACTCTTGGAAGAACTTCGATCGTCGTAAGCATCAACGCCAAAACATAATATCTAGCCGACGACCTGTAAAGATATGAGGAGAAGATGAAGCAGCAGTTAATAGCCACAACTGGGCTAAGACCCGTACTGCCATAAGACGGGACCCTAGCGCCCGGAAGCAAGACACCGCCTAGAACACTTGCTCCGAAGGCCGCGACGCCAAACATTATACTCACCTGCATTTCAGCCTTCGAGAACAACTGAAACAGGTGGGCAGTTGTTCTTTCCGAAGCCCCCTTTATGATGCTTATTGCCTTCACCCACTCTTCTCTCTCTCCGAGTACAGCCAACGCTGTGACCACGGTATGGATAAGTTCGGTTAAATCGGGAGTTGAGCACGTCTTGGTCATCAGCCCGATTAGCCCTGGTAACCCCTTCCCCGACACCATCTGCCCGACAGTCAAACCACGCCCAGATAAACTTCGTACTACTCTTTGAGCTGTGCCCGACGGGTCTCCTATCAAAGAATCGACTATTGAATCAACTACTTTTCGCTCACTTTTAGTTCGCAGCCTGACGGTTTCGCTCACTTTTACAAAGTAGAAAAGCAGGATCAATCCTAAAGCGATAATGGCTTCCTGAATTGATCGGCCCAAGCCAGCTTGACTTACGACTAGGAGGGCGATACCGGCGAGTTCAATCATTATAGGCTTTCTGAACTTGCCTACCTTTTTCGACGTGTACATTGAACAAACGTACGATGCCATACAAATTAGGGAGAGAATTGTACTCAGGCCTCGGCTACCTTCGAAAAGACCAGTCACAACATACGAACTTAGGAGGCCTATGCTCGAAAACCCTCCAACCAGCGGTACTATGTTTTCAAGGATAAATTCCTTTGAATTGGAGGTAAGTGAGTTTGCAAGCACAAAGTCCCGTCTCTTCAGCCGGTGGGCGCGGGTGTAATCGGGGTCGAACCACCCCCTTGCAATAGATGTAGCAGAGACCTCGCTGATTCCAGCTTGAACCAGCGCAGAATGGAGCACTTGGCGCATTGCATCTCTGAAAAGGGACTCGTCATTTGTTCCCCACACAATCGTCGAAACTGTTAGGAGTAGGACCGCGGCTATGACGTTGAATCTCAGCGTGACTACCGTGAGAGGTAGTACAAGTAACGTACCGGCCTCAGATCTCTTGTGCCGCAGCCTTTTCGCTAAGAAGGGCCATCCCAGCCTTAAACGATGGTGTCAAACCAAACTTGTCCACACTTTCCATAGACAAGCGGCCATTATTGAAGAGTGGTTCAACGCTAGTCGCACCGCTTTGTCTGCGTATAGCAACGATTTTGCTGACCTTTCTACCGCTTGGGCCAAGAACAATGAATACCACCAGGATTATTTTATTGAGTTCAGCTATCTGAAATCCGTATATATCCCTCCATCTGGCGACCAAGCCATCGATATCGGTCGCGTGAACGGTTTGCAGGCTTGGAATCCCTACGTCAATAAGCATTGAAGCGGCAATGGTCTGTTCCTTGTTTTGGAGTTCACCCACGAACACGAAGTCAGGTGATCTATGAAGACTCTTAGTAATCTCCGTAAGCTTGTCTGTGGTCTTACCAGACTCTGTGGTAAGTCTGACGAACCTTGAAATAGGAGTCGGAACACTTGTTTCAACTGCCTCTTCGATACTCAGCTTCCTCCATTCCCGAGGAAGATAACGCATTAGGGCGTTGCACAGCGTCGTCTTTCCTGAACGAGGCAACCCACTAATTATCACCGAATGACCTGAGACAAGGCAGCCTATCATGAGTGCCGCGCATTCAACGGTTAGCGTCTGCCTACTCAGTAGCTCATTGAGGTCGAGTTTCTTGAAATTGAACTTTCTTATCACACAGCTTCCGCCATCTACTGATAATGGATAACTATCTACACTTACTCTACAGTGAAAATTACCCGACATAAGATGGCCCTTCAATGAATTGGACGACATGTTGAATGTGTTCATCGTTGAAAGCTGAACGAGCAAGCCAAGTCGGTGCACCGTGGTGGGAAGAGCTATCGCGGGATACCATAGCCTTCCGTAGGTCGCATGGTCAAGGTAACACAGCGCCCCTGGGCTGTCAAGGTAGACTTCTTCCACTAAAGGATCGATCAATGCAGATACAAGCGGGGTTAAGCCAAGAACCGACAAAGTACAAATTTCGGAAGAGAGATCGAGCCAACGCTCGCATCCAAGGTGGATCAGTCTTCTGCGAGCTTCTTCCCGACAGGTTGAATACACCTCGTCAAAAATATTTCCGTTTCCCTCTAGTTTGAGCCTAAGTTTGTATATATCCTGGCACACCTTATTCACTAGCCCTAGGTCATGGTCCATTCTCCACGAGTAACTGGGCCAAGGCTCCCCACATATTTCCACTGAAACTGGACCGATAGTATACTCCTCCATGCGTATACCCGACATGAACTCTATGCGCCACAGTTTACCTCCAGCGAATGCGATGACCGCTGACGAGGTAACAAGGGTTACATCTTCTGATTCGGCTGCTAGGCTGTGCAGGAGGTGTTCATCTTCACCAAATATTACGTAACTGTTTGAACAACCGAAAGCCTCCACCCCGTTAGCACCAATACCCCTTCCAGTTGGTCTATAATCATCAAATGAAACTATCCTCCGTGCCTTCGGAGCTAATTTCTGAAGTGTCATCCATTGTGCTTGTATTAGTATCGTGTGCGCTCATAGTGGTTCACTTTTTGGTTCCTTTGGCCAGTTTACTCTTAGAATCTAACCGGATTGTCCTATTAACCTCTCTTAAAAACCTCTACGACGCCGTGGAATACGTGGATGCTCATAACATCACTGCCTGTGTTGCACTACCCAACTGGGTAAAGGACATCTATGCTCACGGTCATGTGTTATCGCTTAACGATAACGGAACAAACGTGAGTGTAACTTTTCCATTCAATCTTTCCGAGAGTCACATTATGAATGGATCTATAATGCTGACTCAGATGGGGGACGGCGTGGTCCTTTTCAGGGGCGGAGATCCATGTCGACATTACTAGAATTTCTAGCAGCAGGTATAGGAATCGTAATCGTAGTCGCCATTACCATCGCCTCCATGAATACCATTCTTACGTCGACACGGGAACTTCTGGGTATTCTCAAAATGCTGAGTGGTTCACAAAACTGGAGGCCCGTGATACCATGATTGTTTACCTTGACCTGATTTTGACCCTTTTACTTGTAGGTGGAATACTTGCTTGTTCAATAGCAATAGGCGCCAACTATAAGGTGGTCTACTCTGAGGTATTATCTACCGAACGGGCAAATGATAACCTAGGCTTGGTGTTCGCGAGCTGTGAACCACTAGCGTGCGGTGCGAAGTTAGCGATTGGCCTCGCCCGCGTCGGCTACAACGTCTCTTTAACGCTTGAAAACATGACGGTGACCTACTAGGCGCAATGGATTTGGACTTACGATAACGACACTCGTTCTCCTACTAGTTTTGCTTGCGGAGCTAGGCGCCTTCGAGCAAATTCGCACGTCGGAGCGTCAGTTTATGCCGGGCATTGGCACGGTAGTAGAAGCGATAAGAGATTATGAGGAATGGCGAGTATATAGTACGGTTGAGAGCAGCCTCATCGCGAGTAATCACGTGATCAATTCAACATTTTTTTCACGGCTGATGACCAACATCTCAAATCTTCTTGCTTCAAACGCTACTGTAATCTTCAATCACCAGCAGTTGGATACCGTAGTACAGATTCGTACATTTGGCGAATCATATACCATAAGTCAAGCGTTCTATCCTTCCTACATACTAAAACAAGTTGCCTCATATTCTGATTTGGCTTTCTATACGGTGACTGAGGTAGTTGTTCCCATAAGATATGCTTCACTGGAAGTCGCTGTGCATGAGGCACTGGCGTTCTATGCGTGTAACTGCACAACAAATATGCAAACTTTGATCAACAAAACGTTAGTTGAGTTCGATTTAAGTAACGTTAGCACACAGATGTTTCGCTCGAACGCCACCATATCTGTTAGCGTGTCGGCATATGATTGTACACTGCAGTTTGTCTATGGTTTTTGTCCCGTATATTCATACAAGGTAATATTTTACGGAAACCGGTAGTACTTCACTGCGCCCTGCCGAGTTTCTTATGAGATGAAGCGAGCTGGTTTGAAGCTAACGCACACAGCAGCGATAATTCTCCGCAAAGAACTCCTGCCGCAATCACCTCAGCAAGCCACTTGGCCCGCTTCCCCTCCTGGCACCTGTACACACCGGTCAAACCCATGAGTTCCCTCTGAGGCGCGAGGCTCGTGCCTCCTCCGACGACGCCTACTTCTAGGCTTGGCAAGGTAACAGAAAAGTAGAGTTTGCCATTCCTGTCTTCCACAAACGTGTATCCCTGACTTGACTCCACTACTTGCGCTGCATCCTGACCCATCGCAATAAATGATGCAGCTATAATGTTGGCGTAGTGTGCGTTCTGTGACAGCGACCCCGCAAACGAGCTACCCAACATGTTCTTCCTAATGTTTACTTCCACCACGTCAGAGCTCGATACCTTCAATACCTCCTTCAACACCTTAGAATCAATGAGAGCCTCAGCAGAAACAGATTTTCCCCTTCCTAGAATGGAGTTTATATAAGCGGCCTTCTTGTCGCTACACATATTTCCGCTTAGCGCAACCAGCTTAGCATCTGTATTTTCTTCGATAAGCTGCGCAACACGCTCAGAGGCTATCGTTACCATGTTCATACCCATGGCCTCTCCAGTTGTGAACGAAAGCCTGACAAATACATTGGTTCCAACTATGTAGCAGTCTGCCGACTGCAGCTGTCCATGCTTCGTCGTAGCCGCCGCGGCCTCTTTAATTAAAGAGAGGTTCTCTGCGACCCAGCGTCTTAACGCAAGAGCTTTTCCGACAGAAGAAACCTTGAACACGGGTGCTCGAGTCATTTCATCTTTTATTATACTAGTTGTTATGCCACCGCTGGCAGTAGTAGCCGACGCACCCCTGTTAGTAGAAGCGACCAAGGCCCCTTCAGTGGTTGCAAGGGGGAGGTAGACACTCCCGTCTGCGACTGATCCATGAATCAGAATTGGTCCAGCCACTCCTACTGGAAGCGACACACCCCCCACAGGATTCTCTATGTTCTTACCCACAATCTTGGCAAAATTCATCTTCGATCCAAGCTCCTTTACGCTAGATAAGTCAACGTTCATCCTCATCTCGAGTATTCTTGCGCGTATCTTGGAGACACTATTCTCGTCTAAGCCGTCTATGAGCTTAACAAGTTTGTGAAGGGGTAAGTCGGACTGAATTGCCTTCTTCGCATAAGAATCGGTTTCGTCAACCATTACCACTAAACTCCAGTACTTGCCTAAAACCAAGTTGGTTTAAAAGCGTGTATCTAGGGTACAACGGACTTCCAAAGCCCTTCATCGATCATAATTCTTGCAGGGATTTACTAGAGGTCAATCCAAGTCTGGTATCAGTGTACCGTTTTCATCGGTGTTTTCTCTTTACCAGATGATACGATAGAAGAACGGTCAAAACAACTAAAACCGCAGCCTCTGCCAGAGTAAAATCAGAATACAGCGTCCCGGCCACTTTAGCGAAGTTTTCCCCCGCAACCACTCCAACATAAATCAAAACAGTGTTCCATAGAACGATTCCGGCGAAGGAATAACCCGTAAACCTGAACACGCGCATCCTTCCAAAACCCGCGGGAAAAGCGATAAATGTTCTGACGAGGGGCACTAGGCGTGCCAAAAACACGGCGGCATAACCATATCTGGAAAACCATCTCTCAGCTTCTATCAACCTATTTCCGCTCAAGCTTCTGAAAACCTTAGATCCCATGGCGGCCTCCTTTCCTACATACGCTCCAATCATGTAGTCGACCATAGAGCCTCCTAGACTGCCTAGGGTAGCGGAGGCCAGTGAAGGAAAAAACTGAAATTTTCCCGCAAATATTAGGTAACCTGTCAATGGGAGAACGAGTTCGCTAGGAACGGGCAGGCTTGCGCTTTCTAGAAACATTAGTCCGAAAACTCCTAGATATCCCCATCTTGATAACAAACTAGCCGAATATCCCAGAAAGGTAGAAAGAAATGTCAATCTGACACTTCATCAAGACTGCCTACAAATAACTTTATTGTGTTGCCTTCAAAGTAAAATTGATCACACATTGTACATAGCCGGAGTCAGTTCGCAGAAAGCTGTGCCTAATTGATGCGTTTAAAATCCTTGGCTGCAACTTAGGTACACCAAATTTAACCTATAATGTAAGTGCCTGGTAATGGGGCTGCAGGGATTTGAACCCTAGTCGCAAGCGCCCAAGGCTTGCAGCCTACCAAACTAGCCGACAGCCCCGGTACAACCAGTGACGTTTCAAATTTTAGTGTGTCGGTTTCAGGTCACGATTTTCCCAAGAACTATATATTATACTTGGCAAAAATTCTTTTGAAGCAAGGTTCACAGGTATATGTTGGCAATCAGACCTCAAAACCTTCTCCGTTTCCTAGTGCCTTCACTGTTATGCCTGTGGCTTCAGTCGCTTCGATGGCAAACGACTTGAGAGAGTTGGCTTCTCCATGCATTAAGTAGACCGCGGGAGACCCTTTCAAACCCCTTATGAAGTCCCTTAGCTGCGTTTTACCTGAATGAGAGGAAAAGTCGAAGCGTTCAACCCTAGCCTCTACTTTCCTCTGCTTGCCCTTCCAAGGCAACTTACCTTGCTCAACGAGCATTCTACCAGGGGTGTGTTCAGCCTGGTAACTAACCACGAAAATCCCGTTTTTCCTAGAGAAAGCCACCTTTTCAATGTAATACGCCGCTGCGCCCCCCCGTAACATACCTGCAGGTGAGACTATCACGCCCGGCGTCTCCACAGCTTTCCTCCGATCTTTCCACCCATCTATCCACGTAACAGATTCCATAGACTTCCTGAACAGCTTAGCATCTCTAAGGAATGATGGATGGTCTGAAATTATTTCAGCGGCTTTTCGTGCCATGCCGTCAATGAATATTTCCTTATCGAAGCCCCTTTCCCTCAGAACACTTATGACCTCATGGGATCTTCCGACTGAAAAGGCGGGCACAAGCACGGTCCCTCCCCCCTCTACTACTTCCTTGCATGACTGCACAAGCGCCCTCTCCATATCCTCGCGATCAGGATGATCCTTATCCGCGTACGTAGCCTCCATGATTACTGCATCAACATCTCCAAAACCTGTGTCTGCACCAATAAGTAACCTGGTGTTACCGATGTTGAAGTCACCGGTGAAGAGAACAGATTTACCGCCCAACTCAATAGTGGTCATCATACTCCCCGGTATATGACCCGCATTTCTGAATTCTAAGGAATACTTCTCAGTAGAGACAACCTGCCTGTAGTCTACCATTCGCGCCTTGTCAGTCATTTTCTGCACTTCAAGGAATTCGTAGGGCAGAAAATCACCTGATATGTTCAAAAAATCTCTTAGCAGAAGTCTGGACAAGTCTATCGTGGCGGACGTGGCGTAAACCACGGGCCCATCACTCACATACATATACGGCAAAGCACCAGAATGGTCTAGGTGAGCATGAGACAAGACAACCGCATCTATGTCGGACGGCTTGATGTGTTCTGGAAACTTCGGTTCCCTTTCAGATACAGTGCTACCATAGTCAAGCAATATATCTGTACCGTCACTTGATAGTAGTATCCCTTGCTTGCCTACCTCCAGGGCTCCACCTAGGAACCTTCCCTCTACTCTCATATTATTATATCAACGCCTGCATCCAAATCCAAAGAAAATCTGATTGTTAACAACGGTATAGAACCTACTCCGACCCAGCCTTTTCAGGCTGCTTCTTCTGGGGCTGTTGACCTTGCTTGCCTCCGCCCCTCTTAAATATCTCTTCAAGAATCGTGGTTTTCTGTTTTCCACCCAACTTTAATCACAGTAATATGACCTTGGGTGCTCTATAAGTGTTAAGTACTACGTATGAACCCCCACCTTTACCACAAATGAAACAATCAAATCAGTTGTCAATTAAGCCCCCATGATGTCACCGTCTTCAAAAGTAGTTCCCCATAACAACACTTATGTTTATGGCGCCTCTAAACCTTTGGCAAACAACAAGGGATGAATCATGGGACACCGTAAGATGAGTGTTCCGAGGCACGGTTCCCTCGGATATAGGCCTAGGAAAAGAGCAGCTTCTATAATACCTCATGTAAGGGCTTGGGCGGCATCACCTAACCCTAAGCCACTTGGTTTTCCAACCTATAAAGTCGGCATGTCCCATGGGATAATCGTTGACAACTACCCCACCAGCCCGACTTATGGCAAGGAAGTGTTTAGGGCGTTAACAATACTTGAAGCTCCACCGGTTTTCATAGTTGCGTTCAGATTATACGGCTTGTCCGATGAGGGCGGATACATCGCACTGGGGGAGTTACGCGCAAAGAACCCTCCAAACACTGTCACGAGAGTGATTTCTGGACTAAAACACGATTCCAAGGGATTAGATGAGGCTGCTAAAGCAAAATCGGTAAGGGCTTCTATCATCGTATCAACTCAACCACACCTAAGCGGTTTAGGGAAGAAGACACCCGAACTTGTGGAAATACCTCTTGGCGGGCCAATTAGCGAACAGATGAAATACTTGGATAGTTTGGGTAAAGAGATAGATGTAACGGATGTGTTTTCCCCTCCCGAAATGGTTGACGCGATAGCTGTATCCAAGGGTAAAGGATATGAGGGGCCCGTCGCCAGATTCGGAATAAAGACCATTCAGAAAAAGAAAGCCAAGAAAACAAAACGAGGCCCAGGCTCCGACTCCCCGTTAACACCGGGCGACGTCATGTCTTCCGTGCCTAGGGCTGGTCAAATGGGCTTCCATAACAGAGTGGACCTCAATAAAGTTCTCGTGCGGATCTATCCCAAAGGTGAGCTGCCTACACCTAAGGCGGGATTCAAACACTACGGCGTACCCAAGTCAAAAATTCTGGTGATAGAAGGATCCGTTCCCGGACCTGCGAAAAGACTGGTGATCGTGAGGAAGGCTGTAAGAGCTTATAAACAGCTGCCCAAAGAGTCCCCGAAAATAGAGTATGTACACGGTGCAGTGTAGGCACTAGGACGAGTAAATGGTTCAGTGATCATGGATGTCGACAACGCGAACTCCTAGCCTGAAGTCGCCCATATATTCCCTAGAGGGGGAACAGGTGGGTGAAATTGCTCTGCCGGAGGTGTTCCACTCGACCGTCAGAACCGATTTGATAAGGAAAGCGTTTATCGCTTTGTACACGAGTAGCATCCAGCCTAAAGGTAGGGATCCTCTGGCTGGCAAGAAAGTTTCGGTTGAAAGCTTTGGTACTGGAAGGGAGATGGCTAGGCTTCCGCGCCATTCGGGTGGAAGGGCTGGCTTCGCTCCAATGGCACGTGGAGGGTATAAGCCCCACACTCAAAGAGTTAGTACAGTCATACATGAAAGACTTAACCAGAAGGAGAGGCGGCTTGCTCTTGCAAGCGCAATCGCTGCCACCGGAAACATGTCCCTTGTGTCTTCAAGGGGCCACCATTTTGACTCTGAGAAGATCGCCTCTCTGCCCCTGATTGTGTCGGAGGACCTTGAGAGCATCTCCAAGACCAGTGATGCTCGGGCATTTTTAACAAATACAGGATTGGCTCCGGACGTGCTCAGAGTCAAATCTTCTCTTAAGACAAGGGCGGGTGCGGGTAAGAAACGTGGCAGAAAGAATAGACACGGAGTCGGGCCGCTGATTGTGGTATCAAAGCGCTGCCCAGCGAACCTTGCGTTTAGAAACATAATGGGTGTCGACGTGGTTGAAGTATTCAATTTAAGTGTGCTCAACCTTGCTCCAGGAGGAGTACCTGGCCGTCTAACAGTTTGGAGTAAGCCCTCGGTTGAAGCTTTGGCTGGTGAAAGCGATTGAGTGAGGATAAACCTAGGAAGCGGAGGGGAACATCCAAGAAGGGCTCCGAAGGAGAAACGAAAAAGAAATCACCTCGAACGACTTCAACAAAACGTACACCTGGAAACGCCAGAAAAGCAGCCTCCCAGCAGAGGTCTACTAGACGCAGATCTCAGAAGCAGAAGCTGGATAAACACAGAATCGAATCAGAAATAGAGGCTTCAAAAATCTTGATTAAACCTTTGGCAACAGAAAAAACAATTGGGATGATAGAACGCCTCAACACTCTAACTTTCATTGTTAACGCAAACGCAAACAAGCGGGCCGTGAAGCGCGCAACCGAACAGCTTTACGGGGTGAAGGTCAAGAAAGTAAGAACGCTGAATTCACCCCTGAATACAAAGAAGGCGTTTGTAAGACTGCATCCAGAGTATAAAGCCCAGGAAATAGCAACGAGGCTGGGCATCCTGTAGTTACGGAGTAGTTGAAAATGGGCAAACCAATTCTGGGTCAAAGGAAGGGTCGAGGCACATCTACATTTATTAGTCCGACTTGGAAGAGAGTGGCGTCCGCGTGTTACCCCCCGGCGTCCCACGCGACTAGTCAGTACACAGTGTCTAGTATAATCCATGATCCCGGCAGAGGCGTTCCTCTTGCTAAGCTAGATTCAGGTGAGCGCGTCTTTTACACTGTAGCCGCTGACGGGATCCATGTCGGGCAGAGAATACAGGTAGGGAACGACGCCACGCCTGGCAACGGATGCATACTGCCGCTTTCCAATATCCCCGACGGATCAAAGGTATTCAATGTGGAGCTTAGGCCTGGGGACGGCGGCAATATGGCGCGGACATCGGGTGCATACTGTACGGTCATATCACATACTGAAGGAGGAGCTATTTTGACACTGCCATCTGGCAAGACAAAGACGGTAAGTGGAGAATGTAGAGCTACCATTGGGGTGGCTGCGGCTGGAGGTAGAACCGAGAAACCCTTTCTCAAAGCTGGTTCAAAGTATCATTTATCCAAGCCCAAACCTTGGAAGTATCCAGCCGTCCGTGGGATAGCGATGAACACAGTCAGTCATCCACACGGAGGGGGTAACCATCCGTCTGTGAGTAGATCAACCTCGATAAGTAGAAACGCTCCGCCCGGGAGAAAGGTTGGTCACATAGCTGCCAGGAGGGCTGGTAGAACATAAGTCCTCAACACTCCTACCTAAGACGCGGGCCAATTGGAAACACTTTTGTGCGGGCTGGAGGTACGTTGACCTATGTCTGAAGCTCTAAAGTTTACTTACAGGGGAAAGAGACTAGAGGAAATTGAAGCCATGAGCATGGATGAGCTAATCAAAATACTTCCAGCTAGGGCTAGGCGTTCGCTAAGGCGTGGAATAAAGCCAGAGCAGACACCCCTAATTGAAAAGATTCGCAAGGCGAAGAAGGTTGGCGCAAGCTCTGTGAAGCTTAAAACCCACTGTAGAGATCTTGTTATACTGCCGGAAATGATTGGTCTCACAATCAATATTCACAGCGGCAAGGAATATGTTCCAATCGAGGTAAAACCTGAAATGCTCGGTCACTTCCTCGGGGAATACGCAGTCACAAACAAGAAAGTGGTTCACGGTGAGCCGGGGTTACGCGCAACTCGATCAAGCATGTATGTACCGCTAAAGTAGGTGCTGATTGTGAACGTTGAGTATTTTGCGTTGGGCCATCACGGGGAAAGGGTGTTTTGAATGCCAAATTATGGCTACTCTATAGCTGACTACGATCCGGTTACAATGGCAATAGCTAGTGGAAGAGACCAGGCCGTCTCTTTTAAGAAGGCAGTGAATGTTTGCAGGCTATAAGGGGGGATGAAGGTCGAGCAAGCTAAAAAATTTCTTGAAGAAGTGATAGATCAAAGGACGCCAGTTCAGTACACTAGATACCGGGGAAAGGTGGCTCACAGAGCATCACTGGGCGGCACAGGAGGTGCCGCGGGTCGTTATCCCGTTAGGGTGGCAAGGTCCATATTAAGGACCCTCGTTAATGCTGAGAACAACGCCTCGCAGAAAAATCTGAGTACCGACTCCTTGATAATTGTTCATGCAGCGGCTCAAAAGGCGAGGCCTATCCCTAGACAGTTTCCGAGGGCGATGGGTCAAATGAGCATCAAACGCAAAATATTAACTCACGTCGAGATTTGTCTGAAGGAGGTAAAGGACTAGATTGGTAACAGTGCAGCGGCAGTTCGTGGCTGAAAGTAAACGCAACGTCATGATAGATGAGAGAATAGAGGAGCTTTATAGGAAGGCAGGTTATGCAGGCGTAACAATCAGTAAGGTGCCCCTTGGCCACCAAGTCGTAATTTATGCAGAAAAGCCTGGCATAATAATAGGTAAAAAGGGTAGCTCAATTAAGGATCTGTCGCTACTCCTTGAACAGGAGTTCGGGTTGGAAAACCCCCAGGTTGAGGTTAAGCCGGTTGATGTGCCTGAGCTTAATGCAAAGGTCATGGCGTACAGGATACGACTCTACCTTGAGAGAGGTCTTCGGCACAAACGTATAGTTTTCTCCTCACTGGACTCGGTTCTCAAGTCAGGGGCCGAAGGAGTTGAGATTTCTATCCGTGGCAAGCTTACTACTGAGCGATCTAGGTTTATGAAGTTGCGAAGAGGGGTGATTCACCAGTCAGGAGAGCCAGCTAAAAGAGTGGACAAGGCGGTTACATCTGTGTTGCTGAAGCCCGGCATAATAGGGGTAAAAGTGTTTGTATCTGCTCCAGGCTCGTACACTCCCCAGATTGCTCTTCGACAGGTAGACCAAGCCCTCTTAGATTCTCTGCCAAAGAGAAAAGAGGCGCCTCAGGCACAGCCACCTGAGCCAACCCCAGTTGAACAATCTGGTCCTAATGAATCGGAGGAAACCGCCGAAGAATCCGGCGAAAAAATTACCTTAAACCAAGGTGGCTCTTCTTGACGAAGGCATCAGAACTCAGAAAAATGAGTGTAGACGAACTTAGAAAGACCTTGTCCGAGGTTAGGCTTAACCTCTTTAAAGAAAGAGCAAGCATTATTACGAAGGGTGGATCAAAAAACACTCAAGCAATCAGGCAGATGCGCGTTGAAGTTGCTCGGATCGAAACCCTTCTAGCAGAGAAGGGCAGAGCGGGCAATAAATGACTCCCTCGAGGATTGTTTCGTTAGTTGGCATGCAAGCTAAAGTTGTCTCAAAGAGGTTCAACGGCTGCTGCGTTATAATATCGGAGAGTGCGAATACAATAAAGGTTGATGTAGGCAAGAAGATCATCAGCTTGCCTAAGCGGGAAGTGTCGCTAATCCTAAAAGAGTGTGTGGTCAATGGCTCAAGCCTTCTGGGCAAACCGTGGAAGAGGATCAAGAGGAGAGACTAATGGTTATTAAATCTGTGGGTGTGCAGGGCATTCAGCAGCCCGAGAAAGAGTGTCAAGACACGGTCTGCCCCTTTCATGGTACGCTAAGGGTCAGGGGAATGATTGTTGAGGCCGTGGTCGTCCAGAAAAGGGCTTCGAACACGGTTGTAGTCCAGCGTGAATATGCGTACTACAACAGGAAGTATCAGCGATATGAAAGGCGCCGCTCAAGGTTAAGAGCCCATTTATCACCGTGTGTGGAGATATCTGAGGGAGATAAAGTGGTTATAGGGGAGACACGGCCAATAAGTAAATCCGTATCGTTTGTAGTGCTTGGTAGGAGGGGTTTGGTAAATGGTTAAGCGTGGCGGTCGAAACACAAGTATAACGTATCGGCCGAACATCAGCGCTGGCCTCCCCAATGAGGCTAAAATGAACTGCGCTGACAATACAGGTGCCAAAATTTTGCAGATGGTTATGCTTACAGGGTTTAAGGGCAAGTCGCGCCGGATCCCAGCTGCCGGCGTAGGTGATATAATAGTCGCCTCAGTAAAAAGGGGCAATCCCCAGATGCGTAAGCAGATTGTGAAGGCCGTAGTTGTAAGGCAAAGGATGCCGTACAGGCGAAGTGATGGGAGCCATGTTCAGTTCGAAGACAATGCAGCGGTTATCGTTACACCTGAAGGAGACCTGAAAGGCACTGAGGTAAGAGGGGCTGTTGCTAAGGAGGCTGTAGACAGGTTTCCTAAACTCGGAAGCCTAGCGACTACCGTGGTGTGATTTGGTTGGTGCAGGCCAGTGTATAAGATATCAACAAAAGCGACGCGGCAGCGGAAGCGTTTGGCTCAGGCTGGATGGCACAGGCTAGTGAAGGCGATGGCATGTCCTTTATCCAAGGATTTGAAAGCTAAGCTTAAAGTAAGATCTTTGCCGGTGAGGACAGGAGATAACGTAAGGGTTGTGTGCGGTGGATTCAAAACACGTTCTGGCAGAGTTTCACGAGTTAACGTCAAACGTAGACTCGTTTTCATAGAAGGCATAACTGGTAAAGCTCAGAAAGGAAAAACTAAGATGATTGGTATACACGTGTCGAATGTGGTAATTACTAAGCTCGACCTCTCCGATAAGAGGCGCAGGGCAATCTTAGAGCGCAAAGGTGCTGCAACGGCTGAGGTTGAAAGCGAATTTGAAGCCCAGAAGGCTGAGAGTGAAAGTCTTGCCCAGCAGAAACAAGAAAACACAGCCGAACCACCCTCAGAGGAGGCGGCGGGGAAAACGGAACCCTCCACTGGTTCCAGCGAAAGTGGTGAACAAACCGGTAAGAGCGTGGATACCACTGAAACCCAGAGCGGCGTCCAGGATAGCACACAGCTTAGCGGCGAGGAGGTAAAACAAAGTGGGGAGTAAAGGCGGCTCCAGGGCGATTAAAAGGTATGCGGCCCCAAGTTACTGGCCTACGTACAAGAAGGAGTACAAGTGGGTGGTCAAGCCCTCCGCAGGACCCCACGCATTGGCGGACAGTCTACCACTACTCGTAGTTTTACGAGACCTTATGCACGTGGTCGACAGTTCACATGAGGCAAAGGTCGTCCTCAACGATAACAGGATCAGGGTAAATGGTAGGGTGCAGCGGACTATAGATTTCCCGATAGGGGTAATGGACCTTATTTCGATTCCTGACTCCGACACCTACGTACGGATCTTACCATTTAGGGGAAAGCTGATTGCCCATCAGGTGAGTCGTGGCGAAAGAGACTTTAGGCTGCTCAGGGTTGAAAACAAAACGTGTGTTCCCGGATTAAAAATCCAGCTCAATCTAACAGGTGGCGTAAACGTACTTCTGCCGCTTAGCAATCCGTATGATGCTAAGAACGTGAAATATTCAACGATGGACACTGTCAAGACTAACGTTCAGGGAACAGAGCTACTCGAGCACTACAGGATGCAGAAGGGAGCCTACGTTTTGGCTGTTAAGGGTAAAAACAGCGGAGAACACGGAACTCTTAAGGAAACAGTGGAGTCATTCAAGAGGCGTAAAACGCTTGTCCGCGTAGAGAAGGCTAATGGGGAATCATTTGAGACCATTATTGATTATATCTATGTGGTCGGCGACAACGCGCCCATAATTTCGCTCCCGGAGGCAGCCTGAGTTGTCTGAAGCACAGGTATCTCAAGAAAACCCCATGCGTGACATACTTGTGGAAAAAGTAGTGATAAACATCGGAGTTGGAGAGCCCGGGGATAGACTGGAGAAGGCGGTCGCAGTTCTTGAACGAATCACTCACAAGAAGCCTGTTAAGACAAAGGCCAAGAAAAGCATTAGAGACTTGAATGTAAGAAAGGGTGAGGAAATCGGCTGTAAGGTAACTCTTAGGGGATCCGAGGCAAAGGAATTCATTCGTTCAGCCCTACTTGCGGTCAACAATAAGGTGAAGGCGAGCAGCTTTGACGACAGAGGCAACCTAAGTTTTGGTATAAAGGAACATATCTATCTCCCAGGCGTCAAATATGACCCAGAACTTGGGATATTCGGTTTCGACGTGTGTGTGAGATTTACCAGGAGGGGCCTAAGAGTATCCCAGCGCGGCTCTAAATCATCAAAGATAGGTAAAAACCATCTCGTGAAAGCGGATGAAGCGAGGCGCTATATGGTTGAAAAGTTCGGCGCAGAGGTGATCTGATTGGGTAAATCAAGGCCTGCTAAGCCTAGAAAATTCGGCAAAGGGGCATACAAGTGCGAGCGATGCGGCGGTGTTGGCAACCTCATCAGGTCGCATGGCTTAAACCTGTGCAGGCAATGCTTCAGAGAGGTCGCCGAAAAACTCGGCTTCAAGAAGCTGGATTAGTGAGCCCGTATGCCAACCCAGAATATCCTTGCCACAATAATGAACACGTTAAAGTTAACAGAGGAACGTGGTCGGAAGACATGTGTAATTGATGGGTCATCCAAGTTCGCTGGATACGTACTGAACGTCATGCAAAAATACGGCTACATCGGCGAATTCGAATACCTTGACGACGGTAGGCTCGGAAAATTCAGAATACAGATGCTGGGCAGAATAAACGACTGTGGTGTGATAGTTCCACGCGTAAGCGTTAAGGCGGATGTGGTGGATAGACTTTCAACCAAGTATTTGCCTTCGAAAGACATAGGCGTCCTTATTCTCTCAACCTCTAGGGGCGTCACTTCGCACTCAGAGGCTAGAGCAGCAGGCATAGGCGGAATAGCAACCGCATACGTTTACTAGGCGATCACAGTGCGTATCCCACACCTCCAGGAGGCTATTACGGTGCCGCAAGGCGTTTCCGTCCGAGTGAATGGTAGGACGGTGACAGTCGAGGGACCCAAGGGAACGGTTTCGAAAGACATCAACATTCCACCGTTGGCTATTCGATCAGAAGGAGCCAGCGTCATAGTAGAAGCAACTAATCTGAAACTCAGAGAAAAAGCGCTGATCGGAACGACCCTAGCACATTTGGGAAACATGATCACTGGCGTCACAAAGGGGTTCACATACCGTCTCAAAATGGTCTATGCACATTTTCCCCTGAGCATCAAAGTTGACCAGAACACGGTTAAGATAGAGAATTTCATAGGCGAGAGAGCAGCGCGAGTTGCAGCCATCGTAGGGCAGGTAGACGTAAAAGTAGACGGAGAAGATGTAGTAGTGTCCGGTGTTGACAAGGAGGCGGTTTCCCAGACGGCTGCTAACATTCAAAAGGCGACGCATATAAGGCAATACGACCCCCGAGTGTTTTCCGACGGGGTATACATCTACGCGGTGGAGTAGTGAGAAATTTGTCGAAACAAATTGAGCATGGACTGAAGAAATCCCTTTCTATGAGGAAGAACCTTCCGGAGTTTAATAGACCGAATTACTGGACTAGATCCAAGCTGAGCGACGCGTGGAGGAGACCTAAGGGGATAGATCATAAAGTTCGTCATTCATACAAGGGTTATCCACCATCTGTGAAGATAGGTTACAGGACGCCAAAGAAGTACAGGGGCATTCACCCGTCTGGGTTGCTTCCTGTGAGAGTTCAAACCATAGAGGAGCTTAGCTTACTAGATCCGAAAACCAACTGCGTTATTCTTTCAGCCTCGTTAGGGAGGAAGAAGGCTACGGAGATCGAATCCGCGGCAAACGAAAAGGGTTTCGTTATCCTTAATGGGCACAGGGAGGAAGGCGGGGAAGAGAAAGACGAGGAAGGGAGCAAGAAGTGACGGACCTATCAACTCAGCGCAGGCTCGCAGCCTCAATTCTTAAAGTCGGCGTCAGCCGCGTCTACATAGACCCTGAACACTTAGACGACGTAGAAGAAGCTATTACACGTGATGATGTGCGTTCGTTGATAAAGATGGGTTTAATTGAGGCGCGACCCACCCATACGCCCAGTCGGGGGAGGAAGCGGCTTGTTCATGTTAAAAAGTCGAAGGGTAAGAGGAAAGGTCATGGCTCAAGGAAAGGCGGGAGGAACGTCAGGCGGAGGATTGAAGAGTCGTGGACTCTAAGGGTCAGAAAGCAGAGAGCATTTCTGCGTGGAATGTACAAGGCTGGGAAAGTGAGCCACGCAGACTATAGACAGCTGTACATGAAGATAAAGGGAGGCGTCTTCCCCAGTTTATCTTCCCTTAAAAACACGCTTGCGAAGGGGGCATAGACATGGCGACTGGTCCGAGATATAGGGTAAGTATGAAGCGGCGACGCATTAAGCTCACAAATTACAGGCGGAGACTACGGCTTTTGTCATCCCAAAAACACAGGCTTGTTGTTAGGAGGTCAAACCGGTACACTTATGCTCAACTGATTCGATCGGAGGCTGCTAGAGACAGCGTGGACGTGAGCGCCTCTAGCCGCGAGCTTGGGAAGCTCGGGTATCTTGCGGGTCTAAACTCGGCATCAGCCGCGTACCTGACTGGCTTGCTGATTGGTAAGAGAAGCCTGGCCAAAGGTGTTCACGAGGCAGTGTTGGACATTGGGCCGTATTCGAATGTTCCCAAGAGCAACGTCTACGCTGTAGTCAAAGGATGCTTGGATGCGGGCCTGGACATACCTCACTCGGAGGACATGGTACCCAGTTCGGAACGCCTTGAGGGCAAGCACATCGCCTCCTACGCTTCTTCGTTGAAATCGTCCGACGAATCGAGGTACCAGAAGGTATTTTCCAAGATGCTGGAGTCGGGTATCAAACCCGAGAACCTGGACTCCCTAGTACAGAATGTACGTTCGAGGCTCGACGAAATCGTGGGTGGTACAAGTGTCTGAACAAGTTGAGTGGATTCCTAGAACTAAGCTTGGGAAGCTCGTTAAAGATGGCAAAGTCGCATCCATCAAGGACATACTGGAGTTCAACATGCCTATCCGTGAATACCAGATAGTGGATGCACTGTTGCCCAACTTAGAGTCGAGGATAATATTCAGCGGAGTGGTTCAGCGTCAGACAGACGCGGGAGAGGTAAATAGCTTCAAGATAGTTACGGCAGTGGGTAACAGGGCTGGTTTCGTCGGCATAGGTGCGGGTAAGGCTAGGCAGCTCAATGAAGCTAGGGAGAAGTCTATGGTCGATGCTAAAACCAACTTGACATATCTACGCAGAGGGTGTGGTAGCTGGGAATGCAGATGCGGGACCCAACACAGCGTGCCATACAAGATGAGGGGTAAATCGGGGAGCGTGTCAGTCAACATTTTACCCGCACCACGGGGTACTGGAATAGTTGCCTCCGAAATAGTCAGAGAGGTACTTGGCTTAGCAGGTGTGAGTGATGCCTGGGTTAGCACTGAAGGTGAGACTAGGAACATGGTGAACGTGGCTTATGCTACCGTTGCCGCGCTCCGACGCGGGCTCAAATTCAAGTCGCCTGCGGACTGGGGACGATAGGAGGTATAACTCGATATGGCTAATGTGATTGGGATAGTAAGGATAAAGGGCACGGTTAAAGTACCTAAACACGTGGCTGAAACACTGCGTCGCCTAAAGCTTGATAGGAGAAACTCCATGTGTATCCAGTACGATACCCCCTCAATCAAAGGCATGCTTGGCTTGGTCGAGCCGTATGTTGCGTGGGGCGAACTGGAAGACGAGTTACTTACCGACTTACTTGTTAAAAGAGGCAGGACCCGCGGTAACCACAGACTAACCGAAAACCTGACGAGTTTGGGGTTCAATACGGTTGATGAACTAGTAGCCGCCATCAAAGCCGGAAAACTGAAGGAATGTGTTCGGAAAGGCTTCTCAAGCACGTTAAGACTCACTCCCCCAAGTGGAGGATTCAAGGGTGAGTTGAAGAGACCTGCTAGCCAAGGAGGAGCTTGGGGGTACCACAAGGCACTGGCCACCCTGCTTGAGCAAATGGTCTAACCGGTGAATAGACAATGTCAGTGAGAAGACAAAAAAGATCCCGAAAATTCAGGGGAACTAGAACTATGGGATGGGGTAGAATCGGTCAGCACAGGAAGGCTGGAGCGAAAGGTGGGGTCGGCATGTCCGGCTATCATAAGCACAAGTGGAGCTGGACCGTTAAATACGGGCAAGATATCTACGGTAAGGCTGGGTTCAAGCGTCCATGGGATAAGAGAACTGTGAGGGTAGTAAATCTCGATCAGGTTCAGCAGATAGCTGATGGACTAATGCTTGACGAGGTCGATTTGACCAAACTTGGATATGACAAGCTTCTTGGAAGAGGGGGCTTGAAGCGGCGCTTGATCATCAACGTCGGGAGTGCAAGTAAGTCGGCTATAGAGAAAATTAAAAAGGCTGGCGGGGAGTTAAAGACGCCTGTATAGGTAGAAGGCGGGCCATAAAAGATGGGTAGCAGCAGGTTTCTCAGTTCCTTGGCTTCAGTAGCCAAGTTCTTACCTGCTGCCGCAAAGCCTGCTGGCAAGCCTTCGTTAAGAGAGAAGTTAGCTTGGACCGGTTTAGCCTTGATAGCCTACTTGGTCATGGCCGATATACCTCTTTTTGGCATCTCGTCACAGGTTAGTACCAACTTTAGTATACAAAACCTCATCTTCGCCTCACGACAGGGAACGCTCATGCAACTTGGAATAGGTCCCATCGTTACGGCCGGCATGATTATGCAAATACTCGCTGGCTCAAAGATACTCAACGTCGATCTATCCAGCACTGAAGACAGAATAGACTTTACCGCCGCACAGAAAACCTTCGCAGTCCTCTTTACCTTTCTGCAAGGGGGCGCGTATGTATTCGGCGGCATATTTGGCTCGTTGACGTTTCCACAGGAGCTCCTAGTTTTTGGGCAGCTAATCTTTGCCACCTTACTCGTGATACTCTTAGATGAGATGATTCAGAAGGGATGGGGGGTGGGAAGCGGTATAAGCCTCTTTATACTCGCGGGAGTAGCATTCCAAGTAGTCTACGACGCTTTCTCATATCAGCCGGCCCCAGCTCCTGCAGGAGCACCAGTCTACGACTACGGCTCAATACTAGCCGCAATACAATCAATATTCCGGGGAGACCCCCTCTACAGTATAATTAGGTACCCAGTCCAACAATATTCAATACCCGCACCCGACATAGTCGGCCTGATTACAACAGTCGCTTTCATTCTCATTCTAATCTACCTTCAGGGTATGAAAGTTGAGATCCCCGTGGTTTACCAAAAGGCGCAAGGCTACCGAAGCAAGATACCATTACAGTTTCTCTACGTTTCCAACGTGCCAGTGCTTCTGGCAGGAATACTTTTTTCAGACTATGTCTTCTTCTCGGAGATACTGTGGAAAAGGTTTGACCCAACCAACTCGGTGTGGTTCCTTAACATACTAGGAAAATACACAACTATAAGCGGCCAAGGCATACAACCCATAGGCGGCCTCGCATATTATGTACAGAACCCAATAGGCCTGGGGATGACTCTTGGAGAGCCTGTGCGTGCTCTAGTGTTTACACTGTTGCTCACGGTTTTGTCCGTGATATTCGCGTTTATGTGGGTGGAAATAGCCGGCCTGAGTCCCCGTGACCAAGCGGACCAACTAGCTAACAGCGGCCTCCAAATTGCAGGATTCAGGAGCTCAGTTGGCATAATTGAGAGCGTCTTGAGGAAACCCGTGTACGCGCTCACATTCATAAGCTCGCTTATAGCTGGACTGATAGCCGGTGTAGCCGATATACTGGGTGCATATGGGTCAGGCATGGGTCTTCTGCTCGCCATAGGTATAGTGTATCAGATGTACCAGATCCTTGTCCAAGAACAGATCGAAGAACTCTATCCTGGTCTCGCGAGGATACTGGAGTAACCCACAATGCTTGGTTCACGCCCCAGTGACCTTAAAACCAAGCTCATAGTTGTGGCTGGAATCAACGGCGTGGGGAAGAGCACGGTTCTCTCGATGGTGCGTGACATAGCTTCCCAGAAGTCCGTTCGGCTAGAGATAGTTAACTTTGGAACCGAGATGCTGAACCTCGCGATAGAAAAAGGGTGGACCGATGACCGGGACCAGCTCAGGAAAATGCCTCTTGAAAGGCAGCTGTGGCTCCAATCGAATACTGCCAAGCAGCTCGCCGGCAAAACAACCCATACAAACGTTTTGGTGGACACCCACGTGGTTCTGCCAACCCCATACGGGCTCTGGCCCGGTCTACCCAAATGGGTTGTAGAAAACCTTTCACCCAGCATCATCGTGTTGCTGGAGGCATCGCCTGAGACCATCGCAGCGCACCGGGCCAAGGACTCAACGCGGAAAAGGAGCGACCAGACTAGCGTCGAAGAAATCAAAACCGTCATCGAGTTAAACAGGGCAGCCGCCCTATCATCCGCAGTTTTGGTGGGCGCTTCGGTTATGATGATTGAAAACAAAGAGGGAGATCCCTCGGAGGCAGCTTCTAAAATAGTTAGGCTTTTCAGCCAAGAGTAACTAGGTTTTTCATGCCCACGATTACGGTTAGCGGCCCACCGGGAAGTGGCAAATCAACAGTGGCAAAGAAGCTTTCACATGAGCTGGGGTTACGCTATGTTTCAGCCGGAGAAATGTTTAGGGAGTTGTCGAAAAAAAGAGGAGTGAGTGTAGTTGAACTCAATAAGCTTGCAGAGGCCGACTTCTCCATCGACAAGGAAGTGGATGCCATGAGCATAGAAGAAGCACGCAGGGGAAACGTCGTGTTAGATGGGCACCTGACGGGCTGGGTCGTTAACGAGGCTGACATAAAAATTTACTTGCACGCATCCTTGGAAGTTAGAGCTCACAGGATAGCTGAAAGAGAGAAAATCAAGATAGACTCAGCCCTACTCGAAACCCGAATAAGAGAGCTCAGTGAAAAGGAGAGGTACAGAAGAATATACGGTTTCGACGTTGACCAGCTGAAGCATTTTGATCTAGTAGTAAACACGGAGCTATGGGGTCTGGACTCACTTTTGGAATTTGTTACGCGTGGAGTAAAACTATCTATTCCGATGGGAGGAAGGTGAACCGTGGAACACATCCGAATACTAAAGGAAGTGGACGCGGGGAACCTTTTGCATATTCTTGACCATGACTTGGAAGAGATAGGGCCGCGCGACCTCTATGTGACACCCTCCGCCTTAATTTCAAGATGCTTTGTGAACATAGATAAGCCAAGAGGTCCGAGTAGCCATGAGGTTGCGGCATGGGTTGGGAAGATGGCCGGTGCCGCAAAAGTAGGGCACGGGGGGACTCTAGAGCCTTTGGCGGAGAAACCCCCTCGTAAGCGGTGTCCTAACAGTCACCCTTAACGCCGCCAACAGATTACTGCACTGGTTGGTTTCAGAGGACAAAGAGTATGTGGGGATACTGAAACTGCACGGGGACATCGAGTCTGAAAAAGTCTATCAGGCAGCCAAGACTTTCACCGGAGCGATTTACCAGACGCCTCCGCTTAAAGCGGCTGTTAAAAAAAGGTTAAGGAAGAGAACAGTACACTCTTTCGACATACTTGAGCGGGACGGGCGTTGCCTGCTTTTCAGGACGAAGGTCGAGGCGGGAACCTACATCAGGAAACTGTGTTTCGACCTGGGCGAGTTCCTAGGGGTGGGGGCTTCTATGGTGGAGCTGAGAAGAATCAGGAACGGCCCGTTCAATGAAGACGAATGCGTACAACTGGGAGACCTGACACACGCGTTTAACCAGCTCAAAAGGGGTTCCGATGAATACCTGTACTCGACACTATCGCCGGTTGAAAAGATTCTGCCCGACCTCCCCAAAGTGATAGTTAGGTCTAGCGCGACCTCAAGCCTCTACAGGGGCGCACCGTTAATGGCTCCTGGAGTGGTAGCCGTACACCGGGAAACCAAACCTGGTGTCCATGTTACCGTGTATTCTCAAGCCGGTGAGTTGGTCGAGATAGCCACCGCAACGGTTTCAGCCATGGAAATGCTCGAAATGAGGGAGGGCATAGTCGCGAAACCACTCAGGGTCCTCGATCCTATTCCTCACGCGTAGCACTGTCTGCAACAATCTGGGGTGTGTTTAGCGTCGCTGGGTCATGGGTATTTGGGTAGTGCCGTAGTGAAACGCAGGTTAAAATATCACCGTAACTCAGAGTGGTGGTGCCGGGGTCTCCTAGCCTGGTAGGGAGCGGGCCTGGAGAGCCCGTGGTCCTTTGGGCCGCGCGGGTTCAAATCCCGTCCCCGGCGCCTCCACACTCTCGTAGGGCGTGAGATTCGGGTAAAACGGACAAACTTAAATAACGTCCTTGTATGTGGTTTGTGCTTAAATGAACCTGGTGTCTTACTAGTTGTCAAGTTCAAATTACAGAGCGGTTGTTAGACTCGCGGGCTTCGACCTGCAAGGGAATATAAAGGTTGGATACGCTCTTCCACGGGTGAGAGGGGTGGGTTTTCCATATTCTAACGCCGTGCTGAGGGCATTGGCAATAGATCCGAACATACCCCTAGGTTCTCTGTCCGAGGAAGAAGTTAACAAAATAGAATCTGCGCTCAGGTCACCTGCTGACTATGGAATACCTGGATGGATTCTCAACAGGCAAAACGACCCCTACTCGGGAAGCTCCCTACATGTGATAGGTCCAGACCTGCTCATGCTGATAAGGAAAGACGTTGAAACAATGATTAGGATGAAGAACTGGAAGGGGGTAAGGCATTCACTTGGACTGAAGGTCAGAGGGCAAAGGACAAGGGCAACCGGCCGATTAGGCCAGGCAGTGGGTGTTAAAAGAAAGGCTCTTGCACAGGCAACGGCAGCGGCAAAACCTCAGGAGGCTAAGTAGAATGGGTGATCCCCGTAGAATAAGGTCAAGGTGGGAGGGCCCCAAAAACCCTTGGCTTACAGATGACTTGCACGAGGGTATAAGGTTAATTGGTGAGTATGGCCTCAGAAACAAGAGGGAGCTCTACAGAGCAGAATCGATCGCTCGCAGATACAGGAAAATGGCCCGGTCTACCCTTGCGCTAACGGAGGCCGAGCGAGCCCACGTTGAAAAGGATCTTGTAGAGAGACTCTATGCCAAGGGACTACTAAAGTATAAAGAGTCAACATCGGATGCAATACTTTCACTTACAGCGAAAGATGTGCTTGACAGAAGACTCGAAACCATAGTGTACAGAAAAGGCTTCGCATCTACGCCGCACATGGCGCGACAGATGGTTGTCCATCGCCATATTACTATCGACGGCAGAGTCGTGGATGTCCCGGGGTACCTAGTTTCTTCAGCTGAGGAAGAGAAGGTGTCTATAAGAGCTTCAAGCCCACTATACAAGAAGATTCAGGATAAGGCCGCTTCGCAGGCGGCTGACGCCCAGTAGGGCGAGGCGGTGAGTTGATAGTGTCTCAGCTTGACCTAAGATGGGGTTTGGCTCACATACTGAGTTCATACAACAACACTACTGTTCATATAACCGACTTGTCAGGAGCGGAAACAGTTGCAATTAGTTCTGGGGGACGTGTAGTCAAGGCCGACCGTGAAAAGGCTTCTCCATATGCCGCCATGTTGTCGGCTTCCCAAGCTGCACAACTCGCAACCTCAAAGGGGATAAACGTCTTTCCTTATCAGCA
>JAMDBQ010000013.1 GCA_023487445.1 Candidatus Martarchaeota archaeon | reverse complement strand
CCGGACGCTAAAAGCTGGGGTGGTGTTTTCTCGAGTGTCTCCAAAATAGTTGACGAGATAACCGTTTCATTCAAGAAGACAGGTGTGTATGCGAGGGCCATGGACAGCGCCCACCTTGCGATGGTGGACCTGCAGATACCCTCATCTGCGTTCGAGACCTACACGATTGTTGAAGAGGCTAACCTCGGGGTTAAACTCGACGACGTCAACAACGTGCTGCGCAGGGCTGGTAAGTCGGATAAGCTGGGCATTTTCTACGACCCCAAAGACAACGAGCTTTCCATCAAGTTCCTAGGGCAGATCAAAAGGGAATTCTCGGTGAATCTACTTGAAGTGGGAGAGAACACGCCGTCGATGCCCAACCTCCCAGTCGAGGTTACCGCAGTGGCTCTACCTGGGGCGCTACGCGACGCCGTCAAAGACGTGGGCGCCGTGAGCGACTACGCCGTGTTCGAAGCGGATTCACCCGCGCTCCTAATCAGGTCGAAGAGCAGCCGGGGGAGTGTGAAGCTCGAGCTCACCAAGGAAAGCGGCTACCTCCTAGACCTCGAAATAAAGCAGGGCGCGAAGAAGCCCAAGGCTTCGTACGGGATAAAGTACCTTGAATACATCACCTCAGTGGACGACGCCGCCTCAGTGTCAATAAGTTTTTCAACCGGTGCTCCTCTTAAACTCGACTATAGGATACCCAACGACACCCAGCTAGTGTACCTCCTTGCCCCAAGGGCGGATGACGACTAGCCGGTGGGCGCCGGCTGCGCTAAAGGTTTTTACGGCGGTGGCAGTGGTGGCGTGTACACATGTGCGCCTGTCGGCGTAAGGCAGGGGGCGGCTAGCCTGCAATCTGTGGCTGACGAGTCACTCAACCTTGCGGCAAGATACCCATTCACCCACTGGGGCTCGATGCTCGTGTCCGAGGTAGGCGGTAACCTGGACGAGTATGGGCTGGATGAAAGGATTGAGTCAAGAATAATCGCCGCATTCGAAGCGAAACCCGGAGGCGTAAAGGAAAGACCTGAAGTCGACTACCTGTTTCCGGAGAACGAGGTGCTTGCATACCTCGCCGCCGTTGGCTTCCTCACATACTGCGACTTCCCCGAGCACGTTAAGATGAGGTTGGGCGCACACTACTTCAATTGGCTGAGTGAAAGGACCGGCGTGCTCCTCGAATCCGAGAAGAACGTGAGAACGGTATCCGAGTTCTTCAGGGTTGACCTGAACCTAGGACACAGCGTACGCGGCTCAGAGATAGTTGTTCCGCTCAGGGAATACTTCTCCAAGGTTTCAGGCTTGGTTCACGCGGGTAAAATGGGTTTGGTGGACCTCCCCGTGCGTGGACCTCCCCGTGCACTCGGGGTTCCTAGTGCTTGACAAGGGGAGCGCGGCGAAGCTGGGCGCGGACCTGGCATTCATCAGGCTCACCTCTATCCTAGACGAGAAAATTAAGCTCAGTAGGGGGTCATCGTCGAAGCCGGCATGGGTGAGCAGGCTCTCCGAGGCGCTCAGAAGCAGGCTTCCCGCTATCAGCCTCTACTCCTCGGAGTCATCTTACCCCGTTGATCCTTCAAAATATCCGCCGTGCATCAGGCTATTCATAGATCAGATGTCGAAGGGGGTGAATATCCCCCACTTCGCGAGGTTTACCACGGCTGCGTTCATGCGTCAGATAGGTTCGTCTAAAGATGAGGTGGTAAAACTATTCACTTCAGCTTCAAACTACAACGCGGATAAAACAGTGTATCAGGTGTCTCACATATTCGGGGAGATAGGCTCCCATACGAAATACACCACGCCGGGGTGCGACACCCTGAAGCTGAGTAGGCTCTGCCCGATTGAAGGCTACTGCCACCCTAGGGTGCGCCACCCCGTCACGGTGTACCAGATCAACTGGAGGAGGAGCGGGGCTGCTCCCGGAGTCGGTGTTGAAGCAGCTAAGGGCTCTTGAAGCTGTGCTGCGCGAGTACTACGCTGGGGCGGCGCAGCCCCAGGAGCCAGACTCGGTTTCGCAGAGGGAGTTCGGGTTCTCGTTCTTTGATGGAGGGTTCAGGCGACACATCTCCTTCCGCTCCGGGTCGGAGTTCTGGGGTTTCGTGGTTAAGAACGCCCCACGCGACGTCTACTTCAGCGTAGCGAAGTACAGGAACCCGGTGGCTGACATGCATGGAAAGGGGTGGGTGGCCGCGGATCTGCCGTTCGACCTCGACGCCGAGCAGGTGCTACGCACTGAGGACCCGCTTGTTAAATCGGGGTGGCTTACTCAGGAAGCGTACGACCTCATCAAACGCGAGTTTCTCAAGCTGCTCGAAGACTTCCTTGAACGCGACTTCGGGTTAGCTTCTAAGGACTACACGCTCGGCTTCTCTGGTGGAAGAGGATACCACGTCAGGGTGACCGACCAGGTGTATGCGAGCCTTGACGCGCGTATGCGGAGGCAGATAGTGGAATACGTGTCTCTAGGCAAGAAGCCCCATCCTTCCCAGTATTCGAAGGTGAAGGCAAAGGTGTACCCATTCAACCACGCCTACGGCTGGAACGCCAAGCTGTTCGAGTGGTTGAAGAACGCTGAGGCTTCGTCCACCGGGGTGTCACCTCGGGACATGGTTCAGCGGATAATTGAGTCCGCGAGGCGCGCGGGTTCACCTCAGGAGTTTTCGGTGACGCAGTTCCAGGTTAAGGCGTTGGAGTCGCTTCTGGATGCTGGTGTGCGCGAAAGAACCGTGGCCATAGACGAGAGGGTGACCGTTGACGTGAACAGGCTTCTCCGCGCCCCGGGGACTGTACACGGCGGTTCCGGCCTCCTATGCAGGAACATAGGCCGAGGCGAGATCGAGAAGTTCAACCCGTTCACCCACGCCTCAATGCGCCTTCGCACAAGGAGGAAAATCAGGGTGACCAGGCTTCCGGTTGAAGTCACGGTTGACGGCGAAACGCTTACCCCTGGCCAGGCGGGCTCTACGGTAGAAGTTAATACGGGCCTCGCCTACTACGTTGTGGTGAGAAGGGGAGGGGAATTCGTGGATGAAGCCATATGAAATCGCTGAGGAGGTGCTCAGACTCATACGCGCCGAATACGAGTCCACCGGGCTTAACCAGCTCAGGCCGGGGTTTTACACCGAGATTGCCGCCGAGCTCGGGGTTTTACACCGAGATTGCCGCCGAGCTAGCCAAGGTACCAGCCGAATCACCTATATCCCAGGAGTTCAGGAAACACGTAGAAGACAACCTGCTCGTGCTTTTCAACCTCAGGATCATGAAGCTTCTTTCAGGGGCGCCCGAGGATAACGCCACTAAGGATGAAAGGATGGTTTACGTTAGATACGAGGACCTTGTATCCAGCCTGAACAGGTTCGTGGACTCGGTGCGCTCGTCCTCGGCTAAGCCTCTGCCAAGAAGGGTTCTGGTGTCGTTCAACTCATCCCTAGACGCCTTCGTCGACTCGGTGATGAGTCTACTCGGACCATTCAAGAAGGGCGATATGGCTTATATACCTGAAGAGGACGCACTTGTGATGTCAAGGTACAACCTGATAGAGATGTTGAGCAAGGTGAACTATACTTGAAGATACCCAAAGCACTCAATACCTTCTGCCCGAAATGTAAGACACACACCCAACACCAGGTTTCGATCTACAAGGCTGGTAAGAGGAGGGCGCTTGCGTGGGGCGAGCTGAGACACGCAGCGGAGAACATGGGCTACGGCGGATCTAAGAAACCCATTCAGAGAAGGCTTGCGAAGGTAACCAAGAAGACCTCGCTCAAGCTGAAGTGCTCGAAATGTGGGTACACCTTGCAGCGTAGAGGCATACGCCTAAAGAAGGCTGAGGTGGCGTAGGGAGGGGACCGGGGTGCCGAGAGATCTGATAGCTTCGCCGAAGTCACGCTTCCTAGAAGTAAAGTGCACGGGGTGCGGAAACCAGCAGACGGTTTACTCCCATAGCGCAAGAGTGGTTAAGTGCAGGGTGTGCGGAGCCGAATTGGCCAAGCCCACGGGGGGAGAGGCTGAAATACTCGGTGAAACCGTGGCTGTGCACTGACCTTTCCGCAGAATCTCCACTGACATTCCTAATCCCATAAAACCCAAAGCTTTGCCACGGCCTCAGGGCATTCGGGGAATGGTTTAAGTGGCGCACCGACAAAGCTGTTATGAAACGCCGAATACGCGGCGCTCAGAACATATTTTTCCCCAAACAACAGGGACCTCTACCTATTTATACACGAGACACGGAGTCTAGGGGACCCCGTACTGGGAGATGTGGCCCAGAAACGTCAGAGCTTGTATCCGCCGAGGAAGGTTATGCCGGCAAGTGCGGCTATAAGTAGTAGAATACCCGTAGCCGCGAGAGCGTTTGCGTAGCGCTGTTCACCCACGACTCCGCTCGCCCTGAACAGGAGCAGCGTCCCCAGACTTGAGAAGAAGGTTATCACGGCAACAAGGTAGGCTTCTGCACCTAGCTCATAGCTTGCGTCACCGCGGGCTATAACCACCACGGAGCCGCTTGACGACGTGATCTCAACGGGAGGGGACACCACGGCTACGAATATGAAGCCGGAGAGCACGGCTATCAGGGCTATCACTATTACATAGCCCAAGATGGGCTGAAGCTGCGACGCAACGGCGTCGTAGAAGTCGGCTATCTTCTTGGATGCCCCCATAACACTGGTTTCGCCAACGGTTTGACTTAAGCGTTTTCACGCCTCGACACCTTCTCCCCCAAGGGGTGGGTAGGCTTTGCGATCACATGTGTGTAAGCACGGTGTCAGCCACGTTTTTAAGCTTGGAAAACCGTTGTTTCAGGCGTTGAAACGGCTCACCCATCTTGCTGGGATCCCGGTGCGGGCTCACCCTAGGCTCAAAACGGGTTCCAAGTCACTTGACACCCTCCTCGGAGGAGGCGTGGAAAGGGGGGTTGTCACCGAGTTCTTCGGTGAGCCGTCGTGTGGTAAGACGCAGATCATGACTAGGTTGTGCGTGAGCGCAGTCGGGCTGGGCGCGCGGGCTCTCGTGGTGGATTCGGAAGGGACTTTCTCTCCTCTTCGGCTGCGCGCGATGGCGGGCGGCGTACTTGAAGAAGAGGCTATGGGGAACGTGCTGTACCTCAACCCATCCCCCATTCAGGCTTCGCCCATGCTTCTCAAATCAAGTGTCGAAGAGTTTTCGAAGCTGGGTTCTGGAGGGCTTGTGGCCGTGGACACGCTCGGTGGCCTGGCCTCGGCTGCTGTTGGGCGTAAAGGCAGGGCGTGGTCGGCGTACGTCCACGAGGTGCTTCGGCTCCTCGTCTGGGCCGCGGTTGCCTGTGGCCTCTACGTATGCGTTTTCAGCGGTGTTCGTTGGCGAAGGTGGTTCGTTGAGTCCGAGTGCTACCCCGTAGATGCCTACGCAGCCCATACCCGCGTGATGCTCTCCACTCTGGAGTCGAACCTCAGGGTTGCCAAACTTGTGAAGGCTAGGGATTCACCCGGAGGAGAAGCCGCCTTCCTGATTGGGGAAACCGGTCCACGTGACGAGGAAGGCGCTTAGCAAACAAGGGAGGGCGGTTGGTTGCCTATTGATCGCTGCAGGGGGCGCAGACGAAGCCACCCCGGTGACTCCTCGTGTAAACCCTGAGTATATGGATAACATCTGGCTTCCGCGCCGGCCTCAGTTAGTTTCCCCGGTTTTCTCTTGCACCGCACCGCGCATTGGCTGGTAGGCTTCGGGTCTTCTGTACTCGATGTATCTGTCGTCGGGTGAAAACTTTGGAGGGTGGGCGTTAACCACCGGTCGCCTGCACACGGGACACCTGTCCTTCATCGTGTACACGCCACACCTCGCACACTTTCTCATCAGGCCGCGCAAGCTTCAACCCTCTACGCTTGCTTCAAGCCGCCATTGCTTTGCAGCTCGAACCACTTCCTCAGCAGCTTCCTTCATCACCAAGTTCACAAGCTTGGGTTTATCCGAGGTGAACTCTGCTGCATACCTAGGTGCTGCAACGACGTACACTTTGGGTTTAACCCCTTTACCTGACAGGTATTTCTCTATGTCCTGAAGCGCCGAGCGGATCCTATCCGCCCCTGCCTCCCCGGGGGTGAACAACCTGAACTTGACGCACCCCGTGTACTCTTTTAGCTTCACAATTTTCTTGGCATACTCCGAGAGCCTAGACGCGGTTTCGCGGTCTATTCCCACTGATACAAGTGGAGCCTCTCCTTCGGAAGCAGCTTTCTCAAGTACTCCCAGTGGGTCTTGGCTTGTAAGAAGACGGGATAGAACAGCCTCCCTCTCTTCCTTGGAGAGTTTCTCAGCCGCGAAGAACCCCTCAACAGTCTTTATGAACCGCTTCTGGCGCTTCCAGCTTTTGAGGAGCGAGCTACGCTCCGACTGGGCAACCCTCTTCAGAGAGAGGTCTATGTGGCCCTTAGAGGGGTTGACCCTTATGGCCCTTAGAGGGGTTGACCCTTATCACGCGCAGCACAACCCTCTGCCCGGGGTTGACGAATCTACGTATATCGGTCACCCATCCCTGACTTATCTCAGATATGGGAAGGTAGCCTCTTCTCCCGGGGTGGGTTTCGAGTTTCACGTACGCCCCGTGGTCCACGAGTTCATCCACCACGGCAACCACGAGTTCGTTAGGCTGAGGCCAAGAAGCTTCCTGAGTAAGCGACACGATTATAATCCGCTTTTGCGAAGTATAAAAGGGTGTTGAGCCCCGCGTTCACCACGGGTTGGGCTTCAGCTTCAGGCGGAACGCTGCGGCGTTGGTTGCAAGGTGTAGCAGGGGTACAAGGTAAAGCGAAGTGAGAACCACGTCAAGCTGAGTTGAAAGCGGAAGCACATCTCCGAACACCCTGAACCCCGAGCCGGATGCAGCACTCGCCGCCGCAGACACAAGGTATGCTCCAAGCACGAAGTCCAGCTGATCGAGTAGCGGCGCCGGGGCGCCTCTCCTCAAGCCGAGTCTCCTCTTTACGAAGGCGCCTGCGAGGTCTCCGAGCAAGGCGCCGGCTGAAAGCGCAGCCGCGTACACCGCGAACGCCTGCGGAGCCCAGAAGGTGGCTTCTGATACACCTATGAACACCCCCGCGGATAACCCCAGCACCAGTCCCTCGAAGGTTTTCCCATCCCCGAAAACCCTTCTTCCGTCACCCATCACCCGGCCGAAGTCCACGGGGTGACCCGGCCCGAGGAGTACGGGGGAGGCGTTAGCCACGAGCGCAGGCAACATATAGAAGAGCGTGTACCCCAGTATATCAGCGGCTCCGTTCATCCCTGCGTTCTTCCGAAGCCTAAGCTGTCCATACTATAAGAGTATCTTTGCTCGGCGCGGGTGAACGTGTCGGTGACCTTCGCGCTGAACCCCGTCGGGGTTCTACCCAGCTCTACCACCGTGTCCGAGAAGTAGCTGAGGGCGGCGTAGGCGAGGGGTTTGCCGCCGATGAATGAGCCCGTTGTCGAAGTGTAAACGAGCGTGCACCCGGTGTCCCTTCTAACCGAGTGAAGTTCGGCGAGCAGCCTTAGCAGGAGCTTGTTTCGTGGGATAACCAGCTCAGGGTTCTCAGCTATGAACTGCAGGTACAGCTGAGTGACTGAGTCATACACTACACACGAAAAGCCTCCGTGGGCGGCTAGCCTGAGCACCGAGAGCTCCGCCTCCGCCTCCCTTACGTCGACCACGGTTACCCCATTTAGCGCCTGAGAGGTTAATCCCGCAGCCTTGGCTATCCTCGACGTAAACTCGGATGCGCCGCGGCTCTGGGTGGATGCGATAAGAGCCTTCCCCCCCTCCTCCACTGCCTTGAGTGCACATAGCACGCTGAACAGTGTTTTACCTGTGCCCCGGCCCCCGTAAACCGTGTAGGTTGAGCCACCCTGAACCCGGTGAGAGCCTGTCAGCTGTAGCAGGGGGTCAAGCTTAGACTCCTCATCCAGCCCCCGCCACCTCCGTCTTTAAGGCAGCCACAAGCTCTTCGAAACCCATTGCGCCCGCTACGCACTCCCTGAACCACCTAGGCATCTGCTCTGTAGCCGCGCGGCTACAAAAGCGTTTATCCATGAGAACGCCCACCCCGCTCGCCCACCCCGCTGTCAGAGGGGCCGCGCACCACTCTGCCCACTGACTGAACAGCCTTCTGAACCGCCCAAGCCACATCCGTCTCCGCGTAGTCGTAGGCGTCGGTGCGTCGCGATGCGCCGGGGTGTCTCAGCGCAAGCCCGACTGCGACCGAGACATCGAGTCCGAAGGGGGGATCGAACCCTTCGCTTCCACTTCCTCCTTGGACGTCGAGCATCACCGAAGCCTCCTCCACGCTGGCCTCAACCCATCTTCTCTGCCCCCGGTTTACGGAGAAGGATTGTGCAGCCTCCGAAAGCGCGCCGGCTACGGCGCGCATGTATTCGTAGGAGGGGAAGTAGGCGCCGATCTTGAGCCCGGGGCGTAACCGAGTTATCCTCAGAATCCTAGAGGCCACCTGCCCCGCGTCTAGCGGAGACCTCTCGACGAACCGGGTGGTGAAGTCGGTCGCGATGTAAACTTTGAGTGAGCCGTCGGTGTAGGGATTGTCGCATCTCTCGTAGTAGAGTGGAGAGTCGGAAGCCAGGCTCTGGTAGTATGTTGCGTCCCCAGGCGTCGCAGAAAGCATCGCAGCCGACGAAAAACACGACATCCGCGAGCCCACCTCTTCAACACTGAACCCTCTGAACACTTCGTAGTGGTCGCCGCGAACCACGAGTGCGTCGCACTCCGAGTTTAGCAGGGCCTGTAGGTCTTCGTACTCTTTAACTAGGGCGTGGGCTTTACCGGGGTCCGAGCCCGCGGTCTCTTCTATCTCTGTCTCTAGGCGGCTGAGCACCCAGTCCGGCTGGGGGAAAGCCCTCCTGAGCGCCGCCGACCCCCACCTCTTTCTTCTGCTGAGCGCCGCAGCCACGTATCTTCCCGCACGTGAAACATGTGGGGCTTCAACAGAAAACCCCGGGCGGGCGGCTGAGGCTAGGTTGTGGCACTCGTCTACCACGGCGAACGCCCCCGAAACATACCTTCCGATTTTGGCCCAGGCGTGGGGGCTGAGGAGGTACGCCTGGGGGGCCGCAACAAGCCTTGCACGGGCGCCGACTCCCCATTCAAGCTCGTAGGCACACACCCTCCTCTCCCTGCATATGGCCACAAGCTCATCTACGCTTGAGAAAGCGGGGGAGTCGCCTGGAGAAGCCGCAGGCGGAGACAAGGAGGAGGGGATGGAGGGGAGGGAGAGGAGGAGGGGATGGAGGGGAGGGAGAGGCTGGGGTTGTCGAATCTACAAAGAGGCCTGAGTCTTCGCACCGAGCATATTTCACGGGGGCTGACGAGGTTGTCGGATGAGCAAAGCCCTCCCCTGCCACCGAGCACACACACGCCTCCACCCTCGGCGGGCACGCCTCCACACTTGGATAACTCGGACAGAAGCCTAGATATCTGAAGGTATGTTGAGCAGAACACAGCCACCCTTCCTCCCTGGGAAGCTATGGCTGAGGCGGCGGCTGCAATGCACGTTGTCTTACCGCATCCGTTCGCGGCTTCGATTACCGAGAACACCCGCCTAGCGTAAGATGCGCAAATCACCCGTATTATGGATAGCTGTATCTGGGTGGGGTTGTACGCAAACCTTTCGACTGCGGAGTTGAAGAGTTCCCGCCACCCCGGTGCGTTCCGCATCCGAGTGGTTTTCAAACAGATTTAATACGATACCTTCTCCGATATCACTTCACGCTTGAACACCCTAGACGCCGCATCTGAAACCCGGTCCCTGTGCTCGGGGAGCGAATATACGCGTACAACCGCCATGAACCGGCTGAGCGCCGAGGTTATCGGTGACACTTTGGTCAGCTTCTGGGTTGTACGCGTTTTGTCGTCGTATATCACTATGTCTCCGTCGGCTTCGCCTGTTGGGCTGAGAGGTATGGCTGGTAGCGTTGGGCTGTCGATGAAGACACCTGACTCTGGCACTCTGGCTTCTTCAGCTATGGATGATACTAGGGCGTTAAGCACCTTGCTGTTCGTGAGTAGCCTCCCTTGAGGGTCGGCTTCATGCCGCGTTGCTTCGTAGCAACTCTTGAGAAGTCTTCTTTCCGAAAGCGCGCGGAACAGCTGCGCCGCCTCCTTCTTCTCGTGGTCGGCGTGATCCATGCGGCTGAGCTGGGCAAGCTTCGACCAAACGTATCCGTCGTCGAGTTCCAGGTACTCGTCCGGGGACATTGACGGGTGAATCCCAATGTCCTCCGCGAATACGCTGAACACGTGTGAAAACATGAGCTCCGAAGCCCGGACAGTCCTGTGATAGTACACCGCCTTGAACATCTCGTAGCGAGCTATTATGAACTGCTCAAGCGCAGACACCGAGTTTTGGTTGACCACTAGGTCATCTTCGTGGACACTCATGCCCTCAATGAGTCTTCTATGGTCGACTCTGCCATAGGGCACCCCGGTGAAATGCGAATCCCTGTTCAGGAAATCCATCTTGTCCACATCCACCTGTCCAGCCACAACTTGGGCGGGGAAACGCTTCCCCTTGTACTCTGTTTTACCCACTGCCAGCTTGGAAACGACTTCTTTAGCGTAGCCCGCTTGGGAAAGGGTGTCGCCTATCTCGGTCTCGAGTATGAGCCGCTGACCCATATCTTCGTGTGTCAGCCCCGTTATCGCCTTCATTGTCTCCTCCGAAGAATGGGAGAACGGGCCGTGACCTACATCGTGGAGGAGCGCGCACACCCTGAGCACTTGGGCGTCGTCGGCGTCGAGCTGTCCTTGCTCTATTAGCACTTGGGCCGCCGCACCAGCAAGATGCATCGCACCTGAAACGTGGGAGAACCTCGAGTGGACGCCCGAGGGATAGGTGAGGTAGGCTGTGCCCAGCTGTTTTAGACGGTGCAGTCTCTGCACCACGGAGGTGTCTATCACGTTCTTTTCTAGCTCGGTGAATGGGATATAGCCGTGGATGGGGTCCATTATTTCGCTATAGTATTTTATATGTGTACACCCAACACAGCTAGGCTCCGGTGGAAAAAAGGATAGTGGAAGCTGGTTATGCTAATCGTTTTTGAAGGAATAGACGGGTCGGGGAAGTCTACACAGGCTGAACTCCTCACGAGGCGACTTGTTGCCTCGGGAGTGAACGCGAGCTGGTCTAAGGAACCCACCCACGGACTGGTCGGTAGACTCATCAGGGAACACGTGCTTTCGAAACCTGACTTAACGGATCCCGTGACGATCGCTCTGTTATACGCAGCCGACAGGGCCGGTCACCTATCCGATGTAAGGAAGGAAGGGCGCGACGTATTAATTTTCGACAGATACTACTATTCATCCATCGCCTATCAGGGGGCACTAGGCGCTTCGCGTAGCTTTATCGAGTCGGTGAACTCGTTTGCGCCTGTGCCCGACATGGTGTTTCTCCTTGACTTACCCGTGGAGGTGAGTCTTGGCAGGAAGGGCAGCACCGATGAATTTGAAAAACTCGGCTTTCTAGAGAAGGTGCGTAAAATATATCTTGAACTAGCGGAAGCCCGGGGAATTTGAAAAACTCGGCTTTCTAGAGAAGGTGCGTAAAATATATCTTGAACTAGCGGAAGCCCGGGGGTTCGTGGTGCTTGACGCTACACATAACGAGTCCTGGCTCTCGGACCAAGTCTTCCATATAGTATACGAATACGTGAATAAAATTGTACACTAAGAATTCTCTACCACCGCTCGTGAACTCAGAGTTCGTCGAGCCCAGAACCTACCAGCTTGAACTTTACTCACAGGCGAGTAAAAAGAACACGCTGGTCGTGCTCCCAACGGGGCTGGGTAAAACCACGGTGGCCGCGCTCTTGATCGCACAGAGACTCGAAGAGAACATGGATTCGAAGGCGGTGGTGCTGGCTCCCACCAGGCCGCTTGTAGACCAGCATCTAGAATTCTTCAGGAAGGCGATCCTCTTGGACAGAAACCACTTCGGTACGCTCACGGGCGGAGAGACCCCTGCCGCGAGGGTGGCTCTGTGGGAGAGGTGTAAGCTTCTTGTGTGTACTCCACAGGTTGTCAGAAACGACCTTGTGACCAACAGGTATTCGCTTTCCGCGGTATCCACGCTTGTACTCGACGAGGCGCATAGAACCGTGGGCGACTACCCCTACACGTTCATAGTTAAGAGGTATCTTGCCCAGGCTAGTTCAGGGCTGATCCTCGGGCTCACAGCGTCACCGTCATCGACTCCGGGAGGCGTCAGCGCGCTCGCCCGGACACTAGGGGAGGCGCAGGTGGTTTCGAGGACCCACGACGACGCCGACGTAAGAGGCTACGTGGGTAAAGTGGATACAAAGCTCGTGGTGGTGGACCCACCCCAGGAGTTCTCCTCGGCTCTGGGGTTTCTGTACTCGCTTCTAGAAAGATACGTTAAGCCTCTTAAGGAGAAGAAACTCATAGCATACTCTTCTCTTAAGTCGGTGCCGCTAAGGGCCCTGATCGACTTACAGAGGACCCTTGCACAGAAGGCATCTCAGACCGGCTGGGACGAGTCGTCGAGTCAGGCTGTTGTGTTCGCAAGTAACGCAGTGCGTGTAATCCACGCGCTTACACTCTTCGAAACACAGGGTGTGAGCGCAGTGTTACTCTACATGCAGAGGATGGACGCACAGGTAAGGCAGAAGGCCACGCGCTCGCTCAGGATACTCACCACCGATCCATACTGGGTTTTGACAAAGACTCACCTCGAAAACCTCAGGCGTAGCGGCGTTGAACACCCCAAGCTTGCCAAGCTGTGCGAGTTACTTTCGAGCCACTTTTCAAAGTCGCATGGTAAAGTGATAGTGTTCACTAACTACAGGGACACCTCCACGCTTGTAACCTCCACGCTCCTGGGCGTGCCTGGGGTCAGACCTGTGAGATTCGTGGGTCAGGCTGACCGCGGCTCCGACCAGGGCCTGAGTCAGAAAGAGCAGAAGGCGATACTCGATGAATTCAAAGCGGGTAAATTCAACGTTCTCGTGGCAACCCAGGTCGCGGAGGAAGGCCTAGATACGGATGAATGTGAGCTCGTAGTTATGTACGACACGGTTCCAAGCTCCATACGTCTGGTTCAGAGGATGGGTCGAACCGGCAGGAAAAGGAACGGCGCAGTGGTTTACCTTGTGACCCGTGGAACCCGCGACGAAGCGTTTTACTGGATAGCTAAGAGGAGGAGAGACCGGCTTCAAGCGGAAATGAAGGTTTCAGGGGGCGGGTGGTGGCGAACCCCGGGGGCTTCGTTGACCACGCGTGATTCCTCCGCGTATGTTCGCGACGAGCCACATATGCATCCCACGCTTCCGCCCCAGGCTGCGACCCACGCCGGCGAAGGCACACCACGTTCTGTGAACCCTGGGCCCACACGGGAGCAGCAGGATTCAACCCGCTGCAAGAGTCCGGTGACCCCGTCTTCGTCTGTGACAGTTCCAGGCTCCAGCCCGGAGGAGGCGGGGACCGCAACCGGGGCCGGGGCTGAAGCGGTTGCGGAAGTTGTTGCCGACACGAGGGAGTCGGCGTCCACTGTTTTGGAGCACCTCGTGAACCTGGGTGTGAACGTGCACACGCAGCAGCTTGGTGTAGCTGACTACGTGGTGTCGGACGTGGTTTGCGTTGAGCGTAAGTCCACTGACGACTTCGCGTCTTCGATACTCGATGGCAGGCTCTTCGAGCAGGCGCTCAACATGAGGAGAAGCTATAGGAGGCCGATACTAATAGTTGAAGGTGAAACTCTTTACACTTCTGCTCTCAACCCCGAATCGGTGAGGGGGGCTCTTATCAGCCTCGCCGTGGACTACGGCATACCAATACTTTGGTCAAGAACGCCGTCTGAGACAGCCCGGTTCATAATGAGAATGGCGGTACGCGAGCAGAAGGAGATCGGCAGGACGAAGCCGATAGTCAGGGATGAGAGGAAACCGGTGGAAGATGATGAGCTCAGAGAGTACGTTGTCTCGTCCCTTCCCGGCGTAGACGCCGTTCGCTCGAGGAGGCTTCTCAAACGGTTTGGTTCTGTTTCGGGTGTGTTCAATGCCGACCTTGAAGCCCTCTTGGAAGTCGAGGGAATAGGTGAGAAGACTGCACGCAGGATGAAGGAGATAATCGAGGGCAGCTACAGGCAGGAAGGGTCCTAGGATTTGCGGAGCTCCTTTATTTTTTTCACCACGTCAAGCATGAGCGTCATGTTTTCAAGTGTTGAACGCTCGTCAGCCTCACCTGACTTTACCGACTCTATCGCGGCCTTGATCCTCCGCATCATGAGCTCTTCAAGCTCGTAGAGCACAGAGTTCACGGTGACCTTCCCAAGCGCTTCCTCGTCGCTTGAAACGATTACCACCTGCTTTTCACAGCTCAGACAGAAAACTTCCCCCGTCTTCCTCTGAACCAGAGGTGAAGCGCAAACCGGGCATGCCTCAGCAAGGAGCTTGCCGCCCTCCATCAATGCTGAAGCAATCTTTTTGCTGACGTGCGACGACACAAGGCTAATGCCTCAGTAAAGCTATATATCACTATCTGTTATTCGAATGCTTCTAGGGTGAATAGAAATGGCACTCAAAATTGGGAACGATGAGAAAATTAAGCAGGCTGTAGTGATTCTCCAGCAGATATCGGATGACAACACCATTCCGCGAAACATCCGTAAGACCGCCCAGGAAGCGTCTAGGGTGCTTCAGGCCAAGAACCTCACCGCCGGGGTTAAGGCGGCAAACGCGATAAGCGTGATCGACCAGATATCCCAAGACCCCAACATGCCTCCGCACACGAGGGTTCAGCTCTGGCAGGTCGCAAGCACCCTCGAAACAATTAAGGATTGATCACTACCTTGTAAATGTGCATGCGTCACCTCGCAGGATTCACTTGTGACTCGTCGCGGCTCCTTTGGCGACACGGCGTGTCTCCGAGCAAAAGACCCAAAAAGGTGTCAGGTTAAGCCTTGGGTGCGGGGTTGTCCGAGCTTGGTCAAAGGAGACGGATTCAGGCTCCGCCGCGTAGAGCTGCGTGGGTTCAAATCCCACACCCCGCATGAACCGACGGCGTTTACCCCCGCTATGCCTTCAACTGGGTGTGCGCGCCGCCTTCTTAATGTTCATAGCGCGCACCCGGGACTCTCCCATTCTGTCCACCATTCGTGAAACCTCCTCGGACCTGTATTCGTGCACCCTACCTTCGTCTGACAGCCTCATGAGTTCATAGTCAACCGAAAACGTGGCCAGGATGGGAAGCCCCTCGTATCCGAGTTCACCGAGCTCTATCCTTGAGCCGCAGTTCGGACACGTTGTGTAAGCCATGTTCTGCACCACGCCTAGAATCGGGACGCCTAGTGTCTTCGCCATGTTCACAGCTTTACCCACAACCATCTTCGAAAGCCTCTGAGGCGAAGTCACTACAACCACGCCGTCAAGGGGAAGCGACTGAAATACTGTGAGCGGAGCGTCGCTCGTACCCGGGGGAAGGTCCACGATCATGTAGTCGAGTTCACCCCAGTCCACATCCGTGTAGAACTGGCGTATAACCCCGCTCACTATCGGGCCCCTCCAAACAGTGGCGTCGGTCTCGCTGTCCACGAGTAGATTCATTGAAACGATTTTGACGCCGTTAACCGACTCGGCCGGGAACAACTTTTTGCCATCGGTTGTAAGTTTGCCTGCGACGCCGAAAAGCCTCGGAATGCTCGGACCCGTGACGTCGGCGTCGAGTACGCCCACCCTGAACCCCCTTCTCCGCAATTCGCATGCAAGAAGAGCAGCCACAGAGGATTTGCCGACACCCCCCTTCCCCGAGACCACTGCGACTATGTTGTGAACCCCCGCCTTGTCCAGTCTGCCAATCGGACTTGGCCTCGAGGCCTCGGCCCCGGTGTTTACAGTTTGCCCGGCTCTTTCTCCCCTGATACTCCTTACTTTGTCGATCAGCGTAGCCTTCTCCTCTTCAGTCATCGAAGTGAATTCGAGTTTGACTTCCCGCGCCCCGAGCGAAGCGAGTTCGGAATTGACGCTTTCACGTATGCGTTTGGTGAGGGGGCACTCGGGCACGGTGAGCGCTATAACCAGGCCCACGCTGCCATCGGAACTCACCTCAACCCCCTTCACCATTCCAAGGTCAACTATGTTCTCCCCTATTTCTGGGTCATTCACTTTTTTGAGCACACGCGTAACCGCGTCCTTGGTTAACGAAGAATTCATCACGCTTTTAGCAACCGTGACAGTTAAAAGCCCTATTCATGATATCATTCAAACTCTCCGCGCCTGGAGAGGTTTAAACCTGTTTGGTGTAGACCCATGCTATTCGCTTCACTTGTGGCGTTCGCGTTTACCACGTTTGCAGTGTACCTAATCCTTTCTGCCCTCCGTGTGGTGTTTGTGGAGGCGGGCTACTATGGACTCGACGCCCATAAACCAGGTAACCCCAAGGTGGCGTCTACCTGGTTTATGGGCGGCTTCGCTTCGCTCGTGGTTGTCTCCGTGGTTGCGCTGGGGTCGATGCTCATAGTCCCCGCTTCAGCAAGGGGGTTCGTGGCACTGTTCGTTGCGGGGTTTGCGTACTACGGGATCGTGGGCCTCGTGGACGACTTAAGGGGTCTTCGGGGTAGGGTGAAGCTTGCTCTAACCCTATTCGGCGGAGTACTGGTGTACGCCCTTTCAAGAGGGTTCAGGGTTTACCTCTACAGCCCCCGGCCCTATCTTCCGCTGATCGGCGAGATACACGGCGTGTTCTTCCTTTACCCCTTCTTCATACCGATTGCGCTCGCCGTGACCTCTAACGCCTTCAATATGTACGACGTGTATAACGGCACTTTGAGCTTCGCTTCAACCGCTGTGTTCGCGCTTCTGGGTGTTCTCGTGTTGGTAGCGGACGTGGCGAAATACGCTGTGCTCGACTCGTTTCTCGCTTTCGTATGTGCCGGTGCTTCCCTAGGGCTGTTCCTTGTGAACAGATACCCTTCAAGATTCTTCTTGGGCGACATAGGAAGCCTGTCACTTGGCGCGGCGCTGGGAATGATAGCCATCACCGGCAGACTTGAGGTTGTGACCGCGGTGGCGATCATGCCCATGCTCATGAATGGCTTCCTGAGCTTCGGAAGCGTGGGGAGAATATTCGAGCGCCACGAAGTAAGCGAACGCCCCGTAAGGGTGGTGGGTGAACTGATAGCAGCTAACCGCAGCAGAGGGGCGCCGATGAGCCTGGCAAACGTGCTCGCGTCCCGCAGACCTCTTACAGAAAGACAGATGATAACGCGCTACCATGTGCTTACGATCGCGGGCTTAGGACTAGCCGTGATCACGTTCCTTCTCACCTGGTGAGGAAGAGTTGAAGCTGCCAGACCCACTGATCATGCTTTTGGTGATCATGATGGCAGCCTGGGCTGGACTCATAGGCATCTTCGACCTAGCGTTCCTATACCTTGTACCGTTAGGAGGAGCGCGCTCACACCAGCCCCTGTTCTTGTTCATTACGTTCCACGCCCTCAAATCCCTAGGGTTCATAGCGCTTGTCGCCGCGATGCTTTATGCGTGGCTATGGGCGACTAGGTTCGTAAGAAACAGGTATCTATCACTAAACGAGTCCAGCGACCACGGGAACGGGATCAGAAAGGGTTGAAAGGAACCTCGAAGCTCTTGCTGAAACATCCTTCTTCATCATAGGCAGTCGGCTGAGCATTCTGGCTAGTACCTCGTCGAGCGTGGATGCACTCGCCCGCGTCAAAAGCCGTTCCTTCAGAAATCTCTGCTCGACGTAGGTTCTCCCTGGGAAACATGAAATCGTGGGCACACCCATGAGAGCAGCCTCCCAAGTCATTGTGCCTCCCGCGCCCACGAATATATCAGCTGACGAAATCAGTCGAAGACCGTCTACGACTTGGTCGAGTACGAGCGCATCTGGAAGTTTCTCCCTAAGATTTGCACGCTGCGAAGCGTATCTGGGCGCGACCACCAAGGTAAAGCTCTTGGACTGCGATGCACGCCTCAACGCTTCGGCGTAAACAGAGCCCTGAGTCTCCGAGTTGGCCTGGCCCTTGGCGTCGGCGTCGATGTAGGAGGCTTTGGTTTCCTCGGGCCTGAAGACCACCACCGGCTTCGAGTGGTCTATACCCAACTCCAGCGGATGGTGGAAGGAACCCTTGACCCACGCCACAACTTCGAGTCCCCTGTAGCGTACGATAGCGCCCTTCTTGGGGCCGTACGCCTTCCATGCACTCGTGGGCACGAAGCTCGTGGTGACGAGTTTATCGCTCAGGGGAACCGTTAGCCTAGCCACCGCCTCGGCGTGCGGGGAGTCGTTGATGTTGATCACCTTGGCCGCTAGACCGAAACCGATTCTTGTGGCTTCCGGCGAGCCGTGTGAAACGACGAGTTCAACCCCCTTACTCAGCACTAAGTCGGTGAGTTCGGCCATGCGTCTAGAGCTTTCCCTAAGCTTGTCCTCCAATGCTCTTCCGCCGTGTGAACCCACGAAGATGGGCGAAAGTCCTAGCATCGACGCCATGCCCGGAAGCTCGTCGTAGAAGCGAGAGGTAAGGAGGAAGGAGTAACCCTTATCCTCAGCGATCCGCTTTACATGTACCGCAAGCTTCATGTGCTTGGGGGTCAAAGCGTCGAACCACAGCGTAGCCATAGGGCTTCTCACACCTCCCCCTATAAATCCACCACTAATCGAAATCGAAACCCATATGTGTCGAGTGCCTGAGGTTCCACGTATTATGAGCGCCTCGAATACCTCGAACGGCGTGTGTGACCCTAACGCATTCAAGGAAAGTCTGGACGCGGCGTCGGAGGCGTTCGCGTCCGCCGAGGTTGACCCTCGCCTATGCGACGCGGTCTCCGAGGCGCTGTCCTACGACAGGGTTGTAGTCGCCTTTGACGAGGAAAGCAGGGTCTATGCCGAATTCGCTTCTTGGCCAATGATGGTGGCGGGCGTAAGCGTAACCCTGGCGCGAGCGCACGTTGCCCAATACTTTCTTGCACCATTCACTAGACAGGACACGTTCTTCATACGTTTCTCAAGCAACCCCTATTCGATGCAGGAGGCTCAGCTTGCGTCGACGCTCAGGGTGATGGAGTACCCCTCTCTTACACTCTCCACAAAGTCCGCGGAGGAGGGAGATTCATCAATCGTTTTCACCCGTGGATCTGGCGCCACCTCGATTCTCAGAGGGGTAAAGAACGTTTCATACGCGTTCACCAAGGCTGGGAGGAAGGTGGGTGCAAGCCCGAGATTCGACAGGGTGGCCGAAAACCTTCTCACCCCGAGCCGTGAACTATCAGACTACCTTGCGGACTGCTCCCGCGAAACCGCGTGTAGGGGCTACTTAACCATCTGTGCCGAAGGCCCTCTTCTCACCGCGGCGCGGTGTGCACCGCTTCTTAACCCGTCGCTCAGAGCGGCCTCGCTCAGCGCGCTCGTATCCAAACCCCCGCACACGCCCGTAGAGGTGTGGGCCTCCGACGTGGACAATGAGCTCGTGGCGAGGCTGAGGTTTCAGACTCCTCAGGAAGTCCAGTTGGGCGTGGTACACTTTACATTTGACCCGCTTTCTGCGCCGTTGGCCACGGTGTACGCGGCGGCCAGAGCGGGGAGTTTCCCGACGAACTCAGAGACGAAGGCAAACCGATCCACCCATCTAACCTAAATAGCGGGGTTTCAAAGGGTCATACACGATATGAAGCAGTCACTTATGGATTTGCTGCAGTGTCCCTATGTGCGGAGGCCAGGAGCTCCGACTCGTGGTCGCCACCGAAAAGGAGGGAGAGGTGTGGAGCGCACTGATACTGTGCACGGGGTGCAAGCGGTGGTACCCCGTCATAAACGGTATCCCCCACATGCTGCCCGACGACATGAGGAAAAGGGAGGACGAGCAATTTATCAGCGCCAACTCGAATGCCTTTCCGCAGTTCAGGCTTTCGGCTGATCCTCCACTGTACGCTCCGGCGAGCCAGCCGTGAGGATAACGGCTTATAAGTCACTGCGTAGCAGGGGGCGAAGACCGGTAATGCGTAAACAAACCGTGGCACTGGCTCTAGTGGTAGCGCTGGCGGTGGTCTTGATTCAGTCGCAGGCTGTGGCCGCGGCTCAGCCATCCCCGACCACGGGCGCGCTGATCACCGTTCACAGGTCAACCGTGGTATACGGTAACTACGCGGTGGTCAATGACAACATAACCGTGGTCAAGGGGAACGTATCCAGCCTCGTGGCATACTTCCCCGACGGAGTCCAGCTCCTCAACGCCACGGGGGCAGACCTGTCATACGCCTACCAGCTCTCATCGGCGCCGGCGCGCGTGGTGCTCGGCCTGCGCACCCCGGTGGGTGCGGGCGGGTCGACTCTTATCAAGTATGTTTACACGGGTTTCTCGTCGGGTGGAGCGGGGGATATAGCGGTTGACTCGGGTTACTCTGTTGCCTCCGTGAACGAGACACTGGCGTGGTTTCCGACGGAGTTTCTCAGCTCAACTTCACGCTCCAGATGCCCTACGCCGGGAAGATCGTGAACGTCACCCTCGGCTCAGCATACCTGTTCAAAGGGGTGACGGGTTCATCAAACTACACAGAGGCCACTCTGTCACAGGACCCCTTTGCAGACCAGGTTTACCTGACGCAGCTTTCCCGAGTGGTGACCTACTCCGGTGACGGATACACAGTGTCCGACTCCGTGGTGGCCACCTGGTCTTCGAGTGGAACAGGTGGGTCGATATACCTCACTATTCCTTCATATGCGGTCAAATCCTCTGTGCGCGTCTCGGACGACTTCGGAAACGTGAGTTCAACACTTTATCCTGGCAGATTCGGGAACCGCTCGCTTCTCGTGGTTTCGGCGAGGTACCAGCTTTCACAGGGGCAGTCCTACGGGTTCCATGTGACCTACAGGGTGCCCGGGTCCCAGGTAGACCTTTCCACGCTAGGGTTCTTCGACACATTCGTCCGCGTGGCCGACATAAGCGTGTTCAACGCCAAGCCTTCTGCGCCTGGCTGGATACCCTTCGACCAAGGCCATGGCTATGCAGTATACGACAGGAACATCTACCAAACAGCCGAGCCTGCGGTGACGCTCACCCCTCAACCCCCAAGTGCGGCGTTTAGCGACGCAGCAACTGGCGTTGCGGTAGCGGGCTTCATCGCCGTGGTTTTCTCTGGAGTGTACTACTCGGTATCAGTCAGAAAGAAACAGGTGCGGATCAAACCCGGGCTCACCCTGATACCCATGCTAATCGAGGCTCTCGACAGCTTGGAGGCGGCGGTTGAGAACACTAGGAAGTACGTGTCGGGCACGGTGAGGGTGAACGTCGCAAACTCCTCGGTAGCAGCGCTCGACGAGCAGGAGCGCAGAATGGTGAAGGCGCTCGGCGACGCCGTGTCTGCAAAGCAGATCGAGAAGTCCAGCGCGGACACGCTTGTATCCGTGTTCAGGCAGGCTAAGACCGCGCTAGCCGACTTGGTTGACCTGCAGTCACAGTTCAACCAAAAGAAGATCAGGCAGAACGTCTACCAAGAAATTAGGAGTCGCTACCAGAAAGCCTACTCCTCAGCGGTGAGCAGGTTCAAGTCCGAAGTGGACGACCTGAGGCGCTGAAGCCGTAACCATAAAAGTCGGAGGCGCAGAAGATGCACACGACTCAGCCCCGTCGTCTAGAGGCCAAGGATAGGGGACTTTGGATCCCTTGACGCCGGTTCGAATCCGGCCGGGGCTACTGCCACTAGCAAGGCACCCCGCCCCTTCTGAGGGGCCCCATGCTGGAAGATGGTTGGGCGGAGCGACGGTTGGTGGTTGAGAGATGAGCGGCGTTGTGGGGGTGAATACTTCTATGTGTTCCGCTGTCAAGTCTAGGCTTGCGCCCGACGGGGTAAACCCCACACTAGCTGGTTTCTGGCACTACGCTAGCTTCGAAGCGGGTCAAACTGCGAGGCTGCTTGAGTACATCGAGGCTGCTTGAGTACATCACGAGGCGTATTCTCCCCTCGGCCTCAGGGTGGTGAGTGTTCACACACCGTTTTACGGCTTCGAGTCTTCGGAGGAAGGGTTGAGGTATTTTGGCTCAAAGATGGGTTTGACCCACACGCTGGTTCAGGACGCCGACGGCTGCGCGGCAAGGCTATACGCCGCGGCGCCGCCATCCACTATTTCGGTGATTGACCGAAGCGGTTTTGAAAGGTTTCACCGCCTTGGGGCAGAAGGAGGCTGGGAAGTTGAGGAGGCTGTGAGAGATCTGTTGGGCGCTGAAGGTGGTGTCACCCTTCCGACGAGACGCTTTAACGCGGTCGAAGAACTCATGCGCTCATCCGTGGTAGTTGAGCACGGCTTCTCATCGCAGATAGTATTCAGCGAGGAGTGCAACACGCTTGCGTTGACACGCGGTGAGGCGCCCACCCACGCCAGACGAAGTGGCGTGAACCCCGGACTAGCGAGGAGGTTCAGAATCGTCTCAGCCGAGGGGTTTTTGCAGACAAGGGAGGCAGTGGTCGCCTCCTCCCCCCCGGGCACACTAGCGGTTGAATATCATGGGAGAAGAGTTGAAGTGGTGGCCAGTTCGGCCGGGCGACGCGAGGTGGAAGTGGAGCTCGACGGCCGCCCAGTGTACTCCTACCTTGCTGGGGAAGACCTCGTGGTGGAGCCGCACAGAACCTTCCTTGCCTTGGACGCACCCAGGCTTTATCAGGTTGTTAACGGCGGCTGGGGGCGGCATGTTGTAAAGCTAACGTGCGGGCAGGGGGTTTGGCTTTACTGTATGAGCTTCGGCTGATACCTCATGAACTTGTGCCTGTAGATGGGGCACACCTCCTTCGAGTTGTCTTCGAAGCACACGTTGAACGTGTGGCAGGGAGGAAGCGTATAGAAGCTCAGAGTCTTGTTGCCGTTGAAACCCGAATCCCTGGAGCCCCAGCCGATCAGGCTCGCCATTGCCTTCGCTATCCCCCTTATCTCCCACTGCGCCTTCTCACAGGTGCGTAAGGGGAGGTTGCCCACCATATTCCAGCCGCTTTACG
>JAMDBQ010000018.1:37199-75269 GCA_023487445.1 Candidatus Martarchaeota archaeon | reverse complement strand
CGGGGTTCTAAGCTGCAGTCAAGAAATATTTATTAGCATGGACCCGAGCACTCATTGACCTCGATGGCGACGCAGAGGGTCCAACGCGATTTTGAAGAGATGCAGCAATGGAACGCCGAATACGAGAAGATACGTGAAGAAGAGTCTCGTAAGCCTCTCTGGATGAAGCTGATTTATTCCAAGAGCTACCAAGGCATAGCCATGAAGCATTTTCTCGTCGCACTGTTCATGCTAATGATTGGAGGATCGTTCGCCCTGATGCTCAGGGCTCAGTCAGGCATAACCAACACAGGTATCCCATACGTTGTGCCTCCGGTGTTCTACTTCCAGGATATGACGGACCACGTTATGGCGATGATTTTCGGTGTGGTATTCGACATTTCGTTCGGGTTGGGGTTCTACTTTGTTCCTTTGCTGACTGGTACGAGGGTGGTCAAGTATCCCAAATTGGCTAACCTCGGACTGTGGACAGCTTCTACGGGTATCATAATGATGCTCGCAGGTGGATATCAGAACCAGTATCTTTTCGTGTTCCAGAATCCGCTGATGCCGGCGACTAACTGGTTCATCGGATACGGTGCTATGGTTGTGGGTGAATGGATGGTGATGACGAGTATCATCGCCACCTCATTTAACTGGAGAAGCCACGGCAGACTAATGCCGCTAGGAGTGGCTCTTCTTGTTATGGATATGATTCAGATGGCGTTGGGCAACATATCTGTGTTCGCCGCGGTGATATGGTCGCTTGTGTCACCCATGGGTCAGCTGGGGATATTCCTTAGCGGTATCCCCAATGCGGAAGTTTGGAAGGCGCTGTTCTGGTATGCTGACCACCCACTCGTCTACTTTGGTCCGTACGCCTTGATGGGGGCCGTAGCCGCTATCCTCCCCGTTTATGCGAGGAGACCTCTTTTCAGTTACAGGTTGTTCAGGTGGATGGTTCCCGTACTCTTCGTGCTGGGTATGTCTGTTTATGTCCACCACATCGCCACTGACCCGGTTCCGCTGATACTCAGAGACGTATTCGCTCAGACCTCGACTGCAATAATAGCAATACCGTTTGCTGCAGTCTGGATGATTGAGTTGATTACGCTCGGCGACCCTAGGAAACTGAAATGGGATGTTCCGTTGATGTTCATATATGCGAGCATCATATGGAACATAATCGGAGGCATACACGCCGAACCAGTTCAGCCGTCACCTGCGACTGATCCCACCGTGCACAACACGTTGTGGATACCCTCCCACATACACATAATGATGGCTGCGTTCACCGTTGGTGGATTCTTCGGGGTGTTGTATATTGTTCTCCCACACATACTTAACCGGGCATGGTATAGCAACAGGCTGGCGCAGATCCACTTCTGGGGCTGGAACATAGGCATGGGTATGCTTATAGCCGCATTCAACAACGCGGGATTCTTCGGCGCGATAAGAAGGGAGGTCGCCTGGCCCATAATATATCAGATCTACTACCAGTTTGCCGCGCTTGGCGGATGGATAGCTGGGTTCGCCGCGATAGCTTTCATAGTGAATCTTGGACTTACGGCGTTTAAAGGAAAGAGAATTCAGTATGAGGGTTACCCACGCTGGCTTAGGCGGTCCCTTGCCATGGAGAGGTACGGCATGCGCCAGGAGGGATATTCAGAGGACTCCTTGCCCATGCTTCCGATAGACCAGCCTTCAAATGGATCCTAAACCGAAACTGAGCGGACGTCGATACATGCCGGGTAGGACGGGTGCAGGCGGCCGCCTAGGCGTTTAAAGCAAACCCTGACTGGATGGTTCACTTGGGTATTCAAATCCAGTAGCGCAGCAATTTCCTTTGCCACGCATTGGGGATACGATGGTGTAACTTGGGTTGAAGTGTGCTGAGGTTTCACGGGCACAGCGGGGCTGAACCATGCAAACACCTTTTTCAGCTAACGGGGAGCGCTAGCGACGCTTCGAACCGTTCTCCTGACATGAACATGGCTCATCCTCCTACCCTGTGTGTACACTTGTGGCTCGCATCGACGAACGCGGTTTGAATGGCGTTGTTCAGCGAAGCCTCGCCGAAGCGTGCGCAGCAACGACGACACCGTCCCTTGGCCAGCTGTGCTCAGCGAACGTTGGCTGAAGGCTTCCGCGTGTTGCGGAAAGCATATCGGTGAGCTATGTGTAGCCCCAGCGTATACGCTCAGTGGATTATCTAATGCAACCCCCCAACAGATGAACTAGGCGTCTGAGCCTTGTGACGGATACGCTGGTGTCGGGCAGGACGCTGGAACAGCTTGCCTTAGATAAAGTAGAGTGCGAACGGATGCGCTATTCCAGCGTCTAACGTTGGAATTCGAAAAGGTTTATAATGTTGTACAAGTCGTGCTGGTTATGCGACGAGGCACCGTTATCGCATTATTCTTGGTATTAGTTATAGTCGCCGTGGTGTCGTTCGAGATTCAGTATAGCGAATACGACTACGTGGGGTATAACCCTGTTAACAACGCTGGCGAAGACGTTGTGCATACAACGCTGCAGCACGCCTTGGGTAGCTATGTTGGCCCATATGTAACGATTTACGTAACAGGCGAACAGTGGCACTGGATGTTTGGGCCCCACAATGATCCCGAAGTCAACGAGACAGTGGTTCCGGTTGAGGAACCGGTGGTGTTCGTTATAACGAGTGTAGATGTGTTCCATGAATTCTTCGTTCAGAGCGCTGTATACGGCGGTAAGTCGTTCAACTTCGGTGCAGAGGCGGCGCCGGGATACTATTCATACATAGTGTATGTGTTCACCAAGCCGGGCGAGTATCACGTGGCGTGCGCGGAGTACTGTGGCGTCGCGGGATTCGGCTTAGGCCACCCATGGCTGGTTGGAACAATTATCGCAACCTATAACCAAACTTATGCGTCGCATATCCTCGGCGGCAATATGCCGCAGGGGCAGTGGGATCCAGGGTACTTGACAAATAACACGGCGGGTGGTACCCTGTGAATCATAGGACTCTTGGGTTGGGGTTGGTTGTACTCGGATTAATATTGGCGGTGGCCGGGGTATTTGTTAAGGTCAAGTACGGCGTGGTTCACAACCACATCAACGGCTTGGTGCTTGCTTCGCAGCCGGCGGTGACAACCAACGTGTTCGTTACGCTGGTGGGTGTAGCAGTGCTTTACTTCGCGGTTCACTTGCTCATAGCTGATCACAAGGATCCTGTAACCATTATGGATGCTGAGATGACTCAGGAATCGGAGGGAACTGAAAATGAGTGAAGAATACAAAAAAGAGAACTCCAAGTATCTTAGGCTAGGGGTATACGGGTTCATATTCATACTGTTGGTTGGAGGACTCGCGATAGGGCTGGATAACGCCTTGGACGCCGCAAGTCAGTCAGCCACAACAATGACAGCGTATTACGTCCCCAATGCTCAGCTTGGCTTGGGTAACCCTGGCCAAGAGCAGTACTGGGCAAGCATCCCCTACACCACTGTGCCTCTTGTGCCAACTGTTCCGGCTCCCGGAAGCATAGCAGGGCACACCACGTCAATTCAGGTGAAAATGGCGTGGACCTACGTTGACGGAGTACCGTATATCATGGTTTTGATGCACGGCGTGGTCCTGGGAACACCCAGCGAGATTCAGACGGCGTATCAGAATCCGTCAGGTGAACGCACTCCCCAGGGGAGGATTTGGGCCCCGTTCAACTTCTTCCCCACGTCGAATTATTTCGTGAATATAACCTATTCTACACATGATCAGTCGACTACAACGGTCAAAAGTGTTCCGATTAGCTACCAGCAAAACGAAATATCGTATCCGCCAGGTGAAACCATGGGTAACCCAGTGCAGATATATGTGACTAAGAGCCACGGTACGTTAACGGCGTGGGTAAGCGGCGCTATCGACCAATACGGCAACCCCCTCAACGGTGGTGCCCCGATTCAGATCACATCACTTGACATATCCGCCAACATTCCGTCGGTTGGCACGGTGGATATAACCTCTCCAAGTCAAATACTATCCTACGGTATCAACAACTCCATCTGGCCTCAGGCTGCATACAACCTCTTCTACCCTGAGGATACGGGGGAGTATGTGGACCTCTTCCACAACTCAACCTATCTATATCCGCTCAGAGCAGCCGTAATGTGGGACCTTGGCGGCGTCCCCAACGACTGGTTCAAGGTTGCATACACTCCCCACATGGTTCTGGGCACGAGCGGCGCATTCTCCGCGGGGGCAGTAGAGGTTTGGCACTGGAACAGTAACCCAAGATCCAACAACACCTTGGACGCTGGTTACGCCGGCATTCTGGCGAATCTCCCAGGATTCATGGGTCTGCCCGGGGGAATATCTTGGACCATGGCGAATTACACTCACTACCCCGGCTACAAGGACCCGCTCAACTTGGGGTATCTCCCCCACCAGGGACTCGTCGCCGACATGTACGTTAACGGATCCTCAATCTACTATCTCGGCGGTATACCCTTCGTTACGACTTTTCCCGCACTCAACAACCCCAGTATAACCAACTGGCAGTGGCTTCAGGGACAATACACTCCCAGCGAGTTGTGGAACCCCTCGGTGGTTGCTACAGGCGACACTTTGGCGACTGCCCCCAACGGCCAGACCTACCTCACCTTGGAGTACGCGAGAACCTTCAGTACAGTGGGTGTGTCGGACGGCCAGGGTGAATCACACTACCAGATCCAGTTAGCCCCCGGTGGAACATACCACGTCGCGTTCGCTTGGTTCCAAGGAGCTATAGGAGAATCTGTTGACTTCAAGTCTATATCGCTGTGGTGGAACGTGTACATTCAGCCACCCAGCTCCGCGTCCGGTCCCCTTGGCATTCAGCAATACTTGGGTATCCTACCTATGCTTCTAGGGCTGGGGGCGTACGGCTTGAAGAGGTTTATCTAGGCGACCTTATCCGTGGACAACCTGGTGAGTAGGCAACTCCTTAAACCTTTTTTTATATGGTATGCCTGACCGCGTTCGTTGAAGCGTTTTTCAACAGAGAGTTTCTGGCTGCGGTTCTTCCGCTTGGCAGTGCAGGAGTGAACATAGCAGAGGTTTCGCCGGCTATCAGGGCGTTCTACGTAATAGGAGGATACTCGTTTGGGGTACTCACCTTGCTCGCCCCCGCGGCGCTTTTAGCCTCGGGAATTTTGAAGCCCAGCACTCGACTTCTCGCTACGGCGTCACTCTACGCGTCGGCTCTGGGAGCAGTGGTAGCTGTTGCAATGGATGTTCAGCACGTCCAGGAAGGGATTAACTCAATATTTCAATCCTCCTCAGCTGGTGAGAGCCTCATCCTTCTTGGTCTAGTTACGTGTTCGGTTATATTCGCAGCCCTGGTCGTTTTACAACACAGAGATCTAATGGGGTTAGCCCTGGCGGTGATGCTTCTAACCGAGCTTCTGGGAATCCTGTTCCTCGTAGGTAACATAGTAACCGCAAACTTCGGCGGCGAAGGCTGGTCCACTCTCGGCGGCTTCAGCGCAGCCGCAGAACCCTATGCGGGGACGCTGGGGGGTCTGCTGTTTGCGGCCGCGGGTGGTTACCGGATACTGGGGAAAAAGGGTGGTATCAGATGGGGTTACGTAGCCGCCCTGTTGGTGGGGGTGGCAATCGAGTATGCTGTTATGGCAAACGTGTTTCCCGGGTCATCTATAGTTCTGGGAACCATAATCATTTATGACTTTGGATTTCTGGGGGTCACCGACACCTTGGTGCCCTTGGTTGTTTTCGCGGGTATAGCTTCATTTATAACCGCTCTTTTTCTGTTGGCAATGCGGGGCGGTCAAAACACCACCTTCGCGGGTTTAACCGGGTTACTGCTGATCATCACCGGTTTTGTCTACGCCTCCGAGACTGTCACAACCTACATTTTGCTTCCATCTCTTGCGGCGGCCATGGCGAGTATATGGCTCGCGAACCCCCGCGGGGGAAACGCGCCTAACATGGAAAAATCAGTTAGACTTAAAGGTTGAACGGTGGGAGGCAACACCTACAACGAGGAAATGGGTAGGCCTGGATGAGTAAAACCAAGGGTCTTGTTTCTTTGGCCAGAGGATCCGTTGACGATCTACCCCGTAGGCTTTCGGCCAAGGACGCGTTCTTCATGGCGTTCGGCGGCCAATCTCCTTTCCTCAGCCTTTTCACGTACGGCGTAGCAGTCATATCCGTCGCCCGCCTCTTTTCCCCCGTGGCAATGGTGCTTGGCACCGTCCTCGTACTTTTCAACGGACTCGTCGTCTACAGGCTTTCGACTAGGTTCACGATGACGGGTGGGTACTACGCTTATGCCTTACACTCCCTTTCGCAGCGATTCGGCTTCCAGACGGGGTGGATGTACCTCTTCTATTCGGTGCTCTATGGGTGCGCCTATGTGGTGGGGGTTTCATATGTGTTAAACCAGCTAATCGGTGTTCCACCCGTATACACCGCGATCGGCGTTCTTCTTCCAGCAACATTCATAGTGTTTAAGGGTGTAAAGATCTCGTCGAGGTTTGCCGTCATAGCGGGCTCCTTGGAGCTGGCTGTCATCTCGGCGTTGATATTCGCGATGCTTTCGATTACACACTTCCACCTCTATGACCCACTGCGGTTCGGATCCCAAGTGACACCGGGTAGGCTGGGACTCGCGGTTCTATTCGCGTCAGCTATCCCAACCGGTTTCGGTTCTCTGACACCCGTCTCGGGTGAGGTTGTCAACGCCAGAAAAGTTGTGGGGAAAACGGTTCTCGCGGTAATCTCAACGGGAGGCCTCCTTGCCTCCGTTTTCATATACTCCTTCCTCAACGCAGGCTTGCATATGAGTTCACCATCGGATTTACTGAGCGTTGGATGGTTCACCCAAAATATCGGTGGTGCGCTCGCTCCAGTGCTACTCGTAGCCTTTCTAAACGACGGCGTGCTCGCCGTAACCGCATTTATGACCGCCTCGTCAAGGACACTATTCAAAATGGCTTCTGACAATGCGTTTCCGCATGGATTGGCGGGTACCCGGGCGGGGCACCCCATCAAGGCTATTACCGCTGTAGCCATACCCTATTTTCTAGTATCGGTAATCCTCAGCGTGACGCTTCCTGCGTTCGACGCATTCGTCGCATTAGGCGTAATCACGGGTATATCTTCTCTTCTTATCCACCTGGCTGCAAACGCCTCACTGATCAGGCTTTCACTGGGCTCAGTCAGGTCCTCAGCGACCTTCTATGTTCGGAGTTTAAGCCGTTCCATCGGTGAATCAGTTGTGGGTATAGCAGCAGCCGCAATATCCCTTACGGACTTGATTTATTCAATAGGGTCGGCGGCGCCCATCTACGTCTACGTTGCATTCGCCTGGCTGATCGCTGGATACCTGTACGGTGACATTAAGGAGATATTGTTTAACGAGAACGTGGAGTACGAGGGGGGCGCGGTTGGCTGAATTCATATGACGCACTCATAGATGCCGGAGCCACCATTCCTGGTGACCGCAGATGACGGGGTGGCTCACCAGGGACCTTTCACTGATAGTTGGGAGTAGAGTTCTGCGTAATTTTGCAGCCGGTTTCCTCAATGTAGCCGTGTCGCTATATTTGGTTGAGGTACTCAGGTACTCCTATCTGAACATAGGCGTCGTCTTCGGAATAGCGAGTTTCGCGGCCCCCATGCTAACGATTGTTTTCGGGTTCGCGGGAGATATCTTTGGGAGAAAACCGATGCTTGTTATGGGTAACTCTTTACTTGTTGTGTCCTGCCTCCTGCTGCTAGCGGAAAGGGGGTACATCGACATAGTATCGGCGTCGGTGCTGGGAAGCTTCGGCCTAGCCGGCGGAACCGTAGGTGGGGGAGTGGGGAGCTACGTTGCTCCGATGCAGAACGCCCTGTTAGCTGAGAAGGCTCCACCGGGGAAACTAACCCAGGTGTACAGCTACACAAGCCTACTAGGAGGGATGGCGTCGTCCGCAGGAGCATACCTCGTTAACCTCGCAGACTTCCAAACACTGTTCACCTATGGATTGATACTATCCGCGGGTTCGACCCTCGTAACCGTGTTCATCAAGGAAAGGCAGGGAAGACAGAAAATAAGGCTGGGTAAAATCAGCTCCGGCGGAGCCATAGCAAAATTTTCGGTGACAGGGATGCTCAACGGATTCGGACAGGGTCTCGTAACGCCGTTCTTCCCAATACTGTTCCACTCTGTGTTTCATGTATCCAACGGCCTCGTAGGAGACGCCATGGGTGCTGGTACGCTTGCTTCATCGCTGTCTATGCCTGTCACGCCGTACTTGGCCAAAAGGCTTGGATTTGTGAAGATGATTGTGGTGACAAGGGGTATCTCGACTCTGCTACTGGCCCTTTTCCCGTTCACGCCGGCGTTTACAGTGGCTGTGATGGAGTACGGAGCGATCACCACCACCAGGATGCTTGCGCTTCCCGCTCAGCAATCGCTTATGATGGGAATGGTCTCCGAGGCGGAAAGGAGCTCTGCAACCGGCATCAACCAAGCTTCAAGGTTATTGCCCTCGTCCGCGGCCACGTTCCTCACCGGCTACGCTTTAGATGGATTTCCTCTTGAACTGCCTTTTCTGCTCGCGGTACCCGTAAACCTGGCAAACCTGGTACTTTACAAAGTGTTTTTCGGACGCGAAAAGGCGTCGCCCTAATGCGTCAACGCGGCCTGCAACCCGTTTGAAACTGTGTCCGGTTGAAATCGGAGTCCAAAACGATCACTCTGAACGTTTTCTCACAACGATTTTTCCACTCGGAAGTTGACCCACGAACTCCCATCCATCGTCGAGGTACACTGTCACTTCCTCCTCCTTAACTACCTTGTTCAGAACCCTTGGCTTAACACCGACTGACTCTGAGGCTGACCCATGGTCTCGGATTCCCCGCCCCGCTACTCGGGGCAAACTATTCTCTACTCCGCGGGCCCCACGGTCAACACCGTGTTCCCAAGCTCTTTCGGCTACGTTAGAGACATCCTGCGTAGCCGCGGCGGAGTCCCTCGGTTGCTGCTCAGGCTCCTGCGGTCCGAGGCTGAGGAACGGCTCAGCCCTTTCATATGCGGCTCGAAGCTGCTCCCTGCTCGGCTTTGAATACGCCTTCTGTGTTCGTGGAAGCACATGACCCATCATCTGCTCGTACCATGTGGGTGCAACACCTGCTTGCTCCATGCTTGTCTGATAGAACTTTCGAAGCGAGTGGTGATGCAGTAATCTCGCCTCCGAAGCAGTGTACACACCGGTTTCGACAAATGCTCTCCGTATGAGTCTGTTAGCCTGTTCGTCATCGAGGGGCGCAGGTTTACCCCTGTGTTTCTTCGTACTCACAAACACCAGGTCTGCATCCCTCAAGTCACCCCTGAAACTGAAGTATTCATGCAGCGCATCCTTCGCCTGTTTGCCTATGAAAAAATCGTAGGTCTGCCTTCTCTTGTTCACGCTCACCCCTGACGCGTCTCTGAGTGTTGCTGGAACACTAACCGCCGACGCCTTATCCGTAGCGAGGGCATCCTTTACCATGGCGTACCGCAAAGACCTGATCACGCCGATTCTCTGACCCGACTGAACGGAAAACAAGATTAACGCCTTCTGAAGGGGAGACGTGAGCCTGTGAACCACGTCAGCCAATTCCTGGCGGCTGGGCACTCTTTCAGCTCTAACCGACCACGATTCCGGGGTGTCAACGTCAAGCGGTACATAGTTTGCCCTGTAAAAGCTACGAATGACCGCGTGCGCTACAAGCGCGGTGTTCCTAGCAAGCTTTCTCTTGGACTCAAGGTGGCCGAAGTACTCGGTCAACAAGTCCTCGTGTGTGCGTCTGACGCCCAGAACCTGCGACTCTATGGTGGTTCTCCTATCGATGATGAGTTCATCGGGAGTCTTGTTCACCCACTCGCAAAACTTTGTGAGATGCCATAAGTAAATTTTGGCTGTACCCTCAGATCTCGTACGTCTAGTCATTACCCTGTTGAGCCACCTCTTTACGCTTTCCTGGTTTCCGATCTTAGAGGGCATCAGCTGACACCCGCGACCCTCTCTCCGGAAATATATGAGCACACCAGAGGAGAAGCGCCGCACCTCATTATCAGGTCCTGAACACCGTCAGAGTCATATACAGCAAAGTCCGCGCAGAAGCCGGGTTGGAGAGCACCCACTTCCCGTTCAGCACCGATGGCTGCTGCCGCGTTTATGGTTACTCCGCAAAAACTTTCCCAGGGACTCATCTTCATTCGAAGACACGCGTGGTTCATCACGGTTAGCTGCGAGTCCACTGGGTTGTTGGGATTGAAATCTGTTCCCAGGGCCACCACCAGAGACACTCCTTTGTACTTGTCTATGGTGGGAGCGTCCATCATGCTTGAGTGGTAAAGCAGTGGGAGAAGCACGGCGACAACCCCCTTTTCACCCATTAGTTTAAGGTTGGATCTCGAGGAATGCCCGAGGTGATCCGCGGAGACAGCCCGGAGGTCCGCTGCCACCCGAGCCCCGCCCGTGTCCTTGAATTCATCGGCGTGCAGCTTTATATTGAAACCCGCCTTCTTGGCGTACGAGCACACTGCCAGGGTTGACTCTACGTCAAAGTAGCCTTCCTCACAGAACACGTCTACGAAATCCACCGCCTTTGCCTCGGAACAGTAGTCTATAGTAGGAAACACGACCTGGTGAAGGTAGGCGTCAGAGTCGCTGTAATCATCCGGGACCATGTGTGCAGAAAGCAGAGTCTTTTTGATCCGCATTTCCCCCCTGTTTGCTATGGAGCTCAATATGTTTACACAGGACACTTCGGTCTCATAACTCAGGCCATAACCCGTCTTGACCTCTAGTGTGGTGGTGCCACACTTGTAGAAGTTGATCAGACGCTTCCTTGCGGTGGCTTCTAGCTCGTTTATCCCCCGACGTGTATCACGGACAGAGCGCATGATTCCGCCCCCTCGGGAGGCGATCTCCCTATAGGTCAAGCCCTGCACCTTGAGTTCAAGCTCATCCGAGCGGTTGCCCATGTAAAGCAGGTGGGTGTGTGGATCCACAAGACCCGGTGTTATCAGGTAGTCGTCGAATCTTAGGGTTTCCGCAGGCTCATATTTCGATGTTATCCTAGATCTTTCGCCGATTTCAACGATTCTACCATTACGAACCGCGAAGGCTCCGTCTTCTATACTCAGGACCGCTTGACTTTCACCCAGCCTTGTAACGCGGGTGGGGGTGCAAACCCTACCAGCAGTAACTATTTTGTCGACTTTCAAGGGGACGACATGAACTCCAGAAACTGTTCAAGCGTTCGGGGAGCTAGCACGTAGTTTTGTCTTTTCTCGCGGCCAATGGTCGAAGTGGGTGTTGCACCGTAGTCGTGGCCTGGGTACACAACCGTTTCGTCTCCAAGTCTTGTGAGCTTCCTAAAAAGGCTCGCATACATTTCCTGGGCGCTGCCTCCGGGTAAGTCTACTCTGCCACACTCCCCTACAAACAAGGTGTCACCAGTAAACACAGAGCCATCGGCTAAATAGCATACACTGTCTTTGGTGTGTCCGGGGGTGTGAATCACCGTGATCTCTTCGGACCCTATCAGAAGCTTTTGGCCATGGGTCACCGATACATCCTTTTTGACGGGCGAATTCGTGTGTGCCACGGTTTCTGCGCCGTACCTGTTCGCAAGGTTTTCTCCGTCGTTAATATGATCGAAGTGGTGGTGGGTATAGAATATATACTTCAGCTCTAGCCTTCTACGATCGATCTCGTCCCTGAGTTTTTCACCCCCGAAGCTGGGATCTATTATGGCGGCTGTCCCCGCTGATTCGAGTATATATGTGAAGTTCTCCATGTGTCCAACCTTGATCTGGCTTATGTGCAAATGGCTCAACTTACGGATATGCTTGACATCCAAATTAGATTTTTCACCGATGATTGGAAACCCTTTGGTTTTAGGGAAAAGCGCGTATTGTTTCGGTTATTGCGTGCCCCCTGTCACCTCTTGCAAGATCTGAAGTATTCAAGCGGTTTATAGCTCGACTAGTTGTCAGTCGTCAGTCGTCAGGTATGTTGAATTTGGTTTATCCAGTCCTCTATCCTTCTTTGATGCTGGGTGGCGTGCTGAAGCGTAGACAGCCGCAGGCCCACCTTTCTGACAGGCCTCATCTCTATTTTGGTAAGCAATTCCCGTATAGCCGGCTGGATAAACGAGCAATCATCGGTGAAGTATCTGAGAGTTTTGCCCCTCGTTATAATTTTAAAGTCGGAGTATACGACTTTTATCCCAATCGTCTTATAGAGAAGTTCGAGCTGCAGGAGCCTCGAGCACAGCTCGTCTGTCATGGCGACAAGCTCTTTTTCAAGTTCGGTTGTATCCGTTGTTTCATGTGCCAGTGTATGTTCGGTGCTAATTGACTTGTACTCGTCGTCCGCGATAACTTCATCATCGTCTGACCCGTTTGCAACCTTCCACATCCAAACGCCATTTTTGCCAAACCTTTCCATGAGAACCTGCGGGGGCTTGGAACCAAGGTCTCCAAGCGTATATATCCCCATCTGGTTGAGAACAGCCTGAGTCTTAGGCCCTATGCCCGCCACCCTCTCAACTGGAAATCCCGATATCGCTTCCTTCAATCCGTCTGGTCTGAACACGGTAAGGCCGTCTGGCTTTCGCACGTCTGATGCAAGCTTGGCAGAGGCCTTGGTGGGAGCCACTCCCACGCTGCATGTTAGACCCACTTCCTTCTTGACGGTTTCCTTTATGGTTAACCCAAACTCTTCAGGTGAAGAAAACTGGGATTTCGCCTTTAATGAGGCGTCGATGTAGGCTTCGTCTATGCTGGCTAGCTCCAGCTTATCCGCGAACTTACTTAACGTCTTCATTACCATGGCTGAGTATGACTCGTAAAGCTCAAAGTTGGTTCTCAGGAAAACCCCACTCGGGCAGAGTTCCTTGGCCTTCCTGTAAGACATCCCCGAATGAACTCCGTTGGCTCTGGCTTCGTATGAACAAGAGGCAACCGCCCCCCTAGTTAGCTTTCCTTCGGGTTCAGGGGACATCACCACTATCACCGGTTTACCTCTAAGCTCGGGATTTGCGAGTTGTTCGCATGAGGGATAGAAGGCGTTCATATCTACATGTGCAATGACTCTGCCTTCCCATTCAAACAATTTGGGGGATATAGCTCCCGCTCCCAATTAAACGTTGAGAGCATCAGACCGACTCCGGGTTGGTTGATGACCCGTGCAGGCTTAGAGTGTAGTTTAAGGCAGATGGCCGAGAGATCCTGTGTCTACCACCTTACCTTCAAGAGTCAATTCGTCCTTTAAACAGCCTCGCGGCGTTCTCCCACAGGATGCGGCGTTCGACATCCTCGGGTAGACCCACCGCATGAAACTCCTTGAACCACCTCGAAGGCTGAATAAATGGGTAATCGCTTCCGTAAACCACCCTATCCTTTAGAAGAGAACGCGCATACCTCCACACTTCCTCGGATACGTATTTGGGGCTCCACCCCGACAAATCGAGGTATACGTTTTCCTTTTGAAGGGAGATCGCGATGGCTTCCGTAACCCAGGGCCAACCGAAGTGTGCCATGATAAACGTCACATCGGGAAAATCGGCGGCCACTGAATCGACATATACCGGTCTCGAATAGTCGATCTTGTATCCTCCTCCACCACGGATCCCCCCACCTATTCCTGACGTGCCGGTATGGACAACCACGATTCCAGCAATCTGTGATAACTCGGTGTACACCGGGATCATCTTCTGGTGGTCGGGTCTGATTTCCTGAAGCGTTGGGTGGACTTTCAGGCAGTTCAAACCCATTTTCGCGGCTTTTCTGAGCGAGCCCAAGGGATTGGATAAGGGGTTGACCCACGCGAATCCCACGGCCATAGAACTCGTAGAGGCTCTCTGCGCCGTCAACGCGTTCACCTTGTCCGCGTCTCCCAGTTTACTGGGCACAGGAAGTAGAGCGTACTTACGAACGCCTTGCGAGGCTAGAGAGGATTCTGCTTCCTCGAATGTCTGTTCGGTGTAATCAGCTCTGAAGTATTTGATTGACGCCTCGAGCACGGGTTTTCCAAGCGCGTCTTCAACTCCCTTGTCGGGTATATGTACGTGTACATCAAAGGCGCTCATCTGCATCGCCTATGCCCCGTCAGTCCTCAGGGAAGAAAGCACTCTCCTGTTTACCTCCAAGAGTTCAAAACCCTTCTTTATCCCTATCTGGGCTTCCGGTAAAGTTCTTTCACTGAAATATCCTCGGATCTCTTCATAGTTTGTTAGTCCCACATACTCTATGCACGCCTCCGCGAGTATCGACACCGTCCCAGTCCCCTTGTAAATCTCCCGTAGTGGATCTATTGACTTCTTCAGCCAGTTCCATGCTTCGATGCGGGAGTAGTGGTTTTGTATCGCGCCGATCACCGCCCAGGCGACGTTTCCCAGGGGAACCGCGCCTTTGAGGGCTGCGTCAAGCACGTCCTTTACTGTTGATGCATCTCTGATTGAAACCATTGCGGATATCAGTCTCTCAGCGTCCGTGTCGTTATCGACCGCGCGGAGAAGCTCCGCGAGCTTGGTATACGACTGTGGACCATTCGTGATCGCGTATGCGTGGGCTACCGCAGCCCTTTGATCTGCCCGAAGATTTCTGTAGTCTCCGAATTTTAATGACATATCCTTCGCGAACTCGTCGTCTATGCTGACTAGCGAATTGAGTAGGCGTTGACGTAACTCAGTGTCATTGTCGTGTTCGCCGCCTCGGTATTCATAACCTATTCTGGATAGGTGCCTTCTGCAATGTGCTTCGATAAGGGTGGTGACTTTCGTCAGGCTCCTATCCAGCTGGACAAGTGCGTTTAGCTGGCTGAGGACGGTGTTAACCATTAGGTAATCGGTGTCTAGGGATGCGGCTTCAACAAGTCTTAGATAGTCATCGGCGCCCACTTCGCCCGCCATCAGGAACGCGAAATAGTCGGAAACAAGCGTCCACCTAGCCGTAGGGGACAGCGTCATGAATTTCTCAATAAGCAGCGACATGTTCTGTTTGTCGTAAAGCACCCGATAGAAGCCTGTTGCATCAACGTTTAGCAACACTGGCTCCGTTACCCCTTGTAGCTGCGTTGTGCGGGTATTGAACAAAAGAGTGGTCCTCGAGCCGCCTTGTACCACGGTTACGGGTATGGGCCAAAGCGTATCGCTCGGTTCTCCTAGAAAGGTAAACCTCTTTTGAGTGAGTTTGACCGCACCGTTACCTGCGTACTCAACCATTACCACGGGGTGACCAGGGGTGGAAACCCATGCACTCATCACCTCTTTAACGGGTAGCCCTGAGGCTTCTTGGAGGCTTGACCAGAGCTGAACCCCATCTGTGTTGGCGTATTTGTTCTTTATGAGATAGTTGTTCACTCCCTTTCTGAAATATTCGTCGCCGATGTATCCTTCTATCATGCGGATGATGCTTGCCCCTTTGCCGTAGCTGATCTGGTCGAATACTTCGGCTATCTCGTCGGGAGAGTCGACCGCGACATCTATAGGGTGAGTAGAACTTAAGGAGTCTTCATAGAGCGAACCCGCAAAATTCTCACGCAGAAAGCTGCTCCAAACACCCCATTCGGGATGCAAGGCGTTTACAGCCTTGTAACTCATGAAAGTGGCAAAGCTCTCGTTCAACCAAAGATTGTTCCACCACCTCATCGTAACTAGGTTCCCAAACCACTGGTGTGCGATTTCATGGGCGACTACTTCTGATACGATTTTGCGTTCAGCGGCACCAGCGTATTCGCCTATAAGCATAGCGGACTCCCTGAAGGTTATAGCTCCCCAATTCTCCATTGCTCCAGCGGCAAAATCGGGCACTGCTATCAGGTGCAGCTTCTCAAGCGGATAGGGTATGTCGAAGAATTTCTCATACCAAGAAAGCGTCTTGCACGCCTCACGGGAGGCGTAATCCGCTTCCTTGACCTTGCCCTTTACGGAGGCGGATATGACCTCCGCTGAATTGCAGGGCAGGCTCGACTGCTCGAATTCTCCCACTCCCAGGAACAGGAGGTAGGTTGACATTTTTGGCGTGGCCTTGAAGAAGATTCTCTTCGACGACCCCGACTGCTCCTCCCTTTCTGCCGGCGTGTTAGATATCACGGTAAGATGGTTAGCCACTGTAACGTCGAGTTTAAACACGGACTTAAACGAGGGGTTGTCCAGGCAGGGGAAAAGCCTCCTAGCACCTGTGGGCTCAAACTGCGTGACTAAAACGTATCCTCCCCTGTATCCAGCCTTGTAGAGCCCTGTCAGGGTTGACTCTCCCGCTCTCCCACTGTAGTCTATGGCTATCGTTAGATTCCCCTTAGGATTTTCCAACGTTGCTTTTCCTCGGTTGCGGTCGTGGTTGAATGAGATTGCGGATCCATTTGCCTTTACATGATCGATCTGAAGATCGACTGCGTCTAGTTCAAGGTTATCTATACAGTCGTGAATGTCCAGCTCAACCAATCCTTTAAAGTTTAGGCTCTCAAAGTCGATGGCTATACTCACGCGATACTCGGAAACTTCCATGAAGTGGATTAGGCTATCATGTTATAAAGCCTTGCCCATGCATGCGGAGTCTTTTAGGATAGCAGACTAGGCTAGGCTAGGTTAAGTTAAGCACAAGTCTTCCGTCACAAGCTCAGGCAAGTGTGCAGGCAAGTGTGGTGGATAGTGTTGGGAAGGACAAATTGTGTAAAGTCAGCGTGGATGAGTGGTGCCTTGGCTCCGAGTTCCCACACAGGCAGTTTTAAACCGAAGGGATTAGGGTAGTCCCGTCCGTTGAAACGATGACTCGTCCAATGAGGGAGCGGTTCAAACGTCTTCAAGAACTCCGGTGGGAAAGGGATGACGCAAATTGAGCTAAGCGCTGCTTTGGCGAGCCTCAAGATTTATTCGATTTCGGTATATTACTCGTAGAATTATGAACGATCCTGGACAAATGTAGAATCCAATTACCTGGAGAACATCGAGTAAATCGATAATTGTGCCTGAGCCAAACCTAGCTATTGCGGAGTCGTGAGCCCTCGAAGAAGCCGAGAAGGCGATGACCGCAAGCCCAAGTATTGTGGATACATCTATGGCCACCCTGTTAGCCTGAAACACGTAGTAGGAGATCGTGCATGCAACTACGACCGCGAGCAACGTCAATAGGTTCAGTGACACCGGCACCATTCGGTTCAGATACAGTAAGTAGCCGCCTAGCGCCAGTGAAGCCGCGGATCCAACTATCAACAATCCGAGTACCCTTGAAAGCTGGGCGTCTGCCAACTTGGTCGTATACGGTCTACGTATGGTTAGAAAAAAAACTTTGCATTCTCTCGCTCTTGGCCCCTCCGCATGATTCGACCTGTAACGCTATTGCGCCACTATCTGAAATATGGGAGGCTGCGTAGCCAACGTTATTTATCTATCCTGCTAGCGAGTCCGCTATTGCCGCAAGCTGAGGTAACGTTGGCGGCTCAAGGGTGCTGTACTGCAGAACAATAATTGAATAAGGCTCGTATTCAATCATAGTATATATAAAGCCGCATTGGCCAAAGACCTTGCCGGCTTCATAGTAGACGACTGATGAAGTCGACATATTTTTGGTGAAAAGCCCTTGAGTGCAGGTACTATCAGCACTATTTTCCAGATGGTTTCTGATGCTCTGGATTGTTGAGCTGAGCGCCGCATGATAGTCTCCGGATGATAATGTGACCACGGCAACTCCCAGCGTTGCCTCTGGAAAAGTGTAGTTTGCTATGACGTAGCTAATATTCAGCCTGTTGGCTTCAATATATTCAAAGTTTGATATGAATTCGTGCTCTGAAAGAGCGGTGGCCTCACTGAAACCCCTCGAATAGTTGGAGGCTAATACTTCGGAGCTGAGCGAGTGCTGGTCGACAATTACCGGTATTCCCTTCAACGCCTGATAGCGCGACGGAATCTGGTTGGCGTAGTAACCGCGATCAGCTAAGAAGTTATGGACGACGCCTATTGCCGACATTGCGACGATAACTGCGAATATCACGCCCAGCACGATGCGCAATCCAGACTCCACGTGGCACCGCCTCCAGTACACGTCCTGAAACCAAGTCTAAAAAGCGTTTCGCATAGGTAGGCATGACGGACGGGAATCCGGGATTTTAGCTCAGTCATGAGTCACAAGACGGGCCGGAGTTCTCGCTACTCATGTCGTCTAACAGGTTCGAGGCGCTTCCAAGGACTTGTGTGAAAGACTAAAATAGTTCTCGTTCTATCGCCTTCACCATGGATGATGTGCTGTCAGCCCTTCTATCCGTCGATGCACCATCAGGCTTCGAGGAGCCGGTTCGCCTAGTCTTGAAGAAGATGCTCGAAGACAGAGTCGATTTCTTGAAAACAGATAACATAGGAAACATTGTGGCAACCAAGCAAGGCGTCTCCGACAAGTCGATATTATTGGTTGCCCACATGGATGAGGTCGGATTTATGGTTCAGCATGTTTACGAAGACGGATTTCTCAAGGTTGTACCCCTTGGTGGATGGGATGAACGCATTCTACCCGACATGGAAGTTAAAATCCTTGCAAACACCCCTGTGTATGGGGTCGTAGCAAGCACTTCGCCACATATCACCAATGAATCCGAGCGTTCTCAGGCGGTGAGGGTGGATTCACTTTATGTTGATACGGGTTTTAGCCGAAAGGAACTTGTTGATGAGGGGGTCGTAACGGGCGTTCCAATAGTACCTTGCGCCACGGTTAGGGAAAGAGCTGACTTGGTGATGAGTAAGGCGCTGGATGACCGCGCAGGATGTCGAAACCTAGTGAAGCTGGCAGAGACTCTAACTGATTCGAAGCTTACCATACACTATGTTGCCACAGTCCAGGAGGAAGTTGGTTGCAGAGGGGCATCGGTGATTGCTAACACGATTAAGGCGGATTACGGCGTCGTGCTGGAAGCCACGGTTGCAGCCGATCAGCCCGGCCTTCCTGAGGAGAAGAGGCCAGCAAGAATGGGAGAAGGTGCGGCGCTAACCGTCATGGACAGATCACTGGTAGCCGACCCTCGGCTGACAGCGGTGTTCAGGGAGGCGGCCAAGAAGAATAGTATTCCGTATCAGATCAAGAAGCCCGCATACGGGGGCACGGATGGCGGTGCACTACACCTTGCCAGTCAAGGCATACCTTTTACAGCGGTCTCCGTGCCATGCAGGTATATTCACTCCTCCCATTCGATTATGTCCTCAAAGGACGCTGACTCCGTTGTTCGCTTGGTGGAATCGGGTATCAGGTTGCTTGAGTAGGTGGTACTTTGAAGTGAGGCCGAGTTCCCATATACAGTTGCTCATATGTTCGCTACCGTTGTGGGTGACGCCTATGGGTTTAGTTTGTATACCCTCATAAAACCTAGCTGTTCTAGCCTAAGACACGCGAGTTCAGATGTGTCCTCCGCAACTTCTGGCCTCACGAAGAGAAAGTGTGTCCACACTTCGCCCACTGGCATGTCATGGTGGCTACCGCTGCCACGCTGGTTGTATGCCCGGACACGTCGCTTGCGAGAACCGGGGCTAAGACACGGGATTACGAGGTGAACTGAAGACCCAAGGTGGTGGCTGATCTGCTCAGAAGTTCTTTTATCCGGGGGTCTGTTCTGGCATCCGCGAACAACGGGTCCCATCGAATAAGCGAGATGTTAATCGTGTGTTCCTGAGCCGACCTAAACATGAGTTCGAAGAACTTTTCCTTTTCCCCCATTGCCAGATGTATCGTGCCCCTGCTAAAAGCGGTGTTCTGCATTTTTTCGAGTCTGGATATCATCTCCCGGGCAGTGTCCTGATCTCCCGCGAGCGCAGCCAAAACCCCTTTGCAGAAGAGCGTGTCGATTAGACTCGGCCCCAGATGCTCTAGCTCTTTGACCTCCTTGTCGGCATCCTTGTACTCGCCTTTACCCATGTAGTACATGGAAAGAGCCGCGTGTGTGCGATACGGCTCAAGAGGCATCGTCCTCTTCCAGTGGTCCAAGGCTTTCTTCTCTTGCCCAGCGTAGTAATAGACTACTCCTAGCGTGGTCACCCATTCCGGGTTGAGGGGGTCCAGGGCGTACGCCTTCTCCAGCGCGGCCACGGCCTCCTGAATGTTTCCCACGCTGGTAGACCAGACGCCAAGCATCCCGTATCCCACGGAATAGTTCGGGTCGAGTTCAATCGTCCTCCTAATCTCTTGGATGCTCTCCCATTCGTCAGCCATAAACATGACTAGCGCCATAGCGGCGTGAGACATGGCAAGGTCCTGGTCGAGTTGAATAGCCTTCATTGCCGCAAGTCTGCCCTTCTCGATGGCTTCGGCAAACGTAATATACCCGTGTAAACCGAGAAAGCTATAGGAAAAGCTGATACCCGCGTAGGCGGCTGCGTAGTTTGGATCTCTTTGGGTCGCGTTCAAAAACAGTTTGAGGGCCTCCCTGTTAGGCTCTTCCTCAAGCCTATGAATTAGCTGCGAGCCCTGCAGATAGTAGGTGTAAGCCTCCATATCCTGAGTGGGTTTCTTGGCGATCGCGATTCTTTCCCTGGCCGAGAGCTTGACTCGCAGCTCCGAAACCACTCTTTGAGTGATTTCGTCCTGTACCGCGAAGATGTCGTCCAGTGTGCCGTCGTAGTGTTCCGACCAGATGTGGGCTTCGGTTACGGTGTTGATCAGCTGAACAGTTACCCTCACCCTGTTGGCCACTTTCCTGACACTACCTTCAACCAAGAATCCCACTTTCAGCTCCTGACCAACCTGCGACGCCTTCTTCTTCTCGCCCTTGTATGTCATGATGGACGTTCGAGCAATAACTTCCAAGCCGCTTACGTGTGCGAGCCTGTCGATCAGCTCCTCTGTGATTCCGTCCGCAAAGTATTCGTCGTCTGGGTTCGGGCTCATGTTGATGAATGGAAGAACGGCCACCCGGTTACTCATCTGCCGAGCCGCCTCTGCAGGTGGCGCCCCCTCGACAAAATCATAGTTCTCCCAAGGCATCACTATTTTGTACACATCAACCTGCGAGTTTACGCCTTTAAGCTGCCTTGGCTCCAGCTTAACCATTGGCGCGCGTATTTTGTTTCTTACCTGATCATATACTTGGCCGGATACGCACACTCCACCTGGCTGGCTGAGCGGCTGGATCCGGGATGAGATATTCACAGTGTCCCCGAGAATATCGCCCTGAGAGTCCACCACGTCTCCAAGGTGTATGCCTATCCTCAGAATTATCCTCCACTCCTCTCCCAATGACGCGTTGTAATCGTTGAGGAGCCGCTGAATTTCGATAGCGCAGTTTACGGCGTCCAGCGCACTTTCGAATTCAACTAGGAATGAGTCGCCGATCGTCTTAACTTCTCTCCCCTTGAACTTGGTGAAAACCGGACGAAGCAGCCTGTTATGCCTATCCAATACACGTAGAGACTGGGCTTCGTCCAGCTGAGTCAGAGCGGTGTAGCCCACTATGTCTGTGAACATCACCGCAGCAAGCCTCCTGTTCTGGGAACCCGACACTACCAGCACCCACACGGCTTTGAGCAGTTAAATATTTCGTCCACGGCGAGCAACTTCTAGATCTCCGCAAGTTTGGGGTTGACCCCGTCATCGAATCATGAGATGCTCCGAATCTTTCGTTTAAACTCTCAGAATGGTGCGCTGGTATGGTCCGACGAACTATGAGTGCAAAAATATATGTGTGGGCGGCGGACACTTAGCCGTCGCCGATGTTATACTCGTTTGGATACCCAGCTCCCGCTAGGACTGGCAGATGATTCCCAGTGGTAGATCAGCTCGGCGATGCATCAGTGGCGACGCTCGGCAAAGCCGCGTTCCAAGAACTCGTGCGGTTCTTCCGGCACGTATCCCAGCTTCAGCCTGAAACGTGGCGTGTCTCCGATTTCGGCCCCCTTCTATTGCTGCGTGGCCATGGGCTCCACGGTGAAACAATCTTCGCGTTTGAGACCGAGCCGGGCGCAAGCGAGCACGAGGTCAGAGCTGTTCAGTAAAGATTCGCTGAGGGCTCCGTTGTCTTCGTCACAGCACTCCCCGACCATGAAAGCGGGGTCCACGGTTACCTGGTATCGCAGGGATTCACTCGGCGCGTCACCCCCGCGATGGCCGCCACCCTGGCCAAGCTTCCCCTGATCGAGCAGTTACCCTCCTCGCTACGGGTAACGAGAGTGGACAGCGACGAGCTGCACGCGCTCCTATCCAGGATTCAGGTCGAGACCTTGGGACAGGACTTTGCGCCACGAGCTGCCATGAAGAGGCTTTTCGGACTGAGCCCGAGCGGACCAGTAGCCCACCTGCTCGGCTGGGTCGGAAACCGCCCAGTGGCCTCAGCCACCCTGATGTGCTTCGGTGAACCTGCATCGATCTGGGGGGTCGCTACCATACCAGAGGCGCGCGGCCACGGAATCGGACGCGCTATGACCTTGGAAGCCTGCCGGCTCGCACATAGCCGGGGCCACCGAACGGTCAGCCTATACGCCACACCAATGGGTCTACCCCTCTATGCGGGGCTGGGATTCCGTGAGTGCGGAAGCCTCGCTTTATACACCGCACCTTAATCTGGTTTAAACCGTTTTACAGGGTGGTTCCCTAGTTTCTCGACAATTTCTTCGTATTGCTCAAAAATCTCGGGGTCGACCACCCCCGACACTACGACTGTTGCACCCGAGCTAAGCGTAACATCCATGGCCGTGGAGTGATAGGGTATCTCGAACTTTTCGATGTCGGAGGGCTCTGTACATTCAAAGGTGCGGGTGTAGCCTGCGCCTTCGCATTTGAACCTGGTTATCCTGAAGGGTTTCCTGACACCCATTCCGGCCGCTCGGCCTCCTGCAGCGCCAGCTGACTCTTGGACTTCTATAACGTAGGCTTTGTTTCCATCACATTTGTTGAATTCTGTTGACTGGTAAGCCACGAGGAGCTTCCTTCCGGGGGACCTCAGTAACTTTTCAAGTTCGTCGGGTATGGTTGAATCCAAATCACGGACAGAATGTGTACGAGATTTTAAGCGTGGCTATGATCAGGAACTCTGTGTTCGGTATGATTCAGGTCGAGGTGTACAGCCCAGGAGCAAAGAACTATCGGAATAATTAAATAGAAGTTACTCTTAATTAAGAGTATATGTCTACAACTTTCATGGTTGAAAACTCCAAAAACAAGAGGTGCATAGAGTGACCGAGGTAAACGAATCTGGCTGCCCAGTGGCGAATAGTTCCAAGAGAATGAAGTCGATTCAGGAATGGTGGCCGAATCGCCTCAACCTAGCAATACTGCGGCAAAACTCACCTGAGTCGAACCCTATGGGTGGAGACTTCAACTACGCCAAGGAGTTCCTAACCCTCAATCTATCTGAGGTTAAGCGAGACATAGCCGGAATACTAACCAAATCCCAAAGCTGGTGGCCAGCCGACTTCGGCAACTACGGCCCGCTCATCATAAGGATGGCGTGGCATGCCGCAGGAACCTACAGGATCGGTGATGGCCGGGGAGGCGCAGGGTCGGCGCAACAGAGGTTCGCACCGATAAACAGCTGGCCTGACAACATAAACCTAGACAAGGCACGGAGACTTCTATGGCCTGTTAAGAAGAAGTACGGGCGCAAACTTTCCTGGGGAGACCTTATGATACTTGCTGGAAACGTGGCCTTGGAGTCAATGGGCTTCAAAACGTTCGGATTCGGAGGCGGAAGAGTCGACGTGTATCAGCCCGACGAATCCGTGTACTGGGGTCCAGAAGAAACATGGCTCCAGGACAAACGTTACTCAGGCGACCGCGAACTCGAGAACCCCTTGGCTGCGGTTCAGATGGGTTTAATATACGTTAACCCGGAGGGCCCCAACGGCAACCCCGACCCGGTAGCCGCTGCAAGAGACATTCGCGAAACCTTCTCCAGAATGGCCATGAACGACGAGGAAACGGTGGCGCTTATCGCGGGAGGCCACAGCTTCGGGAAAACACACGGAGCGGCGCCCCCCTCCTATGTGGGACCGGAGCCTGAGGCCGCACCCATCGAGAATCAGGGGCTGGGATGGATCAGCAGTTACAAGTCGGGGAAGGGGCTAGACCAAATAGGAGGCGGACCTGAAGTCATATGGACCTCAACTCCGACGAAATGGGGTATGGGCTACCTCGAAAATCTTTTCGGCCACGAATGGGTGCTCACAAAGAGTCCAGCGGGGGCTTACCAATGGGTGGCCAAGGATGGCACGGCGTCTTCATCTGTTCCAGATGCCTACGATCCCAGTAAGGTCCATCCCCCAACCATGCTCACCACCGATCTAGCCCTCCGATTTGACCCTGTCTATGAAAAGATAGCAAGAGGCTTCCTTAAAGACCCCGAAAAGTTCGCGGATGCGTTTGCCCGCGCGTGGTTTAAACTTACTCACAGGGATATGGGTTCCAAGTCACGTTACCTTGGACCAGAGGTGCCCGAGGAGGATTTGATCTGGCAGGACCCTATCCCCCGAGTAAACCACAGACTCATCGATGAAGAGGATACTAAGAGCCTGAAATCAGCCATACTTAACTCAGGTCTCGGACTTCGGGAGCTGATTTACACTGCGTGGTCATCCGCGTCCACGTTTCGGGGAAGCGACAAGCGGGGTGGGGCGAACGGCGCAAGGATTAGGTTGGCGCCGCAGAATGGCTGGGAGGTAAACGAACCCACGCAACTAGCACACGCACTCACAGTCCTAGAAGGCATACAAAGAGACTTTGAATCCAGGGCGGGTGACGGCAAGAAGGTTTCTCTCGCCGACCTGGTAGTGCTCGGAGGATGCGCCGCCGTTGAGAAAGCTGCCGAACTTGGTGGAGTCAAGGTTAATGTGCCATTTAACCCAGGCAGAATGGACGCGCTTGAGGAGCAGACAGACGCTTCATCATTCACGGTTCTAGAGCCATTAGCCGACGGTTTCCGCAACTACTACGGCGGGAGGGCAAGGCAAGCACCTGAAGTGCTCTTGGTGGATAAGGCCCAGCTCCTCACCTTAACTGTTCCTGAAATGACCGTTCTAGTCGGAGGTATGAGGGCGCTGGACGCGAACTACAGTCACTCAGACCTCGGAGTATTCACAGATCGACCAGGGGTTCTGACAAACGATTTCTTCGTCAACCTGCTCGACATGAGTACAGAGTGGAGACCCAAAGACGCCTCTCAAATGGCCTTTGAAGGCTTGGACCGTGAAACCCATGAGTTCAAATGGAACGCGAGCCGCGTGGACCTGATCTTCGGCTCACACTCCGAGCTACGCGCCGTGGCCGAGGTTTATGCAAGCGACGACGCCAAGGAGAAATTCGTTAAAGACTTCGTGGCCGCCTGGTGCAAGGTGATGGACCTGGACCGATTCGACCTACGCGCACCCAAAAGGAGTTCAGCTGACTCCAGGTCTGGTGCACACAAGATCTGAGGCCTTCGCCGATCCAGCGCCTCTTCAGTCGACTCGGCTAACCTTCTCTTTTTTAACTTTATGGGGGTTCGAGGGGGCGGAAGTCCCCGTCCGGAAGGGCGGGGCAGTTCACCTGGACACGTCCAAGGTGATCTCGGAACGCTGCGTCTACTCTGCTCGACCAGGTCTGCGGCTGGCCGTGTCAGATGTCTTAGCGGGCGATGGGACTCTTTCATCTGCCAAGACTGTTCAGGAGTCGTCCAGTATAGCCTTCTTGATCAACCTTATACCCGTCGCTATCTCGTCGCAGGACGCCGGTCCAATGCTTAGGCGCGCATAGCCCGACGCCTTACGTCTTCCCCGGGCGTAAAACCCCAAAGCCGGAACGTAGGCCACACCTCTGCGGAGCGCCTTCGGAAGGAGTTTCACGGCGTTAACACCTAGATCTGCTAGCAGGAAAAGGCCGCCGGCTGGTTTGAACACAAGTTCCAAACCGTTGTCGACGAGTTCATCCGTAGCCGCTTTGAGTTTCATGTGGTAGTGTGAGCGCAGAGGCTCAAGTGACTTTGAAACCGCACCTGAACGCAGGAGTCTGCTCAAGACAAGCTGGTTTATGGTTGATGTCGAAAAATCAAGTTGTTCGAGTCGCTCAACCAGGTTTGCGAGTCGATGATTTGCCGTCAATACAAAGCCGATTCTTAGTCCAGGTGCAACCGCTTTGCTGAAGCTGCCAACGTAGGCAACCGACTTCGGGGAATGGGAAAATATTGGCTCCCCGGGTTCTGGGCATATCGGCCTATATGGATCGTCTTCTACACAAGTGAAGCCGTGGTCAACTGAGAGCTGAGCCAGGTGACTTCTTCTATCAGTAGACATGTTTACACCTGCAGGGTTATGGCACACAGGTATCGTGTAGAAGGCCGAGAACTTCTTCCCCTTTGAAAAGGCTTGTTCAAGGATTTCCAGCTGCGCCCCACGGTGGTCTATTGGTATTTGAACCGGCGTTTTGCCGAGTAGTCTAAAACTGTTCAGGGTTTCAGGGAAGGTTGGATCTTCATGTGCGTACGACCTGTTTGCGGCAACCGCTACGGCTAGCAGGGTTATAGCGTGCTGTGCGCCACTGGTCACCACCACCTTTGAACCACCGGCTGGTACGCCTATGGCTTTGCACCAGGCCTTGATCTGCGCCTTCAACTCTTCTAGGCCTCCCGCCCCGGGGTAGGAAAACGCTAGACGGCCGTATTCCGAGATCACCTGGGTGTAGGCGCCATGTATCTCTCGCAGGGGTATCATCGATGGGTCCGGCGAGCCCGAGGCCAGGTTTACAACGCTCCTTCCACGCGTCTGCTTGGATAGTGATTCCACGGGGGATAGACTCGGGTAGTTGATCAACTTTTGTCTCCGCGTTTTGGGATGGCAGCCATGTCGCCTGCTAAATGCACCAACCTGCTTCTAACCGATTGAGCAAATTTCTTGGGAGCCTCTGTCCAGTCGTAGTTATCCAAGAGTATGACACCGCTTGAAATGTGGTTCCAGGCCTCTGAGAGCTCAAACCACACGTTTTCGTAGGTGTGCTCGCTATCGTGTAGGAACAGCTGTATTTCTCCTAGCTGATTCATGAGCTCAGGTAAAATCGTCTTTGACTCACCTACGTGCAGTACCCACTTGTTTCTGAGTTTCTCGGGGACGGCGAACCCCACGGGATAAGTCTTCTCTTCGTTTCCGTATTTCTTTCCTAGGTCCACGGAGTGAAGCGTTCCCCTATCCAGAGCCGCCAATATGAAGCTTGAGGATACGCCTGAACCCACACCTGTTTCTACCACTGAGAGTGGTCTAAGCAGCTTCGTTATCGAGTAAAGGACCATACGTTCCTCGCGGTCGAGCGCCCACAGTGAAAGACCACCCATTTTTGCCTCAATCTCGGCGTTCAACGGTTCACATTCGCGGTAGTATCTTGCTATTTGTTCGTGATCTACGTCAAACAGTTCGCAGATTTTATCGAAGGCTTCCATCGGAGTGTCTACGCCCGGGTACTATTTTACTCTGCGTATGTAATGCTTGAGCCTGAGCCTAACCGTAGAGTCTATGGTCTAATCACACCGCGGATTCGAGGCTGCGGGGCGAGCAATCGAGAGGCTGAAGTTTGGTTTACGGGTATCGTAAATTAAACTCGTGAGAATCTTCTTATCTAACTCAGCGGCCTCCCGTTTCATGTGGCTAGGTCGAGTTTAACTTTGCTTTCCGGGTGCTGTTGCCTAGAAGCGGCTTCCCGAGTTATCTTGGAGCAGTGAAATTATTTCTTTTGTATTTGTAACAGAAATTCCGCCGCACGCCTTTGCGAGTCTGTTCATTACGGCCAAGCCTATTCCTTTCTCCTCGAATCTTTGAGCCAGACCGAATTCGCATTCGAGTTCGTCTAGCCTTCTTAGGCTGTCGAACAGGTTTTTAGCTACCTCGTATATGTTTGACGTGCTGCTCAAAACCACGGCCGGACACTTCAGCAGGTCAGCTTTCTCTTTGGTGCAAATCACCGCAACCTTCATGCCGTCGTCAACCAGGCTGTTGGCCATGCTGACCAAGTCTCCGCTGACCATGAACAACTTTTTACTGGGTGAGTAGTGCCGATACACCATCCCAGGTGAAAGGGGTCTTTCGCCGGGCGGGGAGTGGTAAACGCTCACAGACCCAAAGATCCTTGAAAGATCCTCCGTGGTGAACGGGCCGGGCCTAAGCACCGTGGCTGCATTTCCGTCGACTTTCACTATGGTGGATTCAACTCCGAAGAAGGTTGGTCCCCCGTCTAAGACTAGGTCAACTTTCCCCCAGAGATCGTTTACGACGTGCTCCGGTTTGGTGGGGCTTGGTCTACCCGAAATGTTTGCGCTCGGCGCCGCGATAGGTGTTCCAGATTCATCAACAAGCGCCAAAGCCACTGGGTGAGCAGGCATTCTAACTGCCACCGTTGGCAGACCGGCTGTGACTGCCTCCGGAACCCTGTCAGACTTGGGTAAAAGCATGGTGATTGGCCCCGGCCAGATCTTCTCAAGAATCAACTCGACGCTCTTGGGTACCGTGTCGCATAATTCGTTCAGGGCCCGAAGTGAAGATATATGGACGATCAGGGGATTGTCAGCCGGCCTGCCCTTTATTTGAAAGATCTTTCTGCATGCATCCGCGTTAAAAGCATCGCATCCGAGGCCGTAAACGGTTTCTGTGGGAAACGCAACCGTTCCACCGCTCCTGATAACTGAGGCGGCTTTATGGATCTCTTCCACGCCCGGACTGAGCGGGTCAACCTTGAGTAGAACGGTCAATTCAGTCAAGCCGGCTAGCTCGATCAGTGATTTAGATGCTTTGAAACGTAGGTGGCCCAAATAGGGACTTCTGGGTGCATGAATGGCCCCACCCTCTACGGCCTTAACGGGCGGGCTGGCTGAGCACCTCTCCGTCCAGCCTTCGGAATGTCACAGTGGCGCGCGTCGATTCCACGCGCCTAGGTCAGCTGCCTCTGAGAGGGGCGGCGCCCCTGCGTGCGGGTGAGCCTACGACACCCCGGAAACCCGGGATGCACTTAGTAAGCCGTGAGTTGATCCTGTGGGAAATTCAGTTCCTGCGAAAAATGTTGCACACGCAGCCTGTTCGAGTAAAACGTGGTACAATGCACTATGAGACCAATAGATAAATATAGAGCATTGTTATCTCATTGAGAATCAAACATGGAAGAAAATCTGCAAAGTGAGGTAGTCGACCTCAGAGGAGAATGCTGTCCGATACCCGAAATGACCGCTTCAAAGAAGCTCAGGAAGATGACACCCGGTCAGACGCTTGAACTACTCACGGACCACCAGCCCGCGGTTGAGGTGACGCTGCCTGCGCTTGCAAAGTCTCTTGGATACCCGATTTCAGTACAAAATGAAGGTGACGCTTACAGGGTAAGGATCACGAAGAGATGAGGACCGCTTGGCTCCTCCGATGATCCTAGACCCTCTGTTTAACGACGGTCTAACGTTTGTCTACCTAGTCTTCGCGCTGAGCGGCTTTATCCTAGGCTGGGTGGCTCAGAGGGGTAACTACTGCTTTGTAAACGCGATGACCTCCATTTTTACCACGAAAACTTATGACAGGTTTGGAGGTCTAATGCTGCTTTTTGGCCTTTCCGCTCTCGTACCAGGTCTGCTCGTCGCGTTCGGCATGGTTCCGGCCGTTGACCAATACTACTTTAACTACTTCGGCGGCTGGTACATAGTGGTAGGGGCGTTCATCTTCGGCTTCGGCGCTGCCATAGCCGGAGGATGCAACCTTTCCATGCTTTACAGGGCTGCAAGCGGCTATGTTCAGAACTGGCTTGAGCTTGCGGGCATGATGGTTGGCACGTACTTTTTTGCCACGCTCGTCTGGCCCGTTCAGCTTTCTACTATGCAGGTGGGTCTACTCTCAACTAAGGCGGGTGGTTACGTGGAGTACCTACCATACGACCTGTTCCACACGGTATCTGCTGCATCGGTTGGCGCAACCGCGCTGATACTGGGTGTTCCATTCATTATTTTCGGAATATACCTGCAGCGCAGGACATACGCGAAGTTCAAGGTGATGAAGTCTACCGATCCTGTTCCCGCGGCCGGAGCGGGAGGAATAGTCGTGAACCGCGGGCACCAAAGCTCAAAACCCCGTAGCCTGTCCGTAAGGGCCTGGCGCATGCTAACACTCAAGGAACCATTGGGAACTAACCTCGCGACCGTGGTTCTCTTTCTTGACCTGCTACTTGTGTTCGTTATGGGTGCAGGGTACACGTTTAACTACCTTGTTATCACATCCTCTGATGGAGGAAGGTTCCTCGAGTACATTTTGATGCCCTTCGGCGTGAACTTGGCACTTAATACTCCGTGGTACAACTCTTCTCTACCGATTGTGGACACGAGTGTGCTTATGGTAATAATGCTTATAGTGGGTGCTTTCTCAGCCTCGTACCTCTCTGGCGATTTTAAGGTAAGGATACCGAGGGATCGCAGAAGGCTTGGGATAGGATTTGGAGGTGGTATCCTTGTCGGTCTGGGTGTGAGAATTGCTCTTGGATGCAACGTTGGCCTGATGTGGACCAACTTTGCACAGCTCGGCTACGACGGACTGCTCTTTCTGGCCTCAATGCTTGCGGGTGTGGCGCTTGCGGTGAAGGTTCAGGAGCGCCTGCTTTAGGGTGAGCATGTGGTGGCTGAGCATAGCTTTCCGCAACGACGGATTGTAGCGCCGATCGTTCTAGTCCTCTTCGCCCTTGGATGGTACCGCTTTTCCGATGTGTACATACGGACGGACGACGCTTCTCTTATTGCTCATGGAAACTACGCAGTTTATGTTCCGCTCCAGCAGGTGGCAGCCTATATGCAAGCTGTGACCTGGGTGTCGTATGCAGCCGTGTTCGGAGGTCTCATCATGTTGTGGAGCGGCCTTGTCGCCTACGTAGAGTACAAGGAGCGGTCGAGCCATGAGTGAGAACTACACCATAATGGTGGTCTCCGGGGAGCTCCACAGGCTGTACATGAGTTATATCACAGCAATCGGTTTAACCGCAACCGGATCGGGTGTGTACATGTTCTTTACCATGGAAGGTTTGAAGGGAGTGACGAAGGATTCGGAGGAGCTCGTGCTACCCGGGCAGAAGCCCCTCGGCTACTATGTGAGCAAGCTGCTCGAAATGGAGGACGTTGAGCTTGCGGCATGCTCCTTCGGCATGAATGTGATGGGAATACCCAAGGAGAGGCTTCTTGCCGCGGTAAAGGTGAGTGGAGTTACCGAGTTCGCACTCAAGAGCAACCAGGCGAAGGGCACGATGGTCTTTTGACACGGCGAAAAGAGCGGAGAGTAAGAACACTATTACTGCTCGAACTCACGTACTGAACCTTATCGTCTCTTTGCAGTTTGCACTCTACTTCGCGGTCTGGGTTACTGGTATTTTCGTGAACGGCTACGTATTCATACCATTTTCAAGGGTGGGCAGCATATTTACAGAGCCTCCGCTTCTTGCACACGCGGCTTCAGCCGGAGCTCTTGGTGCAGTTTCAGCCGCAGCCGTTTCCGTATATGTGGTGAACCGCGAAACACGTCGGGCCCTGCTTGGGGTGTCTTCTATGATTGTGTTGTTTTGGGCAGCGGCGCAGGGGCTACTCTTCCTTTCGTCGGGGGGCGTTTCCACGGAGAGCTTCGAGATGGCGCTCGGTTTCATCTCCTCGCTCTTCCTGAGTTTCGTCGCCGCCCTCCCCGACGCTGGTTCTAGGACGCGGGACACCGGGGCGCAGATGCTGTGCACACTCTGCCTCGGTCTATCCTTCCTCGTATTCGCTTCGGGAATGTACCTCAATCTAAACGCGGGTTCACGGTTCTTCTCCCTGCCACCACTTGGTGAAAGGAGGGAAATACTGCAGTTCACCACCGGCCCGCAGTTTGTGGTGCACGCCTTGCTCGGGTCGGCATATGTGGTTTCGACGGGGGGCTTCTTTATTTACTCTTTACTCAGGAAACGGCTTACGGGTGCGTCTGCATCTGCATTCTTCCTAAGCGTGTATCCTGCGCTCTTTGGAATACTCAACACAGCCTTTATCTCGCTTCCATCTCCCATCGCGCTTGCTGCATCGATGGCATCCGCTTCTTCGTTTTTCTTATCCATCATGACACTAATGTACGCCTATAGTCAGACAGGCAGTGTCGAAATGGATACGCCCTGATTCAGTGGCGGACTGTCTCAAGTAGGAGCGAAGAGTTTCTTAGCCTCTCCACGAGATTCCTTATCTGGTACACGGAGAGACCAAGCATAGCGAAGCCCAGTATAGTAGTTGACAGAAGCTCGGCGCCTTGCAGTGCACCGGTGATCCAGAAGAGCCCGGCCACCGCCCCATAGCTCCAGACGAGTTTCTTTCCTATAAACGGGACGGACGCCGAAAGAAGGTAAAGCAGCGAATTCACGCCTGTCGGTGTGAGGCAGCAGATCACGGCAGTTGTACCCACGGCTGGAGTGGATGCTGCGAGAAAGCCTCCGATTCCCTGGATACTCATTGTTGCAAGCGACCCCTTAACCCCACGTCTTACCATAAGCTGTGAGGTGTGTATGAGCGAAGTGATGTAGTAGCCGAGAAGCACTGAGGCGAGAAGCACGATTGTGTTCACGATGCCCACTATGAGCATGTCCACGTTAGGAACTAGTCTTCCGAAGACTGGGACTCCGACGCCTTGGTATGTGATGTTTGTGAGTGGAAGCAGAGCTCCCGCCACATTCAGTCCAGGTACAAGTAGCATGCCGCTCACTATAAGGAATGATGCGAAGTATAGGGGCGGATAGCAGAGCGAAATAACACGGCCCACCTTGGTATGAAGCAGCGACTTAATTATCGAAAGCGGACTCATCCGTTCAAGGGGATAGAAAGCCGGGGATTCCCGGAAGTAGAGATACACTCCTACAAGCACGGAAGCCAGAGTCAGGCCGGTCATAATCCCGACAAAGGGGTAAAGAAACGTCACTCTACCAGTGTCCGCAAGAGGAGAGTACCAGAGGGTGTACACCCTGACCCCGGTGACTGCGACTGGAAGGACAATTGTGAGGTTTGCAAAAAGGTACACAAAGAAGAAGGGGTTGGGCGCTCTCATGGCGTGACACTAGCAGTGTAGTCCCGTAACTGGTGGTTCAAGCACATTGTCGGCGAGGTACGTGGCTAAGGTTGACGGAATCGTGAGAACTATCGCGGGAGCGGTGGTAAGTGGAATGCTACCTGCGACAGCCGAGGACGATGTAAGCTCGGAAAGGGATATCAGGTATATTATGCCCCCGGTTGTGGGATTGCCGTGCTGCACTGCGTATGCGGTTGCGCCACCTGGTGCAATTACTATGTCAGCAAAGCCCGGAGCCGAGGTTGGAGGAAGGTTTATCATGTTCACCACATGCAGGTTTGACGTGGATATCACCGCTATCTGGTTTGTTGAAGCCGACGCTTCTAGGTAGTAGCTTCCGTCTGGCGTGAACACGCCTCTTTGTGGAAGGAAGTGGGTTGAGTTGAAGGCGACAGTGCCGATTAGTTTGAGGGAGGGGAAGGAGTAGAAGCCGTCGGTCTTGTTCGTCAGAAACTCAACCACTGCCTGGGTTCCCTGTGCATTGATCGACGCCATGTAAGGCTGGGACGTAGGTGCCACATTCGCTTCGTTTGTAATCGCACCCGTTGTAGAATCTATAAGGTCAATTGTTCCGTTGAGCTTCATGGGTGCGAGTAGGTATTTACCATCGGGTGACCATCGAACATCACATGGGTAAGCGGTTTTTCCCTGAAGTGTGTCGTACGTCTTTTGCCATACCACCTGCCCAGACGTCGCGCTGAGCACCTCAACCACGCCCGACGGGCCGTCTGCCACAGCCAAGTACTTTGAGTTCGGGGAGAGCTGTATTCCAATAAAACCTATAGAGCTTCCCACCGACGTCTTACCGGTTTCCTTCATCGTTGTGGTGTTGAACAGGAGGATGGTCCCGTTATTGAGTGGAATCGCTAGCACGGAAGAGGGAACTGCCGTGGTCGAGTACTCGTCCCAATAGAAGGTCTGCACTGGGCTTGACGTTGACAGGTTGTACAACCTTTCGTAGCCAAGGAAGCTGCCAGAAGGAGACATGAGCATGGCTATTCCCTTCTGGGTGAACACAAGAAAGTCAAATGCGCCTGAACTCGTGGTGGTGCTTGAGGTTGGGCTAGAAGATGGTGGAACCGTAACCGTTGGGGAACGAGTGTGTAGAAAGTAGTACGCTGAACCCACGCCAACGGCAAGAATCAGCACTATTCCTACTACAAGGACGTATCTATAGTTCATTTGAACCACTGCAATCAAACGATGATAATAAACTTATGCTTAAGCCATGTATTCTTCCAGTATTTGACTCATTTGTTGTTCCGCAGGGGCAAAGCATTTCCCCAATCTTTTGTGATCCCCATACTATGTGTACCAGGCATTCTCTATGGATAATTCTGACCCAGGCGCCGTAGGACTGTTAAGAGAGAAAGCTCAGTGTATTGGGCACACAACCCGCTTTTGAACATTGGGCTTGTGGTATACCCCCTTTATCCCCTGAAGAGGTGCTTCGAAAAGGTATTAGATGGGACATACTGGATACGAGGTTTAGATGCGGCACTGGTTGGTAGGACCCATTACAATTTAGTCATTTTAGGACGCAGGGTCCGCCAAATCGCGGGTGTGTTGCATGGCACCCAACCACATGGGGCCGAGGGCAGTGTCTAAACTGGCCTTGACAATGCTTTGGAGACGTCTCCCTGTCCAGCGTGCTTGAGCTATGTTCCTAGTTGAAATCTAGCATCGTCAACTCCGATATTCCTTCAAAGTTGACCCATATGCGCGGGCACCATGTTAGATTAATAGCTACCGGTTGAAAGGCTTGTTCATGACTGCTAAGCCGAGCGGCGTAATTGTTCCCGTAGTGACCCCGTTTAACCCGGACTATTCCCTGAATCTTGATGAATTTAAGAAGTTCGTCGACCACTTGATCGAGAAATCGGTCAACGGTATCTTTCCTCTTGGAACCAACGGCGAATTCGCTCTGCTTAACCCCGTAGAAAAGCAGCGGGTGATCGAGGCCGCGGTTGAGGCGGCTGGAGGACGCGTGCCGGTGTTAGCTGGGATCTCCGACCCTTCAACCATGAGTGTCATAGAGAATGCTAAAATCGCGGCTCGCTTGGGCGCTGACTACGTGGTGGCAACCGCCCCCTACTACTACCGCCCCAAGCCCGAGGGAATATATCTCCATTTCAAGTCGATAGCCGATTCTTCGCCGCTTCCACTTGTAATATACAACATCCCGTCGAACACTTTTAACGAAATACCACTCGAAGTTCTGCAGCGCCTATCTGATCACCCCAATATTCTGGGTATGAAGTACACCACGCGGGATATGCCTTCATACATCGAGGCGCTTGCTCTTCGAAGCAGCAAGTTTTCGGTTATGATGGGGACGGATTCCTTGATTTACTCCGCGCTTGAGCTGGGGTCGGATGGAGTGGTCAGTGGACTCGCCAACGCAGCTCCGGCTGAGTGTGAAACGATCTTTAAGGCAGTTTCTTCGAGAGACTTGGAAAGAGGTATGCGGGAACAGATGAAGATTCTGCCGCTCGCGGAAGCGATGTTCATCGGAAACTTCCCCGCGGCTGTGAAGGAAATGGTGAATCTGTTGGGGTTCAGAGTGGGTCCTGTAAGACCGCCGCTATCACCCTTGACAGAACGCGAAAGAAACACGGTTGCAGAGGCTGTAAAGAAGGTGTACGGCTAATGCCCGAGGTCACTGCGAACTCAGGCGTTAAGCCATAACTACACGCTGTGATTGAGGGGTTTAGCCAATCTCTGCTCCGACATAAATAAATTTCGGATACCATCTATACTGGATGAACGCCATTGGTGATGAAAGCAAAAGATATAATGAGGACCGAGTTCGTGAGTGTGGATTCGTCTGCCACCGTGGCCGAGGTCGTACGCAAACTTGTTCAGTCAAGGCGGGGGTTTGCGATAATCACCACGAATCAGACGCCTGTGGGTATAGTCACCGAGTGGGACTTCTTGGAGAAACTGGTAGATAAGGGATTAGACCCCTCAACAACAAAAGTGTCCGAACTCATGAATTCCCCGATCGTTGGATGCGATAAGGAGACTCCGACCGAGGAAGTTGTTGAAATGATGGTTAAGCGCGGAATCCGTCGGATGGTCATAACTGATGGAGATAAAGTTGTTGGCACAATCACTTCAAGAGACATCTTGAACATATTTAAGAAATATGTGGATGAGGTGTCATCTGTAATCGCAAGATTTGCATCCACGCCTTTTTAGGAGATGAAAACCGCTACTCTGCTACAACGATGTAATCTAGCTCCATGCCAATGAACCCTAAAACTTGTCTCATCTTGAAATAAGCATCGTCGGTAACATCCTTGTTCCTATGGTGTTACCAACCAAACCATCTCAAGATCCTAAAAGTTTTGTATACCAACATCGGCTCCAATACTAGTTCGGGCCGTCTAATCAGTCGGTGTTCAACCGGTGGAGTCAAGCACTTCGACGCGTGTAGAGATTCACTTAAATAATCCAAGATGACATGTAACACGTTAAGGGTTCAGCATAGAATCCTGTATGATGTGTGTCAATTGTACATCGCATTGGTGTTGGGTACGGTCTATGTTGTCCTAGTTTGTCTTTCGTTCGTGTTTTCAGCAGCTGAAACATCCTATTCGTCACTGAGGTTGACCCTTGTGAGACTTATGGCGGCTCACGGATCCGCGCAGGCGAACCTAGTCCTCAGATTGGTTTCACGCCTGCCTGAGACTCTGAACGCTATAATAATAGGCGACAACATTGTGAACCTAGTATTCACGAGTATAGCCACAGTGGCTGGCTACGTGTTCTACGGTGCGCTCGGAGCCGTTTTGTTCGCGTTCATTAACCTAGGCGTGGTGTTCGTGGTTGGGGAAGCGTGGCCGAAGAATCTAGCTGTAAACAACCCAGAGAAGGTGGCGATGCGTCTATCACGTTTTATGACTCATTACCTCAGAGTGATGGGGAAACCTGCGAATTTGATGACTATGGTTGGAAGCAGGCTGTCATCCCTTGCGGGCCTGAGCCAGCAAAGGCGCAGTGATCCCTCCACGGAGGAGAGGGTGATCAACCTGATGGAATTGGCGATGGTTGAAGGCGTGATCACCCGCACTCAGCACGAATTTATAAACAAGGTCCTCAAGATCGACGATCTTCTAGCATCAGACATTATGATACCCTACGAATTGTGTGTCAAAGTGGATGCAACTACGAGGATAAGGGATGCCATGGCGGTGTTTGGCCAGGCGGGTCATAGGAGGCTACCCGTTGTTGAGTACTCCCAGCGCCAAGTCAAGGCGGCCGACCCCGCATCGGTGAAAGGTGCAATATCTATAAGGGATGCTGCGATCGCTTACATAAACGGCTATTCAGATTCTGTGGTAACAGAGGTGTGTGAGCCAATCGCATTGGTCAAGGCAGATAACAACCTTGTGGTCACGTTAAGAGAAATGCAGGCGATCAAGGCTCAGGTGTGTGCAGTTGTTTCTGATTCAAACGTAGTTGGATTCGTTTTCCTAAACGACCTGTTGGAGGAAATACTTGGAGAAACCTTTAGTCCACCCCTAAGTCGGCGTGATAAACATCTAAAGCATGACGCCGTTGGAGGAGTCGCCAATCCGGCTTAATGCGTTTGCAGGCGAACCTGAGTCGCACAGGAGGGTAAGTGAAAAACGCTGCGGCGAAGCTGTAACCCTCGGCTCGATGATAGTGGTCTCATTATGTTTAAGCTATAACCTTTGGTGAGAGCTACCCGGACGCATGACTCTCGCACCGTTTCCGTCGACTGTACAGGGCGCGGTAATCGCGGCGGTAATCGCGTCAGTAGCAAAAGCGTCTGCGGCGGTGTTGATCAAATGGGTTACAACAGTTCTATACTACTATACGAATTGGTTACGAATAATTTACCCTAATCCCGGCTATTCAACTTTGCTGGAGTCGGCGACCACACTTTTTGATGTGGTCATCTTGGTTGGCGTGATCGAGTTGATCAGGAACATGGTCAGGCGTAGACACGTTGAACTCTTAACAGCTATTACAAAGGGGGACGCATCGAGTCGGCGCCATCTTGAATCCAACCCTTCAAACAAGGGTGCA
>JAMDBQ010000018.1:27819-37189 GCA_023487445.1 Candidatus Martarchaeota archaeon | reverse complement strand
TGGTGCAGACAGTGTTCACGGCGGCTCTGTTTCCAACGCTTCGAGGCCTTCTGAGTCGATCCGTGCACAAGAGTGTCTGATAACACATGTAACCGATTCGGTGGAAAATGAGGAACTGGACCCAGACCGGCTCATGGACTATATAGAAAGGGCGTTAGAGCCGAACCCTACAGGAAATGGTCTGCGTCAAAATTGATCCACGGTTTAAACGCACCCGGTTTAACCGAGTGTTCAGGGCGCGGATGTCACTTCGCTCGATGTGGGGCGGATACTGCTGTAGCGGCCCATCAGAGGTAGGGGTTTTGTGGAAGACAGTTAGACTCCGCGCCTCGTTGATGCATGAGCTTCCCCTACTTGATTACGTATTACTTATCAAACGTGAGAGCCAGCGTATCCGAGGTTGGTCCGGCCGCAGCCGCTAGTCGCGGATCCGGCTCCCAAAACCGTTGTAGGGGTGTACCCACCGTATGCATGTGACACGCTCGAGAAGGGCCACGCCTTTGCAAGCGGTGTGCGGCTACGCCTTAGATGGAATCCGTATGCAGAACCAAGCTTGAAGGAAATTTAAAACCTCCACCTTTAAGGGAGGGCCGATCTCTTAGTAAGGGCTGAACTTTGCGGTCGTTCACACAGGAACTAGGGGATCTTGCAAACAAAGTAAGTGGAGAGGTAGTGGCTGACGAGGATCTTGTGAGTCCTTACGCTACGGATGCATCAGGAATCTCTTCTACTCCGTGGGCGGTTCTGAGAGTCGGTACGCCGCGGGATGTGGAACTAGCGGTCAGATGGGCCGCTCCTCTGGGCGTGCCCGTCGTTGCCAGAGGTGCGGGAACAGGGTTAGCCGGCGAGTGTGTTCCGATAGCAGGAGGGCTCGTGGTGGATTTTTCAACTATGAACAGAGTACTCGATGTCAACAAAGAGGACCGGTTGGCTACGGTCGAACCCGGCGTCGTCAACAAATGGCTGAACGACGAGCTAAAAACCGCAGGACTGTTTTTCCCCCCAAACCCGGGTAGCTGGGAGACTTCAACCATAGGTGGAAACATTTCCACCAACGCCGCCGGCCCACGCAGTTACAAGTATGGTTCAACGAAGAACTGGGTGGCCTCGGTTGAAGTGGTTACAGGGCGCGGAGAAACCCTGCGGCTGGGCACCAAGTCGAGGAAGAGTTCTAGCGGACTGGACCTCTTACATTTGATCGTAGGAAGCGAAGGAACGCTTGGCCTCATAACCCAGGCGACCTTGAGGCTCTCCCCTGTCCCCGAGCGCAGGCTGGGGGTAATAGTACCGATTTCATCAATTCAACAAGCTTTGCAGGCGCTGCTTATCCTTGGGAAAACACCTTCGCTGGAAGTATCTGCAATAGAGTTCATAGACGAGGTATGCGTTAAGTGTCTCAACACCTACGAAGGAAAAAAGCTACCCGAGACTGGGGGAGCCCTCCTGATGGAAGTTGAATCTACTGATGAGGGCTTCGAAAAAACCATGGAACACATTTATGGAACACTCAGCTCCATTAAGCTACCTGCTGAATCACTCGTCGACGAGAATGTTGACTCGATGTGGGTCACGCGTGGACGCGTCACCTATTCGCTGCAAAGAAGATACGGACCTAGACACAGGGAAGATCTGGCTGTGCCCCTCTCCAGATTCCCAGACCTGGTGAGGGGTCTGCGGGAGATGCTTGCTCCGCTTGACGTTGAACCAGTACTTTTCGGCCACGCCGGAGACGGTAACATACACCTAGAGTTCGACCATTTGAAACTCGGGGAAGCCGAGTTTTCGAACCTTAGACGGCGAATGTATGAGCTCGCAGTGTCGATGGGTGGAACAATATCTGGCGAACACGGGATAGGAGTTCTAAAGAGAGGGTACATGGACATAGAGCACTCTAAGGCGGAGCTAGCTCTGATGAGAGAAATCAAAGCGGTGTTTGACCCACACAACATCCTTAACCCCGGAAAGGACTTTTGCTGAATAGCCAGCTGAGGCAACCGTGGTACCGATGCATCGAAAATCGTCTAAATCTTCAAATGCATTTGGAACTGAGATCGAGGAGGCGTCTCTCATCTCCGGGAGCACCAGCTATCTTCCATACTGCAGGTTCGACACCACCGTTTTGCAGTGGGCGCCTCAAGTGAATCAAAACCATGTAAGCCAGAGCAGCCCCGCCCATCTGTATTCGGCCTTTCGCGAACCGGCGGGTCTAAAAGGGCCTTACACGCCTCCGGAGATAGGGTGGCGGGTCTGAGCTTGCCCACGTCGGATCCAGTGACTGTGACCACGATTCTTTCAATCGCACTCTATCTGGGCTTGCTTTCGCTTTCAGGTTATTTGATAGGGGAAGGCTCAGAAATTCTGGGTAGGAAAATGGGTGCGAGCGTAGGCGGCGGCTTGGTCTTCGGATTCATAGCTACCGTGCCAGAGTACGTGTTCGCCATGACGGCGGTGTATCTTCGAAGCGGCGAGATCGCCTTGGGTTCAGCGCTTGGTGGAAACATCATCCTGTTTACGCTAGGCGTCTCTGCGCTCCTGTTCTGCAGTTTTAAGTCGACTTCCTATAAGCCGGATAGGCTTTGGGTTAGTGCAAAATCAGACATCTTGGTCCTCGCGTCATCCACCCTGATTCTCCTCGCTGGGTCGCTATTCGGTTTCTATCCCCTGATAGTCGGGATTCTTTTCCTCGGACTTTATCTCTACTACGTCTATTACACCATCTCCCACAGGAACTTCTCGCTTGAAACAAGGCCGCGAGAGCTTGGTCTCCCCCGTAGGTCTTCCGCTGCGGGTGTTACCCTTATGGTTGTTGGCATGCTAGTGTTGGCAGTGGTTGTTAAACCGCTAGTTTACTCGATCAAATCGGTGTCTTACCAGTTTGGAGCGCCGCCTCTTCTTATCGCCACGCTGGTGATTCCGCTCGTAGACGAACTACCGGAGATCCTTGGTTTGTTGATTCTCTCCTCCCATGGAGCGGATTCCACCAAGGTAGCCGAGGCAGCTATCGTCGGGAGCAAGCTGCAGAGCAACACACTCCTGCTGGGAAGCATGATAACGCTCTCATACATTGTGGGTAACCCGTTGAGCACGTATTCAGGAGCCATCCTCCCGCTAGTGGTTGCGGTTTCCGTATCCACCACTGCAGGAGTGTTTTCCTTGACTCAACCCGGAATAAGGCGAGTCACGATCCCCACGCTGATAGCACTCTACGTGTTAGCAATTGCTTTCGGGGGGGCAGGAGTTCTGGGTTGACCTCCTCATGGGCACCGGAGCAACAGGTTTAGCGGGGTATTTATATATTGTAGAGAGAAAATCATGGGCATGTAACATGGTGATCAGACTACACACGCTAGCTGCGATTTCACTTATCGGCTTTCTGGGTGGAGCTGTTGCCACGGCTACCTACCCAGCGGTCGAATCAATCATAAGGGGGATACACCTTTTACTTGGCGTCACCTGGCTCGTGTCCGGTATAGTGGGCGCAGTTTTCTCGGTTGTTCTAGTTTTGATATACGCGTATATGCAGGGTGACAGGTAGACCTTCGCCAGAGACCAACCCTTAACCGGGTTTCCTACATGATTCTACCCTATGAGGATGAGGGGATATCGGGCTACTGTCGATCAGGGTCGCCTTGGTTTCCTTCAGCGCCTGAAGAGAGTTCTCTGTCGTCGGTTGTAGCCGATGCTTGCCCCTCAACATACGGGATTGTTACTTTAGAAAGTTCTGCAACTATCTGGTCCAGTGATCGCACTGGCTGAAGACCCTTCTGAACCACCCTCTTCTTCGTTATCCATTCATCCCTGTCTTTGTCATACACGGTTTGCAAGGTGTAAGTGTCATATCCGAATTTGCTGAACGCTGCTTCCATTAGGAGAGCCCAAGCCGTGAGCAAGTGATTCGATTTACTCGTTTTCCCCCTCTTATAGGGAATCGAAAGCGCCCCATTCACCACGTATAGAAGCGATTTCAGCGGGTCGTCTGAGCTGAACTCGACCTCTATATTCTCCGATATTGATGCAAGATCCGCGATTACCTTAAGTGTCTTGTCAATCGTTCCCTGCATTATTCTGATCCCTTCCTCTTTTTCTATGAGTTCAAGGGTTCTCTCAGCTATTTCTTGGATCACCTTATCAGCCTGAGCCGCGCCGTACTTTTCTATCAGCCACTGTCCAAACCCAAATATTATTGCATTTGAATAGATCGATGACGAAGCGGCCTTTATGGCTCTGCCCGGATCCGATGAATATTCCATGATTGACAAGACGTTTTCCAGCCGGGGGGACTCCTCCCATATGGCTTCATTGACCAGCCACCTCAGGCTCTCACACACCTTGGCGTCACGTATGTATAGTGTCGCGCCTTTCACTTGGGCGTCGGTTATCCTGGATCCTGAAAAGATGAATACAGTGTTTCCGTCCATAAGCGCCAAGCTGTCACGTGACTGGTGCGTCACCATTCTTAGTTCCGCGAAACCCGAAAGCGCAGCAAGTTTATCCGCGAGATCGTGGTCTGAGACAAGTATCCGAATCTTCACTCCCCGGGAAGAGGCGTCGATCAAATCCTGTTTGGCTGAAAGCAGCATTTTCGATCCGTAGTTGTTTACTAGGAAGAACGCCTCGTTATTGGTGTGTGCTAATTCTGACCTCAATGTCTCAGCCGAATGGGAACTGTCCTCGATTACCCAAAACTCCCTTTTAGACAAACTTTTCTGCACTGAACTTTCTTTGAAAAGTTCCAAGAGTTTGCCGTAGGTCTTTTTCATGCCGTCGATTTCATCTTCCTTAGTCTGTAGAACAGACTTCAGCGCCTCGTCTGGAGAAGTCGCCCGACATTTCAGAGGCTTTTCGGGCAGAATCTCGACGAAACCTTTCCTCACCAGCCTCCTTATATTTGGGTACACCTTTGTCCTTGGTACTGATGCCTTGAGCGCGAGCTCAGCCATGGTGCACGGACCATGCGATACGAGCGTTGTGTAAATTCTGGATTCATGGTCGCTCAGGCCGAAATCGAATAGTTTCGGCATGTCGTTGTTTTTTGGCATGTAGCTTGGTCACCGTCAGATCGTTGACCGCGGATACTTAGCCAGAAGTGACAGCATCTTTATAAAGATTCACTGAAGCTGTGAAAGGAATCTTCTTGAATAAAGACTTCGTGTCCAGTTGGGAACCGAAGAAGGAACCAACCGCCGGTGACAAGATCAGAGATGCGATTAAGCCCGCGGGGCCGCTGAAGCCCAGGCTTGAGGCAGCAGTGAGAAGCCTTCAGATGCAGATACAGAGACTAGACCAGATTAACGGCCGTCTTAACGAGAGACAGCGTGTGATGTTCGAAAAAGTTGTTGATGCGGTCAAGCGTCATGACAACGCCCGTGCAACAATATACGCGAACGAGGTTGCCGAGATTAGGAAGATGGCGAAGCTCATAATGCAGAGTAGACTTGCGCTTGAATCGATTGTGTTACGTTTGGGTACAGTGGATGAGCTTGGTTCAATTGTGTCCAGTCTCGCCCCAGCTGTAAGAGTGATATCAACCGTGAGTAAGGGGATCGGAACAGTCACTCCTGAAGCGGAAAAGGAGATGGGTGAGATAAGTAACATGCTGAGCAGTATACTTGTCGAGGCTGGTCAAACTGGCAACTACAACATAAACTTTGAAACCGGTAACGAAGACGCCGCAAAGATTCTCGACGAGGCAGCGACTCTCGCCGAGACAAGACTCAAAGGCGAATTCCCCGACCTGCCCACTGGAACCTCGTCTCAACAGACAAATCAGTAACCCCATCAGAGACTGATCTGGTTGATCGGCGCCGACAACGTTGACAGAGAGGGTTTTTCGCCCATTCAGTATCTGGGTAAGCAGGTCAAGGACGAGTATAACAGGGCAATGGGCACGGTGGCCGGCGTCACAACCTATCTTCCCGAGTCGGACGGTTCTTCGGGTTCGCCCGCTAGGTATAGTTTGGTGGTGCAGACGAGCAGCGGCTTCGAAGAAGTGGATCCTGTTAGAGTAGTGGTAGACGGATCGACGCTTGTAGTCAGGTCTCAGATTAAACAGGAGCTAAACGAAGCTAAGGAGAGGATAGTGTGGCTGTTCAGCAGGATCAAGGCGCTTGAGAAGTCCGATGGCCAACAGGGTTCTGCGCAAACCGATCAGGATGTCCCGGTTCTAACCGCTGCGCAGATACAGTACAGGGCTAGATTCAATGAGGCGCTGGATTCTGTTCAGCCGCTTCTCGAAAGGACTCAAAGGAGAATAGATCGTCTGCATTTTGAAGTCGAAACACTTGAAAGGTGTTTCGTAGAACTCAACGTGGGTAGACGGCTTAGGCAGCTGGATGAACACCGATTCGACTACTGGTCCAAAGTTCTCAGGGAAGGGCTGAATTCCTCCAATCTTGAACTTGCCGACCTTGAAGAAGAGCTGAAGATGCTTAGCCGATTCGTTAGGGAGTACAAGGATGTGTTCAAGGTGGAAATTATTCGCACAGGTACGGAGGATTCCTAGGAGTGATTTAGTTGGGGGCTTCATCCTATTTCGATGGAATGATCAAGCGCCACAGAGACTTCTTTTCCCAGTGTGACGATGTTTCCAAGAGGCTTAATGAGCAGCACGCCCAGTTACGCATGAGGCTGAAAACGCTGCAGACATGGGAGGCGCAGATTCTCAAAACGTGTGCACTGCACATCGCTAACAAGGAAAAGGCTAGGGCAAGGATTTACGCAAACGAGCTTGTTGAAATACACAAGACGTTGGCTATGCTGCAGCAGGCCGAACTCATAGTGGAAGCGCTTAGGCTCAGAATGGCTACCGCAAGGGAACTTGGACAGGTGAGTGTGAGCCTTAAACCTCTCACGTTTGCTCTTGTCCAGGTCAAGAGTCAGTTGCAGATGCTTGTACCCGAGGCAGCTAGGGGTCTTGATGCGGCAACGCAGACACTTGCGTCCGTGCTAAGCATATCTACTCCCGATACCCCCCTCGACGATTTCACCTCAAGCTTCCAGTCAGAAGGGGTTGAAGAGGTTCTGAGGGAGGTGGCTAGGGAGGCTGATGTGCGCCTCAGGCAGAGCTTGGATAATTTGGACGGCAGCGAAATCAAGGGAGAGCTCAAGCCCCTGGTTGACTACGTTAAAGCGAATGGTATGCAGTCCATCAAGTCTATCCTCGACCACCCCCCTGCGGGAGGCCAAATGGAGTCTCATCCCGGAGGGGGCTCTGCTGCAGCTGAGTCGTCGAAGGAGCAGGCGGCCGCTAGAACCAGTAAAAGTGTTACAAACTCATCTGTCAACGGTAGCGCTGACGGCCTGATCTCTGTGATGGTTACCGACGGACGGAGCGATTTGGCTGAGAAGGTGTACGCCTACATAAAGAGTAACCGGGGCTATATTGACGTTTCAAAATGTAGTAGAGAATTCGGTGTAGACAAGTCTAGCATTAAGGATGCACTCAAAGACCTTGAAGCCACCGGAAGAATCAAACTGGATGTTGACCTCTGAGAACATAGGTACGGTGTGTTTGAATGGCTCTACAAGACGTTGGCTATGCTGCGCCCGAACTTGAACAGGCGGCTATAAGATTCGCAAATGACGCTGTTCAGGCGGACAGAAACGGTTCGCGGGGAACTGCGATATCGAAGTATCAACAGGCGATCGACGTCCTCAACAAGTTGGTGACGCTTTACCCCGGATACGAGTTGAATGGCATCTATATTCAGAGGATAAGGGCCTATCAGCAACGTGTCAGGGCGCTGAAAGGTGAAGCCTTGGACGAGACGTCTGAGGAATCCTCTGCTCCCCAGTTGAGGGGGGAGACGCCTCAGGCGAAAGCCAAGTACGATGAATTAGTCATCAAGGAGAAGCCGAGTGTAAAATGGGAAGACGTTATAGGTCTTGACGACGCCAAACGGGCGATCCGCGAGTCGGTGGTGTATCCGACGAGGAGACCCGATTTGTTCCCGTTGGGGTGGCCGCGGGGGATACTTGTGTTTGGTCCGCCCGGATGCGGGAAAACCCTGCTTGCGGCTGCGACTGCGGCCGAAATAGATGCGACTTTTATAAGCGTGGATGCCGCGGCGATTATGTCGCGTTGGCTGGGAGAGGCTGAGAAGAACGTATCGAGAATATTCAGCCAGGCGAGGTCGACCAAGGGGTCTGTTCTGATATTCATAGATGAGGTTGACGCCTTGTTCGGAGTTCACTCGAATGAGGTGGGGGGAGAAGTAAGGGTGAGGAACCAGTTCCTCCAAGAAATGGATGGGCTTTCAGAGAAGGGTAAAAACAGTTCGGTGTATGTGATAGCGGCCACGAACAAGCCGTGGAATCTTGACGCTCCCTTCATAAGGAGGTTTCAGAAGAGGATAATGGTCAGTCTGCCTGACAGGGATGCAAGGATGAAGACGTTTGAGCTTTACTCAAAGAGCCTAAGACTGGCTCCCGGCGCGACTGCTGAGGCAATCTCACAGATGATTGAGTCGTATACCCCGAGCGACATCAGGGATATATGTCAGTCAGCCCAGCTACGTGTTGTAAGGGAGCTGTTTGAATCTGGTCAGGCTGATAAGCCGGGTAGCTCTACGAGAGAAATAACCTTGGACGACTTCAAAGATGTCCTTGCGCTCCGAAAGCCCAGCGTCAGTCCAGACATGATACGCGCATACGAGGTCTGGTACGACAACTTTAAGGCGCTCTGACTGGATGCAGTGCACCAAAAATATACGAGGTGCATCCGCCTCGTTCTAGGGGGACACTGCGTAACTCTGAGCCCCTGTGTCTGCTTGGGTGGAGTGACCACGATCCTATGAAGCGGTCTGATAACCAGGCTTCCCGAGGCAGCGACCCTTGAGCAAAGAGGTAGAGGCAACTAACATGGTCCCGAGACAACTTGCAGATGATTTTGTGAATGCAAAATTCCAAACCCATTCAACATAAATCACCCGGAGAACAACTAGTTCACGTTAACATGAAACCCATGGTTGCTGCCGGCTTGGCTTTGACCGTGATAGGATGCGCTGTCTTGGCTGGGATGGCCTACTACTCCTTGTCGACTCTAAGGTCTGATACTCTTCACGAATCCCCTACTCAGATGGTTGCGGGGGAGTGGGTTTCTACTGAAATCTCTTTTCCTCGGATAGGTGACTTGACTGTAAAGGTGAACCCAAACGGGTCAGGTTCCATCTCAGGCTACGGATACTTGGTGTCTTCTGCGAATCTTTCAAAGGTTTCGTATGCTAGCGCGACTAGCTTCGGTGTTCCCCCCTATGAAAGGACTAATTACGTGTTCTCATACGCTAACCTTACCGGCGACTACTACTTCATCGTGTTTTCAAACACCACGCCTGAACTTACCCTAGTGTATTATCCGCTTTCGCAGCAAAGC
>JAMDBQ010000018.1:0-27809 GCA_023487445.1 Candidatus Martarchaeota archaeon | reverse complement strand
TAGTGTTCTTGGGTGTTTCACGAGCTGTCCCCTCGCTTGAGCGTCGCAGAAGCGAATATGCTCAAACCCCGTCGACAAGTAAGGCTTAAACGCTTATCGGAGCAGCGTTCGTGAATGAGTTGTCGGGCAAGTACGTCCCTTCGATAAATTATGGCTCTAAGGCTAAGACACACAGCAGGAATATGGAGTATCTTAAATTTGTAGGGAGAACGATAGTTGTTCATTATACTCAAGGTAGGGAAGAGCAGCTTAAGGTAAGTGGCTACGAGGGGCCGTTCCTGTTTCTGCTGGCACCAAGGTCATCTTTAGGTAGGATAGCTTTGGATATAAGTAAGTGGGCATTCACGGAAGAGTCTGGGCAGCTTCATGCGAGACCCTTGGCAACCAGCAAGAGTTGATGCATAAGCTAAAAAAGAGGTATGTGGTTGCGTAGGGGTTTGAATATGAATTCCGAGCCATTCGACCTCCGTATAAGTGTTCAAAATTACGAGCAGGTTTACCTCCCCAGGTACGACGGCTACAGCAACATGAATATCGCTCACTCCGTGCTGAGTAGGTTCTCTGCAGGGGGCACAAACCCTGTGAGAGGGTCATCCGATTTGTTCAATCACAAGAAAATCGTGGTGATGCTCACAGACGGCCTTGGATACGGCCACCTTATGACTGCGAGAAAGAGCATCCAGTCAGTGGAGAAGGTTCTGGGGAAGGCCTCTGACATTGGACAGCTCACCACAATGTTTCCTTCAACAACCAGTACCGTGATGTCGTCGGTAAACACTGGTCTTACACCAGCGGAGCACGGGGTGATAGGGTTCACGATGTATGTTAAGGAGCTTGGTTCGGTTATTAATACCATAAGCTTCACGCCCGCTACCGAGAAGGGTGAGGGGGGTCTGGAAAAGTCTGGCATACAACCTACATACCTTTACCCCGAGAGAACGGTTTATCACGCCCTCTGGGAAAAGGGGGTCTCAACAAGCGTGCTCACACCCAACTACTTGGTGAATACGGTGATGTCCAGGTCGCTTTACAGTGGGAGCGAACGCGTCAGATACGCGCAGCTTTCCGACCTGTTCGTAAGCCTCAGGAAGAAGCTGTGTGAGGATCCGTCTAGAGAAGAGTACATATTCGTTTACTGGAGCGGAGTGGACACTGTGTCCCACAAGTACGGGCCGGGTACCGAAGAGTACATGGCTGAACTAAATTCGGTGTTCCATTTGCTTGGCACAGAGCTTCTGGAGAGGTGTAGAGGAGTAGACGCTGCGATGTTCATAACAGCTGACCACGGTCAAGTGTATATTCCGGAGGGACAGTTCCACGATCTATCGCAGGACACTGAGCTACTCTCTACGCTCGCGGCTCCACCTACAGGAGATTCTAGGGCAGTAGTCATGTACCCATCCGACCGTGAGAAGCTTAGAGAAGTCGCGCAAGCAAGATTCGGGTCGACGAGCGTGCTTGTGGAAAGTTCCGAGGCCCTGAAGAAGGGTTTCTTCGGTAACAACGGTCGTAGACAGGGTTTTGAGTCTAGGATCGGCGAACTCATAGCGCTCCCACACCAGGCGCACTCCTACGCCTACCGCTACCCTGCGTATGATTACCCCTCTATGCGCGGAAACCATGGGGGTCTGACCCTTGAGGAGCTCATTGTCCCCCTGATAGCGTTTGAACTATGAGGCGCCGCGGCGGTCTTGCGTCCGGCGTCGAACAAGACGCTTAAAACACGGGGAGAAGATAGGTCGCTCGCCCAGCGATGCCTCACGGATAGCCTTGAGCATTCTTTCGGCGTCAGATACACTTCTGGTCACGGGTTTCCCCCCTTTATAACAGCCTCAACGCTCTTCGCCGCAGCAAGTAGTCTGGTGTCGCATCCGTAGGCTGCGGACAGCTGTAGTCCCACAGGGAGCATGCTCTTGGACGTGATCCGCACGGAGATGGCGGGTTGACCGGTCAGGTTAAACGCTTCAGTGTTAGCTATCAGTTTCAGCCGCGTGTCAGCCGACCCAGCCGATCCTAGAAGCGGAGCGACGATCTGAACAGTCGGCGTGGCGAGGAAGTCGCATTCGTCGAATGCACGTTCGTATTCGCGAAAGATCCTCGTTCGTGCACGTTGTGCATCAAGGTAGTCTGCGGCTAGGTAGTGGGAACCCCTTTCCAGGATTTTCTTGACGTCTTCTCCGTACAGCGGCCCGAACTTGGTGAGGTATTGTTCGTGGTAAGAATAGGCTTCAGACTCAAGAATCACTCGTCGACACGCCTGGGTGAGATCCCGAGGCGGCAGAGTTATCCATACCGTTTTGGCGCCCTCTTGACGTAGCTTAGTTATCGCTGATTCAAATTGCTTTCTTACGTACACGGAGCATCCCTCGAGGTACTGTCTGCACATTCCGAGTACCATTCCTCGGATTTCAAAGAAGCGAGACTCAGCGTGTTCGCCGCAACCGTCCACTGGTCCATTATTCCCCGAATCCGCGCGCATCGCCTCAAATACCTTTGAGCAGTCAGCCACTGTTCGACCTATTATCCCCACATGGTCCAGGCTCCAGCTGAAGGGTATGACGCCTTCAGTGCTTATCGCCGAGTAGCTGGGCTTGAACCCTGTAACTCCGCAGAGGGCCGCGGGTATCCTGACTGACCCTCCTGTGTCTGTTCCCAAAGCAAAAAGTGAGCTTCCGGAAGCCACTGCTGCAGCTGATCCGCCGCTGCTTCCGCCACTTATCCGCCGAATATCAAACGGATTCTTAACTGGGCCGTAGTGAGGGTTGATCGAGGTTGCTCCGGCCGCGAATTCATGCGTGTTGGTCTTGCCCACCACAACCGCCCCCCTCTTTTTGAGGGCGGTAACACATGGTGCGTCTTCGTCTGGAATATAGTCTTTAAGGATAAGAGACCCCGCAGTCGTAACCACCCCGGCTGTCTCTATCACATCCTTCACAGCGAACGGGGCGCCTCTGAAACCGTTTGAACCCGCGGCTCCTTTAGATCGCGTATGCGGATTCAGCTGTTCATGCAGCAGTGTTATGTAGGAGTTAAGTATAGGGTTTAAAGACTCGGCTCTTTTAAACGTCTCCGTATAGATCCTTCTCCTTTCCTCTTCGCCCGATTTCAAATAGTGGTCAAGAGTGTAAGAATCGTCTTCCAGATGGTAATTCTTCAACAACCTAACCGGATCCATCGGTGCGAAGCCTAGCGTTCTTCAGCAGTATCCTCTGCTCTACGCTAGCCACGAGTCGCCTTGTAGAGGAAACCGCGTCGGGATTTACGCTTACACTATCCACTCCCTTGCTAACCAGGAACTCTGTGAACTCCGGGTATACTGAGGGAGCCTGCCCACATATGCTTACGGTCACACCGCTTTTGTGTGCTTCCTCTATGAGAATGGATATCGCCTTTTCAACAGCCGGGTCACGCTCGTCGAAGTAGCCCAAGGAAGCCAGCGTAGACGAATCTCTGTCGGCTCCCAGTATAAGCTGGGTAAGGTCGTTACTTCCTATGCTGAATCCGTCGCAGAATTTTGAGAACTCGGATGCCAAAAGCACCACACTGGGAACCTCCGCCATGATCCACACCTTAAAGTCTCTGGTGCGGCTCAACCCCTCAGATTCCATTATTCTAACGGCGCGGTCAACCTCCCAAGGAGTCCTTGCAAACGGGAGCATGACCCAGACGTTCTTCAACCCCATGGACTCGCGTACTTTGCGTATGGCTTTACACTCCATCCTGAATGCGGGCTCATAGGTTTTGCTTACATATCTTGAGACGCCGCGCCACCCCAGCATAGGGTTGGATTCCTCAGGCTCATACTTTTCACCGCCCTTCAGCGCTCTGTATTCGTTTGTTTTAAAGTCGCTGAAGCGCACCACTACCGGGCGCGGGTAGATTGCTTGGGCAACCTTCGCTATTCCCTCCGCTAGCTTACCCACGAACACCTCTTCGCCTCCCTGTTCGAGTAGGTCTAGGGGGTGCTGCCCTATCCAGTCTGCTATGATGAATTCCACGCGCATAAGCCCGATTCCGTCGAAGGGCAGGCTCTTGTATTCGTCTATCTTGGCAGGTCCACCCAAGTTCATGTACACTTTGGTTCCGGTTGTGGGGACGTATTCCGCTAGTTGGGTGGCCTCTCCGCTGGCTGAGGCGGCCTTCCCAGACAGGTCAATTTTGCCGTCGACCACCGTGCCTGTGCTTCCGTCAACCGTGACCATTTGACCGTTCCTGAGAAGCGTCGTGGAGTTGCCTGTTCCCACAACGCAGGGTATACCCAGTTCTCTGGACACTATCGCCGCGTGCGCGGTCATGCCTCCGCTGTCGGTGACTATTGCAGATGCTTTGCTCATAGCCGGAACCCAGTCGGGGGTGGTCATCTTCGTCACAAGTACTTCGCCCGTTTTGAACGAGCCGAGTTCGGAAGAATTCAGTATTATGTGAACCCGACCAGAAGCGGACCCGGGGGATGCACCAAGGCCCTTCAGTATCACATTGTTGGAGGTGGTCTTGGAACCCCACACGGTCTCTGGCCTAGCCTGCACGATGTACACTTTGTCGGTTTCCTTGTCTATGGCCCATTCGATGTCAACCGCCCTCCCGTAGTGCTCTTCTATTTTTACAGCCTGCTTAACGAGTTCAATCAGCTGTTCATCGCTTACACACTGCTTCCTACGCAGATCCTCGGGGACTGGAACCTCCTTTGAATATGTGCCAAATTTTGCTGCTTCATCTCTTACTGTCATAAGTGACTTATCCGAAATCTGCTTATCTTTAATCTGGAATCCGTTCTTCTGCACTACGTACTTGTCGGGTACTACTCTACCTTGCACCACAGACTCGCCTATACCCCAGGAGCCTTCAACCACGATAACCGAGTTGTCGCCGGTGACCGGGTCGAGGGTGAAGCACACCCCGGATGATCTGCTTTCAATCATGCGCATAACGCCCACGCTCAGCCCAACCGAGAGGTGATCGTATCCCTTCTCGTTCCTATAGACGATTGCGCGGGGAGTAAACACCGAACTGTAACACTTTTTGACAAACTTTAGAACGTTCTCTTGGCCAGAGACAAACAAATATGTATCCTGCTGACCCGCGAAGCTTGCCTCGGGAGAATCTTCGCTGGAGGCGCTGCTCCTGACGGCAACCTCCACGTTCTTCCTCCCCAGACGCTCGCAAAGAGTCCTGTAGGAAGACCTTATCTCCTTTTCGAGTTCAAACGGAATAGGCGCCTGCTCTATCATAGTCCTGATCTTAGAAGAGGCGTCTTGCAGCGACCCAACATCTTCTTTGTCGGTGGATTCAAGCACCTCGGCTATCTTAGCGGGTAGTCTGCTGCTCTCCATGAACAGCCTATACGCATCAACCGTGACCGCGAAGCCTTCGGGCGCGTTCACCCCCATCTTGATGAGCTCACCAATGCTAGCGTTCTTTCCCCCCACGAGTGGTACGTCGCGCAACCCGACTTCGGATAGGTCGACTGTAAGCAAATCCTTGCTTTTGGGCACACTCAAGCATTGTTTGGTTAATCTTAACTTTTGTGAGAAGTCACCTCATCCCGATGGTCTGGGCAAGGCCGCGGTTCTAGTCGCTTCAGGGTGTTCTACCGCTAAGCTTAATAGCTACGAAGTGAACTCTTCTTATTCGTCCAGTACATGTGCTGAGGACGTGTTTACACAATAAATGTACACGTTAAGCTGTGTTCAAGACGTAGTGAACAGTGAAAAGGATGAAAGCTATGGTTGAAGGAACTGAAGGGAAAGGGTTTTCGGATTTTTTGATTGACCCCCTTATAATGAAGGGAATACGGGAGGCGAAGTATCAGAGACCGACGGAGGTGCAGGAGCTGGTGATACCCTTCCTGCTGAGTGGTAAGAACGTTGTGGTTCAGTCCAAAACAGGTACAGGTAAGACCGCGGCGTTCGCGATCCCCATTCTCAACTCGGTTTGTAGTGGGGCGTACCCCCATCTTGTGCTCGCTCCGACAAGGGAGCTCGCGGAACAGATCTCCGATGAGTTTCGTAAACTCGCCAAGTTTATGCAGTTCAGCGTGGTTACTGTGATAGGTGGCTTGAGCATCAATCCCCAGATTGACAGGCTTAGGCAGCGCCACCATGTGGTAGTTGGTACGCCAGGAAGGATACTAGACCACGTGGAACGTGGAACCCTCCGGCTTGACCAGATCAAGAGCATAGTAGTTGACGAGGCTGACCGAATGCTCGATATGGGATTCATTGACGACGTTGGCAGGATACTGAGGGAAGCGAGGAATGCAAAGGCTGTGAGTATGTTTTCTGCAACCATCCCCTACGAAGTTGAAAGGCTTGCGCGGAATTTTTGCGGAAACTATGAGTTCATCAAGCTTGCAGGTGACGACGAGTTCAACGTTGAGTCTATAGAGCACTACGCCGTAGACGTGTACGCCAATACCAAGGATGTTGAGTTGGAGAGGATAGTAAGAGAGCACCGCGGCTCGAAGCTTCTTGTTTTCACGGCCACTAAGCGGAGGTCGGAGCAGGTGGGTAAAATGCTCAGGGCCCGCGGATTCAGAGCGGGGTGGATAAACGGTGATATGTCTCAGGCCCAGAGAGACGCTGTGATGTCACGGTTCAGGTCGGGGTCGATTGAAGTACTTGTCGCAACCGACGTAGCTGCCCGTGGAATAGACGTATCTAACATAGCCTGTGTCATAAACTACGATGTCCCTATGGAGCCGGCTACTTACGTGCATCGAACGGGTAGAACAGGTAGAATGGGTAAGAGGGGAAAAGCAATCACGCTCGTGTCGCCTAGGGACAGAACCGCGTTCTCAAACGTGGAGCTAACCCTTAACAGGCGCATACCAAGTCTGAGAGAAAACGGTGGCTAGCCGCCGCTGTCCCTGCGGCTACTGAAATGGTTGGCCGAGCCGTGCTGTAACCCAGTATGGAACGCGTGGTCACGGGTTGAGAAGACTCTACAGCGCTAGGTGCCGCAATTCCTCTGCGTCCAAACCCGGGATGTGGGATCCGAACCGTTTTTAAGCCGTAGCACAACCATTCAACGTGTGCAAAACTCGTTCTCGATTAGTGGAGCTGGATGGGAACCATCTTGTGATCGATGACGTGGCGTCGATAGCCCTAGGTGAGGCGAGCATCCGTCTGTCTGATGCTGCGTTGAAGCGGGTTGCTGCGTGTCGAGAATTTGTAAGCCGTATTGTTTCGAAGAGAAGGGTTTACGGTGTAAACACAGGGTTCGGGAAGCTAGCGGACAAGACTGTCGAAGCTCATAGAGCTGCTGAACTGCAGCGGAATCTAGTAAGAAGTCACAGCGCCGGTGTGGGACCGCATCTGTCGCGTGAGCTCGTGCGCGCAGCGATGGTGCTTAGGCTGAACTCCCTTTTGAAGGGTTATTCTGGCGTTACACCCGAACTTGTAAAGTCATTGGCTGGTCTCCTCAACGAAGATATTATACCCGCTGTTCCTGTCTACGGTTCTCTGGGCGCGAGCGGTGATCTCGCCCCACTTGCCCACATAGCCCTCACACTTATCGGTGAGGGACTATGTTACGAGAAAGGAGTGATCAGGAGTTCAGCTGAAGTCTTGGGGAAGCACAGGCTAAAACCCGTAACCCTCCAACCAAAGGAGGGACTTGCATTGATCAATGGCACTCAGGCTACCACGGCGGCAGCTATTCTGGCGTATTTTGAGGCAGAGAGACTTGTGGAAGCCTTCGACCAAGTGGCGGCGCTCACCATCCAGGTTTTGGGTTCATCTATGCAACCATTTGATTCAAGAATCCACGCCCTCCGACCCTTAGAGGGCCAGCAGGAATCCGCTAGACGCGTTCTATCCACACTTCAGGGAAGCTCACTCGTAGACTCCTCTAAGAGAACCCAGGAACCCTACAGTATTAGGTGTATTCCTCAGGTTCACGGATCCGCTAGGTTAGCGCTCAAATTTGCAGCTGGAGTCTTGGCCACGGAGGCGAACTCTGTCAGTGACAATCCGATCGTGTTCTCCTCCTCTGGAAACAACCCCGTCGTAAGCGGGGGCAACTTCCACGCGCAGCCCGTATCACTCGTCTGCGACACGCTTGCGCTAGCGCTGGTCCCTCTGGGCCACTTGTCAGAAAAGAGAATTGAGAAGACCCTTGACTCAAGGTTCACGGGCCTTACAGATTTTCTCTCAGCGGAGCCTGGGCTGAACACCGGTTTCATGATAGCTCAGTATACCGCCGCCTCACTTGCAGAGGAGTGCAGACTCCTAGCTACTCCTGCAAGCGTGGACACAGCGTCGGTTTCGGGTGGGCAAGAAGATCACGCGAGCATGGGTTTCCACGCATCAAGGAAGCTGCTCGCCTTAGTTGATAAACTCTGGTATATTGCCGCAGCCGAGGTACTTTGTTCCTGTCAGGCTGCCGATATGAAACAGGTTGAGGAGAAGCTATCTCCTAAATCACGTGTTCTGCACAAGTTGGTAAGACGAAGGGTTCCTTTTGCCACGCAGGATACGCCGCTTTCGCCTTTGATTGAGGAGACTAGGGTAGTCATCGTTTCACACTTTGGCGCCCATGGCTTCAAATGCATTCAACCATGATGCCCCGAGCTTCGATGCCGTACCCCCGTTCGTTTATTACGGTGTATCAGCGTGGAGTTATGATGCTGAACCCAGCTAACCGTGGACGTGTCGCAAGGCGCTCTCAACCAAGTTGTACGACCCGAGCCTGATTCCTGAGCCCCGGCATCCACATTTCTCGGCTATATGGGAATCGCGAAGCTCATAATCTTTGCCAAGCTCATGGTCTTGTGAATCTGTTTCTGTCTGCTGTTACGTTGACCGATTTTAAGGCGACTTCACCTGCGAGGCCGGGGACCTCGTAGGTCTCCGCGTCGCAGTTGAGAGTGAACTTGGCATCTTTGGTCTTACCCTCAAGCAGGAAGTGTATGTCTCCTCTGGGGCCGTTCTTAACCGTAGCCGGGTTAAAGCGTACCCCCAGTAACTTGTCTCTCTGGTTGAACCAGGCTTCTAACTCTCGCCCAAGTGCAACGCCCACATCCTCCTTTCGGAACCGCTTTTTAGACGAAGTTAGCTGAATCAATAGATTCTTCCTGCACTCTTTTGCCACACGGTCAACATACTGGTATGCTTTATCTACAAGCTCTTTGGCTGATAGGGGGTCTGTCAAGCGGTATCGCCTTACCATGTAGGGTTGAAAGAGATTTTAGGCTTTGTCGTGTCATCGGTCACCTTCTAGTGAGTTGGCTCCTGACCTTTTGGGTGCCGTTAACCATGGCCACAAGTTTCTGAAACGCAATCTCCTTGGGAAGGAGCTTAAGTCCGCAGTCAGGATTGACGTACACCTTGTCTGGTTCGAGATAATTAAGGCAAAGCTTAATCCCGTGCTCCACCTCTTCCTGTGTCTCTACTCTTCGGTTGTGTACGTCAATTACGCCGAAGCCGAGCTCTTTCTTGAAATCGCTTTGTTTGAACAGCTCTAAATCACTGAATCTTCTGTTGGCGAACTCAAGTGCAAACTGGGACGTGTTGAACTCGTTAAGATAAGGGAGCATCACCGAGTAATCGCCGTAGCACACATGTACCGCCGTCTTTGCATCAACTCCACGTACCGCTTCGTTGAAACCATCTTTCGCGAGTTCGATTTCGTTCACATGAGTTGGAAGCGCGGGTTCGTCCACCTGCACAAAGTCTGCTCCGGCTGAAACCAAGTTGCGAAGTTCCTGCCTCACAACGTGTGCAAGCTCCATTACGAATTCTCTCTTGGAGCCGTAGTATTCGTTGTAACTCCAGTCAGCCAGGGTGTACGGCCCCGTGATTGTTGCTTTAACCCTCTTAGACGTGCACGAACGTGCGAAAGAGAATTCTGAAACAAGCATGGGAGCCTTATACCTGATAGGAGCAATGGCAGCTGGCTTATTGTAGTGGGCAGTCCCCCACACTCTGACATCACCGTAAAAACGGTATCCTTCAAGCCTTTCCGCGAAGAACTCTACCATTTCGTCCCGACGCATTTCTCCGTCGGTTACTATATCCACGCCTGCAAGTTCATGTTCCTTCAAAACCAGCTTGCACGCATCATCCATAGCGGACTCGAGTTCCGACTCACCAATCTTTCCGCGACGGTACAACGAAAGAGCGTGTTTCAGCCAGTTCGGTCTAGGGTAGCTCCCGATCACGGTTGTCGGCAGAAGTTCCATTCACCTCTCCCCTCCGCTCCATGACTTGGCCGCTTTGGCTAATACACGAATCTTTTTGAAAGCCACACTCTCCGGAAGAAGGTCCAGCGTACCGTTGTTTGAAACACCTCTTACCTTGGCTCCGGTTTCCACAGCCGCGTCAACCGCGTCCCTAATATAGGAAGCCTGCTCCACCAACGTGTTCCTGGAATCTGTCAGTCCAAGAATGAATCCCATCTGCCGTGTCAGAGGACTCAATTCACTGAGCCACCTCTTCAGGGCTGCTAAAGTACCTAGGAAGTCGTTCACGTTGTCTCCGCTGTGAAACGTTGTAGGGGAAAAATCGGGACAAACGGTGGTTAAGCCAACATCTGCCAACCAGTCAATCACTTCTCTTCTGGGCCAAAAGTAGGGGAGAGCTATCCAAGTCTTATCCTCGAACCCCCGGATGAAGTCCTGGTAGATTGGCTTAAGCAGAGTCAGCCGTTCGGAGGAAGCATACGAAAGAGAGGGATCAAAAACCTCAACAGCCCCAACACCCTTCCCAATTAGATAGGATAAATCTTCTCTCAGAACCTGAGCGACATCCAGTACAAAGGCATCAGCGCTCTGATAGTATTTGTCTTCAGATAGGCGCACGAAGGTTTCTGGACCCGGGATAAATCCCTTGAACCTCCCGGGTGCAGCATAGTTTAAGGCCCGCATCAAAGTGGATGAGGAAACCGGTGAATTTAGCCTTAACTTCGCCGTGATTACGGGCCTCCTGTAGTACACGTTGTTGTCAAAGAATCTTATCAGGCTACCTCTTTCAGCACCGGCCAGCGCTCCCCTGCAGTAGGGAGCGAACAGGTCATCCCACTCCAGCAGCCCGTCAGAAACAGGGTTTACGCCAAGTCGAAGTTGAAAACGGATAAATTTCCCTGTCTGCGCTTCCAACTTCGCTAGATATTTTTCCTCGGAGATTTTACCTTCATGCATCATCTGTCTGTATTTCATGAGTACGCCGTGCGGTGATCCTCCGAGAACCGTGGCCTGTAAAGTCATTTTCGAATCACCTTGGAAACCAGTTCAATGCCCGCCTTCTGATCCGCCGGACTCATAACCACGAGGTAGTCTGAGCGCGACCACGCATCTTCAACCACTTTTTCGTAGTTAGCCATGTACTCCTCAAGCTTGGATCCGGTTACACCAATTCTTTCGAGAATCAATTTGTTGCCACCGCTAGGGGGCATCACCCCTATGAACGTTTTGCATCCGGCGGCCTTCGCGTCGCTCGCCATTGATTTAACATCATCCACCGATAGCGCTGGAGCGTAATATAGGAAGTCGGGTTCACTCTCCAGTTTGCGCGCTAGTGAATTGGGCTTGGAGGGGTCGTAAACCAGACCCAGATCTATGTGGTGTTCGAGCGCCTTCGTACTTCTCACATGCTGCAACGCCTTCGAGGGGAATACTCCGGACTCCGACCCTCCCTCTCCATAGACAAACAGAATTCTCTCAACGTCCCACACAGAGCACGCCCTGACAAATGAGTCAATACCTTGCAGTGTGTAATCCCGGGTTCTGATGTGACACAGCACCTCAAACGGATAGACCGTCTTAACGTATGTGGCTGCAGCCACGGCTGAGCTGTGGCGTTCACCGGTAGGGGAATCCGTAATATCCACTGAAAGACAACCTGTAGCGAGAAGTTTGCGGAGGGTGTCGTCGAGCTCGTGCCTCGTGCTTCTTTTCGAAGGAGGTGTGAGCTCATAATACAACTCTGGTTTATTATTCGAGTCTGTGGTCACTTCAGTTCCCTGATCAGGCCATCGAGTCTATTGTAAAGCTTTTTCCTAGAGCCAGAATTGTCGATTTTTACAGTCCAGTGTTCCGGTATCAAGTCAAGCTCACGTTCTGAGCTCCATACTTCTTCTAGCTGCCTCATGGTGATGGGGTCTCCCGGTCTTTTCCTTGCAATAATCCTAGCAAGAGCAATTTTTGGTTCACATTGAATGAAAAGGGACAGGCACGAGGTCGACCTGTAGTGTTCCACCTCGTTTAGGTATCTGATATCCTTGATCACCGTGTCCTGAAAGGTAAGTACCCCGTCGCACCAGTTTATGAAAACGTCTCGGCCTAGGTTGGTCGAAAGAATTCTGCCCATCTTTGACACGGTATCTCTATTCAAGCCGAGGCCCATCGCCACGCAGATCCTCTTGAGCGGCTGATACAGAGATATAACCTTGAACCCGTACCTGCGTGACAGGTAGGCCGCCACCGTGTCCTTACCCACCCCCGCGTGACCAAGTACAACTAGCAGGTGGGCGTGCTGCGGTTCATCCGACTTTACAGGTGTTGAATCCAAGACTTGATCAGCTGCGTGTAAAACACGGGGGATTAGCGTAGATCCTTATATCTATGGCGAATGGTGGCGGGGCATGGCTGACTGCGTCAACGTCAACACGCTTCTTCCTGACGGAGGGTTGAGTGTGTTCTGCGTGGAAGCAAACGCCGCTGAAGAGGCGCTTAAGGACCTGCTTGCGTCTGTAAGCGAAGACTATTTTCAGGATACCATTTTAGAGCTGGTTGACAGATACGGCAAAAGAATGGTCACACCCGGAGACACTACTGTAGCATCAGTGACGGTTAACATGCAGAAGAAAACGGTTGGGATAATGGTGGCGGGAGCTGGTTCGGAAACCTTGGTCCGCACTGTTGAAGACGCGTGTAGAGCCGCTGGCTACACGTTTTCGCCACCCCGGTAGTGGGGTGCACCTAATTCACAGCTTCCTTGCAGGGTAAATTCAGATTTGTTTACGAGTAGCCACACGGAACCATGCTGTGAACTGCCCCGCCCTCACGGATGTGGACTTCCGCCCCCTCGAACCCCCATAGGGTTAAATGTATAGATGTGTCTCTGGCTCAGGCCGTGTAACCGAGCCCTGATGACTTATGTCATAATGTTTAAATACCGTGGATACCATTCTTGCGTGGTGTAATGCTTGGTAGATTCTACCCCCACTCTTGAATTCGACTACTCCAAATACGACTTCAAAGCGGATACCAAATACCTGTACGTCGCAAACAAGGGATTGAACAGGCAGGTGGTCGAAGAGATTTCAAGGATTAAGAATGAGCCCCAATGGATGCGGGACTTCAGGCTGAGGGCTCTTGAAGTATTTCTGAAGAAACCTATGCCCGACTGGGGTGGGGATTTGTCCAAGATAGACTTTGACTCACTTACGTACTATCTCAAACCCACTGACAAGTCTAAGCGTGACTGGTCTGAGCTTCCGCCCGAAATAAAGAACACGTTTGAGAGGCTGGGTATACCCGAAGCCGAGCGCAAGTATTTCGGCGGAGTAGGTGCCCAGTATGATTCTGAGTCGGTTTATCACAGTGTAAAGGAGGATTTGGCGAAGAAGGGCGTGATATTCACCGACATGGATACTGCGTTGAAGGAACACGAGGACATTGTGCGTAAATATTTTGCGACTTTGGTTCCCCCCGAAGATAACAAGTTTGCCGCCTTGAACAGTGCGGTGTGGAGTGGAGGCAGCTTTGTATATGTTCCCGAAGGCGTTGAAGTAGATGTTCCGTTGCAGGCATACTTTCGCATAAACGCCCAAAGTATGGGTCAATTTGAGAGGACTTTGATAATCGTTGAGAAAGGGGCTAAGGTACACTACATGGAAGGATGCACCGCGCCGGTTTATACCACGGATTCACTTCACGCGGCGGTGGTTGAAATGATCGCTAAAGAAGGCGCCCACGCCAAATACACCACAATCCAGAACTGGTCAGGTGACGTGTACAACCTCGTGACAAAGCGCGCGTACGCATACGCCAACGCTACCGTCGAATGGGTTGACGCGAACATCGGTAGCAAGCTAACCATGAAGTATCCATCGATCTATTTGGTGGGCCCGGGGGCAAGGGGTGAGCTAATCTCGGTAGCGTTTGCAGGCAAAGGCCAACACCAAGACGCCGGTGGAAAAGTGATTCATTTGGCGCCGAACACAACCTCCAAGGTAACATCGAAGTCGATTTCGATGAATGGTGGAAGAACAACTTACCGGGGTCTTCTGAGGGTTGCTAAAGGGGCTTCAAACGTTAAGGCAAGCGTAAGGTGTGACGCTCTTCTTATAGACGACAAGTCAAAGACGGATACATATCCCTACAACGAAATATATGACAGCACAGCAACCACATCTCACGAGGCGTCGGTGGGTAAGATCAGCGAGGACCAGGTGTTCTATCTAATGAGTAGAGGGATACCCGAAAGCAAAGCCCTTACCATGATCGTAATGGGGTTCATCGAAGACTTTGCCCGGGCTCTTCCGCTGGAGTTCGTGGTTGAGCTCAACAAAATAATTAACATGGAAATGACCAACGCGGTGGGCTAGCCTCTGGGTGATCCTTGATGTCCCAGACCAGCTCGACAACGCAGTATAACCTGGACATTTCCAGCGCAGGGGAGCAGGAAATCATAAGGTATTCGAGGGATTGGAACGAGCCTCCTTGGCTTCTGGAGCACCGCTTGAAGGCGTTTGAAACCTTCAGAAGGATAGAGCCAGAGGCTTCGCCACTCTTCAGGAAATACGTAGATCTGGGCGGGGTGGTGCTCGACGAATACGAGTACTTATCCGGTGATAGTGGCGTTCTAGATTTGAATGAGCCCGGCATGGCGGAGGGTGTTATCGTAGAAGATTTTCACAAGGCCCTTCAGAGTCACGGTGAACTCCTTAAGCGGGCTTTCCTAGCCAAAGCGGTTAAGTCTGAATCCGACAAATTCGCCGCGCTCGCCAACGCGGTTTTTAACTCTGGTGTGTTTGTCTATATCCCTAGAGATATTCACATAGATTCTCCGATAGGCGTCAAACTCGTTTTACCTGGCGGCCACAACGCGCTTGTCCACCAGTCAATTGTTCTCGGAGATGAGAATTCGGGTTTCAGCATTGTAGAGGATAATTCCTCGTCGGCTCAAGGTGGGCTCTATCTAGGTGTAACCGACGTCCAGCTATTGGAGGGTAGTCAGGGCTTGTATTCAAACATAAACACCCTTTCTGAGTCCGCCTCCGTGTTTACAAACAGGAAGGTTATCGCACACAAGGACTCGCATATGGGCTGGACTCTGGCTCACCTTGGAGGCAAAGTAGTGCGTGGGAGACTAGAAAGCATAATGAATGGACAGGGTAGTTCATCTGACGATATCGAGGTGGTTTTCGGGGACAAGGAGCAGAGGTTTGACTTGGTCTCCGACATAAGCTTTCTTGCCCCGCAGTCGACGGGGGCCGTCTTCTCTAAGGCTGTGCTGAAGGATAGCTCAAAATCCGTGATGAAGGGTACTATGGGAATCAGGTCCGGCGCCAAGAACTCGCGGGCCTATCTGTCGATTCACGCTATGCTACTTAGTAAGCAGGCGAACGCCGAGGCTATACCCACGCTTGAAATAGATACAAACGAGGTGAAAGCTACACATTCAGCCGCAGTCGAACAGGTCGACGAAGAGCAGATGTTCTATCTCCTCTCAAGAGGAATTGACTATGGTGTCGCTCGAAGACTCATGATGCTTGCCTTTTTCGAAAAAGCCGTGGAACGCATACCGTCTCGGGAACTCAGAACAACGCTTAGGAAGGCACTGCAGCAAAAATGGGATGGTTCAGTGTCCTCTGACCGGGATTCTAGTGAGGATGTGTTCGAATCTGCACTCGAGTTTGCCTCCAGTCCCCGTGGGCAGACCGATATATTCGAAGGCCACTATAAGTACAGAACTACAACCGAGAGCCAGCCTAATTAGGCTCTGCATCCAGGTATGGTTCCAAATGTTCGTGGAAGTATGTGATCTCGCGCAGGTAAGGAGGGATGCCATAAACCACTTTACGGTTGGCGGTAGGGAGCTGATCGTAACATGGATCGATGGTGAGTACAGTGTGCTGGACGGTGTCTGCACACATGAGTACGCCGAGCTTTGGAACGGGTTTCTCGGCGATGGAATAATCACTTGCCCTCTGCACCTTTCACAGTTCAACGCCAAGACGGGTGAGGTTCTCTCGCCGCCTGCTGAAGAACCCCTGAAGACCTATCGATTCAAGGTGGAAGGAAGCAAGCTCTTGGTAGACTTACCCGATCAAACTTAGGCTCGGACGTGGTTGAGATTTACCTTACACTCTCTACGGCCTATTTGTCAAACGAGTTCTGCTTATTTGATATCACCTACCCCCGCCGCATGGGACACGATCGGATTCGGGAGATGCAACTAGGAAATAGATGGGTAGTATACTAGGAGATACTGTTTTCGAATGCCCTGGGTCATCGCTTCCGCACCCTGCTTCCTTGAATGAGGCATTCGCGGGCCCATGAGCTAGACTTATAATGACATAGGTCATAAAGGGTGGTGATGAGTATGCCCTCCCTGCTAAAAATCACGGATCTGCACGCCAAAGTAGGCGACAAAGAAATATTGAGCGGACTCAACCTCGAGGTAAGACAGGGTGAAGTACACGCGATAATGGGCCCTAACGGCTCGGGTAAAACAAGTTTATCCTACGTCCTCATGGGTCATCCGAGGTATGTAGTAACAAAGGGTGACATACAGATAGATGGCCAAAGTATTCTCACACTTAAAGCTGATCAGAGGGCGAAGCTGGGATTGTTTCTTGGATTTCAGTATCCACTTGAAGTGCCTGGCCTGAGGCTCGGAAGCTTCCTGAGAACCGTTGCCACCGAGGTGAAGCAGGATAAGACGCCCGTTGGCCAGTTTTACGCCGGAGTTAAAAAGCAGCTTGCATCACTTGAGTTAAGCGACGATTTCCTTTCCAGATCCCTAAACGAAGGTTTTTCGGGTGGTGAAAAGAAGAGGATAGAGATACTTCAGCTACTCACTGTTAAGCCGAAGTTTGCGGTCCTCGACGAAACGGACTCCGGCTTGGATGTGGACGCACTGAGACTCGTATCCAACGCCGTTTCAACCGTAAGGGGGCCAGATATGGGGATAATTCTGATAACCCACTATCAGAGGATCCTGAAGTACGTGCGACCGGACTTTGTACATATCTTGGTGGATGGCAAGATAATTCTCTCAGCCGGACCCGAGCTTGCGGACGAAGTTGAGGCAAAAGGGTACGAAGCCTTTAAGGGTACTGCACCTGTTTCCACACAGTAAATACCGGGGGTAAACCAGTCAGGGGTAGACTAGGGTCAATCCCCGCCACGGTATCCAAAGGCGTCTCGATTGAAGCAACTTCACTTCAGCGTTCAGGTAACAACCAATGGTCGGATCACTTTTGACATTACGCGATTTATGAAGTCGGCTCTGAAAAAGTCTGGTTTGGTCAACGGCGTGGTACACGTATGGGTCATGGGGGGAAGGGCGTCGCTTGTCCTTGGAAGCGATTTCAAATCCTATCGGTGGACGGGTAACGAGGTTAATACTCCGCCGCTCTTCCAGCCGTATGTCGCCGTCCCTTTTTTTCTTGAGAAAATAGCTCTGGGAGGAACCTCGGTGCTTCTGGTCGAACATGATCAGAAAAGGAAAAGGAGGCAGCTACACCTGCTAGTTGTTGGTGAGTAGCCAGTTTGCCAGCGGTCGAAGTAGCGTTCGCGTTTATTCTAGGAATATCTATAGCTGCACCTCCGGGGCCAATCAATGTAATGATGTTCTCGGAGACGTTGAGGAAAGGTCAAAAACACGCCTTGCTAATAGGGCTCGGAGCAACTACTGCGGACGCTCTTTTCTATGCTCTCACCTCAATATTCGGGAAAGCAGTGCCGGACCACGGCTTGTGGCACCTCGCTCTGTACGCTTTCGGGGGAGCAGTGCTTCTCTATATGGCGTTTTCCGTATTGAGAACCAGCGAACTTGAAGCATCTCTGAACCCGCCGCTGCAGGTTTCAGGTTACTTCAAAGGTCTAAGCGTGGGTCTGACCAACCCTCTGCAGATCGGGTGGTGGGTCACTGTTGGGCTACCGCTGATTTCCTTGTTCGGCTATGGCTATTTCGCAGTCGGATTCTTCGCGGGTATCTTTACCTGGGTGTATTCGTTTACGAGGGCAGTGAGCCTCTACCGGGACAGAGTAGCGGGACGGCTATCCATCATAGTGAAGGCTTCCTCCTTCGTGCTCTTTGCGTTCGCAGTCTACTTCGCGTACAGGGCCCTATCTCAGCTATAGGTTATAGCAAACCGGGGCAGTAAATGTTTGCTGTCTCTGAAGCAGTGGGGTAGACCGCCAGGGTCCACGGGTGTATATCCCATCTTCGACGGGCCGTGGGTTAAACTGCCCTAGTGGACTGTGAACCAGGCTTTCTGGGCGAGCCTCCTTAGCCTTTCTATTCTTTTGTCTGTTCTAGGATGCGTCGAAAATAGTTCGCCGAGGGACCCTGAAAAGGGGTTGTGGATCCACAATCCGGCGCTGGCTTGGGGGACGTTCATCGATACCCCACCACCTACGTAAGACTCTATCTTTCTGAGTGCAGAGATAAGCTTGTCTGGTTCACCAGTGAGTTTTGCCCCTTCTTCATCAGCGTAGTATTCTCTACCTCTGGATATTGCAAGCTGAACCATGGTAACCCCCAAAGGGGCGAGTAGCACGGCAGCTAGACTTCCTGTAGCCCCCCTCCGACCAGACCCCAGTAACAGAGAAAAGATGGCGAGGTCCACCGCGTATGTGACCGCTGTAGCAAGTGCTGCAGCCACCGTGGCAAGACTCGTGTCCCTATGAATTATATGACCCACTTCATGTCCTAGGACGGCCCTGACCTCGTCGTCGTCCATGGTGTTGAGGAGGCCCGACGTCACCACAATCGTGGATGCTCCACGCCCCTTCGCCACAGTAAAGGCGTTTGGCTGCTGTTGACTAGTGACAGCCAGCGTCGGCCTCGCTACACCAGCCTTCGACGAAAGCTCTTCGGCTACCGCGAACAGCTTAGGAGCTTCGCGGGGGGTAAGGATCCTTGCGCCTGTAAACTTTAGCATCATTGACGTGCCGTACAGGTATGAGACACCGTTAATCAGGATTGATAACCCAAGCATCATCACAAGCACGACCTCCACAGGCAGACCAAACACGTAGAAACTCAACACAAATCCAACTAGGAGGAGGAAGGCTGTGAGTACCGCAAAGAGAATGCCGAGCTTCAGGTATTCCAGCGGACGCATGTCCACCAGATCAATTTTTCCGGAATTAAAGTCCTGCGAACAGCCCCGTGTGAATCCATCCAACACGCTTATATTTTGTTCTCAGGGGGAGAGGGTTTTGAAGTGAGCTATACAGAGCTCTATCTGACCAAGTCGCCTCTAGTATCCTTGGAGATCGCTGGAAAGGAGCCCAAGGTCGCCATGTTCGGGGTGCCGTTCGACTCTACAAGTTCGTTCAAGCCTGGTTCACGCGAGGGGCCAAACGCCTTTAGAAACGCCTACTTAAACATAGAAGTAGAGGACCACTATCTTAAAGCCTCGGCTGAGAGGCTACCGATAACCGACTTGGGTAACATGGTTCTCAACTTTGAGTCGGAATTCATGGTAGACGCTGTCTCCAAAATCGTTGGTGAGTTGAAGGATAAGGGGATTGCTCCCGGAATAGTGGGTGGCGAACACCTGCTCGCACTGGGGTCAGCTCGAAACTACGGAGGGGATTCACTGGTCGTGTTCGATGCTCACCTAGACTACAGAAACGAGTTGTGCGGGCTTAAAATAAGCCACGGAACTTGGCTTCGCAGACTTTTGGAAAACACGAGCTTCAAGAGGGTGATCCACGTTGGTTCACATTGCACCACTCCTGAGGAAGAAGATATATATGATAAAGTAAAGGTGGTGAATGTATACGACCTAGAAGATAACCCAGATCTCTTTCAAAAGGCTGTCGAGGGCTTGAACCGAGTTTACGTGTCCATAGACTTGGACGTAGTCGACCCCGCTTACGCCCCCGGTGTGGGCAACCCGGAGCCGGCTGGGCTCACAAGCAGACAAATGATTAAACTGCTATACGGTTTAAAGCACACAGAGATAGCTGGATTCGACATCAACGAGCTTAACCCGTCAATGGACACAAGCGGCATCACGGCCGCCTTGGCGGCGAAGCTCTACTCGGTTCTGGCCATACTCGCCTCTAGATGAGCTGGGCGCAGATATTTGGAGGAGTGTACGGTCAGGGTTTATTCGTGTCCTTAGAGAACGCTAAGTAGGAGTAGTAAGGCGCATCCTGGTTCGCTTTCCAGAATTCAGCAAAGATTTCACCGTAGTGGTGAATTACCTCGATGGGTACCTGGTAGAGCACTTGGTTTAAGGTGTAAACCATTCTCCGCCCGTCGGGATACACTCTTTCTATCTTACGGGAAAGGTCTTCCTCCTTAATCCTCGAGAAAAACGAATTTGTCTTGGCGTCGACTTCCCTCGCATAGTTTATGACGTCGCCCAGCGTCTTGAACTCATCAAACTTTTTGGGAGAGTCGGTCTTCGAGCCTTGGGCGCGGTAGTGCAGCCAGTTATCCTCAACGATTATGGTGTGCACCAAGACGTCCTTGATACTGTTGAAGCTGAGTTCCCGGTTCTTAATGAATTCGTCGTTGGTCATGTTACCCAGGGCCTCAAAGAGTTTCGCTCTCTCTCTTTTGAAGTAATCAAATAGGTCATTGTAGCTAAGCATTTCGCTCGGGCTACGTCATCGTCGCTTAACACATAAGGTTGACTTTCGGGAACCCCAACTTCTCCAGAGGATCTTTGCCCTCAAGGGTGCTCTTGGCTAAAGCAGCCTGAAAATTCTGGGCTCGTATAACTGTAACTTCCACCACGTGTCGTGGGCGCGTCCTCGATCGATGTTCTCTTAGCCTTAGAAGGTCTGGGATTCCTCAGTCAACACGGGTCACTAGATCCAGATGAAAGTGTGCTGTATACGCCTTAGTGTGGTCGATGATGTTGAATGAATCTTTGCGCCGGATTTGCCAAGTCTCAGGAAGACTCTACAACGATCATTGTTAGGGTCGAACGAACTTTGGGTATCTTCCTGATCTTATTGGTGACTATTTCTTTGAGCTTGTCTAGCTGAGGGTCCTCAACCATGAGTACAAGATCGTATACTCCGTAGACTACGTTTGCCACCTTTACAGCCGGAATGTTCTTTACCTCGTTCAGCACCTCATCTTCCCCGCCTATCTCGGTGTTCACAAGAACGTAGGCCAGCGCCATGTTGAGAACCACGCTGGTATAGTTCTCTTCACATATAAGCTTTCAGATGGCAATGAGGCTTCTGTGTCCGTTGTACTCAGAAGATGATTCAAATGCTTCCGGAGACAACTACAGCGGTTAGTTCAACATCTGAAACCACAGAGAAGTTTGGATCCGTCCGCCCACGTCAAGTACCTTTTTATTTCATACCGACTAGATCTCAGCTATTAACTGGATGGTGCGCAAGAATTCCGCGTGGCTCCAGGTTAGGGGGGCGACAGAGATCGGCGCGTTTGTCTCGGGGTCGAATTGTTCAGCGAGCACGCCGCTCGGCAGCGCCCTCCTCACAACCCAGCTAATCAGATCCATAGCTTTACGACGGTCGTTACCACTGTTTCTGATTATGAAATACTGGGCAAGCCACATCGTCGTCACCACCCACGGATTCCCCGAGTGGATAGGTGAACCACGCATGTACTTGTCTCCCTCGTAACGTGCGATTCCACCTTTAGGGCATGTGAGCTTGGCCTCGACGGTCTCCGCTGACTTCTGCGCAATAGATGACTGTGGGTCGACCACACCCATAAGCGCGGGCGTGATCAAAGTCGAATCCACGGTGCGGTCTACCATTTGCTCCTTACCTTCTCCAGAGTAGAGTCGTCTAATGAATCTGCCGTCAAAAGCCATTTTGGTTACTATACTTGTGCGCATCTCTTCGGCTTTACTCGAACACAGTTTTGAGAACGAGTCGTCGCCCATTTCAGAGGCGACTCTTGAGGCGTCTCTAAGCGCCGCGTAAACCGTTGACGCGGTGTGAATGTGAATCCCAAACCTTTCTTCCCAGAGATCATATGATGGTTTGGGAAGGCCGTGTTCCGTAAATTCTACGAGAAACTTGCACGCTGGCACGAGGACGTTTCTGTAGAACGGAATAACTTGTTCTATATCTCTATGTATAAGATAGTGCTGCGCAATCGCCCATGCCGTCAGCGCAGTCTCATCTTCCTGTATCGGCAAATAGTCCTCAGTTTCCTTGATCCATGGATGCCAGCTGCTCGCAAGGGAGCCGTTCGGGTTGTACTTTTGCATTAGGTATCCCCTACTCGTGATTAACCGCGAGCAGAACTCAAAGAATTTCAGCGACACACTGGGGTACCCTGCCCGATCCATGGCGTTAGCCGTGTAGGCGGCGTCTCTGGGCCAAACATAGTTGTAGGTGTCGTGTGAGCCCTTCTGGATTGAAAAATCCGTGCTTGCAACAATTGGCCCGTTCCTGTCGGTCTGGCTCATAATGAGAATCAGGCTTCTATCATAGAGCCGGCAAAAGTCCTCGGGAAGATTGAGTATCCGCTTTCTCGATATCCATTTTGACCAGTAGGCGCTTGTCATTGCCAGCCCGAGCTCTGCCTGATCAGGGTGGAACCTGGTTGAATTACGGATGATTCCCCCATAGGATTTTGCGGCCGCGAGCCAGTAGTATAATTTCTCCGCCGACTTAGGCTCAACGTTGACCTCAATCGAGAAAACGGAGTCTACAGCACCCTGCTGTATCGGGTTCATGGACAGCCTGCAGTCCAGGGCATCGAGGAAAGTTCCAGACACGGTGGTTGCTGATTCGTTGCGAGACTTTTTGCCGACCGCATACTGGTCAAACCTCTGACCCGAAGCGCCCTTCAGACAGGACGCCATGTACCTTCTACCCTTATAATGAATCATGCAGCTTGTTTGAGGATCAAACAAGGCAGTGTCCCCATAGGGGTTATCGAAAAGAGAAAAATCGTGATGCATGAACACCCTTACCTTGCAAGCTGACTCACCGTTGTTCCTGATTTCAATTATCCTTGTAAGTACGGGTTCCGTTCGATCTATGAAATCTTTAAAGACAAACTCAACTGAATCCAGCCTCAAAAGTGTTCTGCCCACCATGGCGTTGTCCACGTAGTCTGTAAACGAATTCGCATCGGTGGCCCAGTAGAACGAACCGTTTACGCAGAAACCGATCCGCTGGGGGTTCCCCGATGTCTGGTTTTCCATGCCTGTATTCGGATAGTAGACATCCATGATCTGGCCGTGTTCGTCATAGGTGACGTTGAGAACTCCGTTCCCGAGGCATAGCGACCGCATTAACTTAACCTGCCCCCTAGCCCCTCGGATTGGTGATTCGTATCTGGAGCTAAATGCAATAAACTTGATGATCTCAACCCGCCATCCTTACACGAGAATGTCGAACTGCAGACTGTAACCGTGCGTAGCGTCAAATGATTCACTCCTACACCTTTCCACTGATGGCCTCTTAGGTTCAGAGCATTTGACCCCCGTACTTCTTGAGCAGGATCTCTCTTATAGAGGACATTTCTCTGACCGCCCAGTCACCTCTGCGGTTTTCGTGAACCGATATGGTCACCTCGAGCTTCCCTGTCTTTTTCGCGAGCGAAATCTCGATGACGCCGTCTCCCCGATCTTTAGCAACGTGAATGTGGTCTACTACACCGACCTTGTTAATGAACTTGTTTACAACTGCGCCGTTTTCAATGCTCCAGCTGGTCAGTTCGCTGACCACATCTTCTTCACTTGGCCTTTCTAAAAAAAGGGTGTGAGCGATCAATTCGTTGGTTCAGGTTGTGAACAGTCCTCAAATTAAAGTTTGTGTCTGGACGAATTATCCACATTGGGATCTATAGCCGTCAGATTAAAGAGAGTTACCAAAAAATACTGTGACGTATGGTAATGGCTTTGGTGAGGATTCGGTCGGGCGTCCTATAGACGGTTGTATACAACTGCCTCATGTGTACGCCAAACGCATAGCGCAGGAGGTGTTCAGGACAAACTCAGTGGTGTTTGTGGGCAGGCTGAACTGAATAAGGACGCATGAAGTGGATAAAGACGAGTCTTCAGGAGGCTGTCTGGGATCTTCCCGTTCTAGTGGTTTGCGAACTACCTGACGCATATGAGTTAGGCGCCTCGCTTAAAACTGGTAAAGATATCGGGGTGTGAGCGTCTCAGACGTGCTACAGCTGTAGCTTCAAGTGTTTCAGGCTTGTAGGATACTTCTGTGGGTCTTGGCCACAAGTATAACACCCAATAATGATGCGTACAACGTTTTGGAGCTGGGGATGAAGTGTACTCTGTCCCCGGGAATTGGTTCTGACATAGCCTTAAACCCGATGGGATTAAAACCACATAGAGCTTCTACGAGTCTGGAACCACGCACCGTTCAGGATGGGGGACGTCAGCTTTCACGCCACCTGGCCCTGTTAGAAGCGATGAAAAGTAGCAAGGCGGTGTAGGCCGTGAGCCCTAGGTCGAAGACCAGTGGATTGCCCGCTGATATTCCTAGGGTGTCTCTGATTGCTTCAGCAGCATATGTGGTAGGCACGAGGTAGGTTAGGGGCCTGAGCATAGAAGGCACATAGCTGAGGGGATAAAATACAGGTGGAACAAACGAGAGGAGGACTGAAAGCACTGGAGAATATGTCCACAGGTCCCGTGGGTCACGGGCATAGGTTGATATGATGAATCCTAGGGCGGATATGCAACCCCATGTTAGGGCCAGGGAGACGAAGATGTATGCGTCGCCGATCAAACTGACTCTGTGAAGGGTCAAAATGAGACCTATAAATATGAGTATTCCCGCAAGTCCCGTGGACAGCTCAGAGAGCGCTATCCCCGTGGTGTACGATAGAGATGTAACGGGGGAAGCCACGAACATATCCTGAACCTTGAGCATTATCCTAGCGAACGCGGCCTCGGTTTCTATTATCACACTGCTACTCACAACTACCGAAACCAGTCCTCCCACCAAACCGTACGTGGTGGCCCTGAGCCCTCCGAAGAGGTATATGAAAAACAAAATTGAAAGCGGCGTTAACACCACGCTTGTCAGTATAAATGGCGACCGTTTGACTGACAGATATGCGTTAAACCACACAAGGATCGCGATGGTTCTGAGACCCTTCAGGAATCTATTCCACATCAGATTCACCTACGAGCAGGATAAACACGTCTTCAAGGTTCACGGGCCTGAGCGTAGCGGTCACTCCCCTGTCGAACACCTTTTCAACTAGGTCTCTACCCCCTTGTTCATCGGTAAGAACCCGTGTGCTCGCGCTGTTGCCGATCACCTTTCCGTACTCGTGCAGCCTCAGCCCTCCAAGGTTGCCGTTGAGAATAACTGTTGTGGAGGCGTGGGTTAGCCTCTTGAGTTCTTCGGGTGCGCCTTCAGCCACTTTTCTTCCGTTATCGACTAGAACAACCTTCTTGGAGAGAACCTCGGCCTCATCCATGTAGTGGGTTGTTAGGAAAATGGTGGTGCCTTTGTCGACGAGTTTGCGTACAACATCCCATATTTTGATGCGTGCTAGTGGGTCGAGGCCAATCGTGGGTTCATCGAGCAACAGAAGATCTGGGTCGGCTGCGACAGCCATCGCGATCATCACTCGTTGCTTCAAACCCCCTGAAAGCGCGGTACATATGACGTCTCTATAGTCCTCCAGATCAAACTCTTCGATGATGTAGGCTGCCCTCTTCTTGGCAGAGGAAAGATCCCAACCTCTTGCCACAAGGTACATCAGTATGTGTTCGTATGGAGTCTGCAACCCGTATGGTCTACCCTCCTGAGGCACAACAGCAATTTTCCTTCTGATCTGGGATATCTGCTTCTCCAAATCCATGCCTAGGATTTCAACGTAACCCGAAGACGGCTTTAATATGGTCGAAAGAATCCTCGTCAAAGTGGTTTTACCAGCCCCATTCTTGCCCAGAAGCCCAAGAACAGCCTCTGCTTCCGCGTCAAGCGTAAACTCGTTGAGAGCACGCTTTCCACCGGGGTACACCTTAGAAACCCTATCAACTTCAACGGCGAGATCCATAGCGAACATGAAGCACTGGCGTGCATATGGGTTTTGTGCTATACAAAATTTACAAACCTCCAAGTAGCACGATTCCGTTGCTGGGTAAAGCCGACTTCGCCCTGATTATGCTGACCTAAGATAATGAGTAACGTATCCATTCGATAAACGCTTATATAATGAATTCAACTTCGCTATTCATTGCGTCCGAAACCTCTGGCAAAACAGACAGTGGACGCATGATCCGCGAGGTCCACTGGTTAACCGCCGCTAATTCCCTTGACTTCTTCTCAGGCGGATTCAGAGAAGTTATCATTCCACTCTATCTTTATGCTTCGGGACTGAGCGCCGTCGAGGTGGGTCTGTTCTACACCATAAACTATGTCGTCGCACTTGTTCTTAGAACCCCTTCCGCCATGATTGCAGATGCCACCGGGAAGAAGAGGATGATTGTGCTCGGCATGCTGACATTCGGACTAGGCGGACTAATACTGGCGTTTCCGGTGTCGCTTCCAAGCGCCTACGCGGCGGCGACAGTGAGCGGCCTTTCAAACGGACTGATAAGCTCAAGCATTTCCTCTACCATAGCGGAGAAAGCTCCCACCCCTGCCCACAGAGATAGGCTGTACGCAGGCATGACTTCAGCGACCACGCTTGGGATGGCGATGGGAGCTCTCGTATCTGCTCTGCCGTCCAAACTTAGCCAAGCGGGTTTGACTTCCATGGCCACCGGGTTTCGCCTGCTCTTCCTGTTACAGTTTATCCTCGCCTTGGTAGCCGCATCTACCGTTACTTTGAAGCTTGGGGACGATTCCAAGCAGGGGCTTGAAGCAAACCTCAGAAGCGCCTTCAGGCTCCCACGCAGCTCGCTTCCAGCTGTGAGTAGACTATCGGTTCAGTCGCTTGTTGGACTCGGCGCCGGTATGGCTCTCCCGCTCCTTCCACTTTGGCTCACCCTGAGGTTTCACGCCTCTCTAGTCTCAATAGCCCTTCTTTACTTTATTATGAGGGTAGCCCTGGCGGGTAGCGTAAATCTGGCCCCTCGTCTTTCAAAAGTTACAGGTCCCCTGTTTTTCATTTCTTCCGCCCAGCTCATATCCGGTGTCCTCCTTATAGCCATACCCTTCGCACCTACGCTGCTCGTGGCAAGTGTCGTGCTGGTTGCCAGAAGCGTGAGTGGGAACCTTAATGATCCAATTTTCAGGTCATTTATAGCTGGCGTGGTCAATCCAAAGGAGCGCACCGTGGCCTTTAACTTTGTTCAAACTATTGATTCGATTCCTAGGGCCGCGGGACCGTACCTAGGCGGCGAATTCATCGGGCTCGGAGAGCTATCGATTCCGTTCTTCGCTGCAGGAGCCCTCTACTGCACCTTTTCAGGCGTATTCTACGGTCTGTTTAGAAGGTGGAAACCTAAGTATGGAACCGAGCCTTGAAGCTAGGGCTTGGTTACGGCGCAAACCCCTTAGCCATCGGTTGATTGGATGGCATCCATGCTTGGGCGCAACCCTGCTCATCCCACAAGCTATTGAGACAATCAACGCGCCGAGACACCGGTTTGAGACACCTTATTAGGATGCGGTTACTTCCCATATGAGCTGAGACCGGATATGGCAAACATAGTAGCTTTAGCGGTTGAGGGGTTCATAGAACCCCTTC
>JAMDBQ010000012.1:8586-23586 GCA_023487445.1 Candidatus Martarchaeota archaeon | reverse complement strand
TTTTCACCTCAACGTAGAGCGTGGGGGTTCCCCTCGAATCCACGACCTGGATTCCCTTGATGTCTTCGATCACACCCATGACCCCATTTTTCGTTACGTGTTGGATAAAACTATCGGGCGGCTTCCTTTGATGTGAAGCCAGTTCGCTAGGAGACATCCCACCGCGGGTTAACTGTGGTGTCAGACGCCGTGGTTAGCCGGAGGCTGGCTGCCGTCACGCTGTTGGGAGTAATTGTGCAAGCCTCGTGACGAGTATCCCCACGTTGGGCGATCCCAGCCCTGTAGGTGGATCGTAGCCAAGCGTCGACAGAAATCCTTCGCCTGGCATGAGTGTGTTGGAACCCTGAGATACGTCGTGGAAAGCTGGCGTCCCCGCGAGCTTATAGAGGTAGGGGTTGATCGACCCCGGAGCCGCCGCTCCCGCGTACTGGTAGGCGATTGCAAGTACCGCGGACCACTGAGGCGACCCAGCGCTTGTACCACCCACAATATAGTAGCCCGCTTGGGACGGTATAGCGCTCCAGTACAAGAGTACTCCTCCGTCGAGGTCGGCGTCGTACGATACGTCCGACGTGACGCGTGTACTGGGAGAGTAAGGCTGCCCAGCCACGCAGCTCGAGGCGGTTTCTGAGGCGCAGTTGTATGGGGTAATCGTGACACCTTCCTGATATGTGGGCGCCGCGAAGAATACGCTGGGCGCTCCGCCAGTGGCGTACGGGAACGTGACGCCTTGACTGAGAAGGAACTGGTCCTCTTCATCATTCCACGCAGATTCGTTCACGTAAGCACCTCCATTGCCAACGTTAAGATGTGTTCCTCCCACGGCAAGGACAAGGGGGTTTGAGGAGGGGTAGAGCGCGCTAGGAGATGGACACCCTTCTTGGGCTCCGGAGTCACCCGCAGATGCTATGGGCGTCACACCCTCTGCGGTCGCTGCTTCTAGGATGAGTTGCGACTGAAGGAACTGGGAGTTGTCGCCTTTGAACGCGCACTCGGGTGCACCGAAGCTCATGGACCATATCTCGCCCAGCCTGTTTTTGAGGGCAAATTGTTCGGCGTTGTTGATGGCGTTACCAAAGTTTGTGCTTGCTATCACGAGGTCGATTGTTGCCCCGGGAGCCATGGCGTGGCTGTACTCGACATCCAAAGTTGTTTCGAAGGACCATCCAACCTCGTTGGATGACTCGGGATTGAACGATGGGCAGCCCTGAGGACAGTAAATGTTGAGGTTGATGGGTGGAAGGTTAAACTTGGTGTCGAAAACTGCTACGTCATGACGTATCGTCGGGCTCCCGTAAGCGTCTATTATAACTATGGTTTCACCACTACCTGCGTTTGCCTCGCCTCCGACAAGTTTGTATGCTCCGGTGAAGTTGTACGCCGCCTGAAGTACCTGGGGCGTATAGCAGTGAAGTTTAAACGTAGAGCCTCCACCGCTACCGGCACTACAGATATTGTTTCCCGAACTCGACCCTTGGCTCGCCGAATAAAACACTCTGGGGGGATTGGCGAGGTATACCAGGTTGGATGAACCCGCGGCAGACACGCCCGCCGATCCCAAACTAAGGAAAAGCAGGGCGGCCAACGAGACCGCGGCCGCAAACAACCTTAAACCCGCCATTAAACGGATAACCTTGTCTTCCACTAAAAAGTTTTCGGGTGGCTGAATTGTGGCTACGACATAGACGACATCGCATGTCAGGCTTCAACCGGTTTTAGACGGTTTCTATTCAGCTCAACGAACCGCTGAAGTTCATCTAGGGTGGGGACGCCGCTTTTTGACCCGAGCCTGCGAACCTTCAGCGCGGCAGAGGCCGTGCCCCATCTTGTGGCCTCTGCCACATCTTTGTCTCTGAGGTACCGGAACACAAAGGCGGAGGCGAATGCGTCGCCTGCGCCGGTTGTATCCACCACTTCAGAGGGAAGCGGCTCCATCTTTAGAGCCCCCCCGTGGAAGTGGACCTCCACACCTTTCCCACCCATTTTGATCACGAGTATTTTGCGGCTGAATCTTGCATCATCTATGAGTGAAACTCCTTCAAGTGCTGCGCGGTCAACCTCCCGCGACGATAGAAAGGACACCTCGCACCTCGAAACCATTGAGCCTAGCTGCTTCGCTGAGAACCTGCCCGACGACGACCCCGGGTCGAAGGTGGTGGCAGTGTGTAGTGTGTCCGTGAGCCACGCGGCGACCGAAGGGACGCATCCTGCCAGATGTACTACTGTGGCTTCGTCGAGTCTACGCCAGCCCGCAACAGGTGTGAGCCTGGTGTTCGCCCCCCGCCAGGCTACCCCATGCTTCTCCCCTGTGTCGTCAACCCATATTGAGACTGTGCCCGTCAACTCGCCCTTAACTACCTGCACCAGTGAGACGTCGACTCCACCGGCTTCCATCTCGTCGAGAAAGAACTTTCCAGCGGAGTCGTCTCCCACCGCGCCCACGAACATCGAGTTAACCCCGAGTCTCCTAGCGGCGTAGGCGAAGTTGGAAGCTGACCCTCCCGATGAGACAACGCATCCGTCGGCCACCACAACTTCATCAGACCTCGGAAAAGACCTTATCCTGTAGCTGTAGTCGACGTTTGCGTTGCCCACTGCGCAGAAGGAGTACGTGTTCGGTCACCTGGATAGTCCTAGGGAGGCGTTGGTAAGACGGACAGACTCCTCCTTGCTACAGCGTGCGGCTGAGGCCCGGATGGCGTCAACGTTCTCGGGTACAACTATCGATTCTTGGTGTACCGCCTGAATATAGTACACCTCGTCTCGGTCGACAGACAACGATTCACGCCAAACAACCACCTCGGGCATGTCGCCTCTTCCCCTGCCCAAGTCTCGGGCAAACTCCATGAGTGCCGCGGTTGAATCAAGGCCCCTTGCTGCCTCCACCACTCTGATCCTCATGGATTTCTCCAACTCTTCAAGCACGCTCTCTCTGGTCACGGTGGTTGATAAGGTGGCGTAGATTACGTGGACGTGCATGAGTGTGGTGGGAGCCACGATTGCCGCGGTGACTATAGGTACGCCGTGGATCACAGTGGATACGTCGGGGCCGTGGTGGGATGGGAACTTGGCGGGGTTGGGTATTAACGCATTCAACGGCCCCTTCTTGGTTTCGGCGGGGTCAGCTGCCCTCCTTACGATAGTAGCCTTAACCTTCTTCAGAGGGGAAACCCTGTTGAGCGCGCCCAAAGTCCTTGATAGGCCAGTGGTGTTGCACGACACCACCCGAACATATCTTTTGCCGAATGCCTCATCATAGTTGACCTCGGCTACGAAGGAGGCGTCCGCCACCCCGGGAGGTTCGCCTCCCTGAAAAACCGCCCTTACGCCCTTCTCGGCGTAGAGCCTCTTGTTTTCCGCACCCACCCCCTCCGGGGTACAATCCACCACTACGTCACACCGCGAAATCATCTCAGAAACCGTTCCTGCCACGCTAAATCCAGCGGTCTTGAACCTCGAAGCCGCGTCCTCCCCGGGCGTGTATATCTCAAGTCCCTTTAAGGCGGCTGACTGGGCCTCGTAGTCAGGGGTCCTCTTGGATACTCCTATCAGCGTCATATCCGACTGGTTTGCCACGGCGTCGGCGACTCTCTTGCCGATGGTGCCGTAGCCGTTGACGCCCACTCTGAGTTTGGCCATAAGCGTCCTAGCCCCCTAGCTGTATCTAACTAATAAAGCGTGTTCAAAGATGTGCGTAGCACTCTCCTCGCACGGTCGAGCCTTGCGCCAGTAGCCTCCCCGGTCAAGAGCTGAATGATCGCTGACAACTCGGCGGCAGTCAACTTGGATGAGAGGGCTGGGAGTGTCTTTCTGAGCTCTTGGTAGGCGAACCGTGGTAGAAGACTCCACTCCGAAACCCTCTCAAGCACCTTCAGCCACTCTCTTTCAGGGGTGCAAAGAGGTGAAAGGCTTTTTAGGATTTGGGCGGCTGACTCTGGGTCAACCCCTCTGCTTTCGATTTCAGCTAGCATGAGCTCGTACAACCTGTACCAGTGTGAGTGTAGCCAGGCGCGGCTTCTCTCGGATAGTGGTTTAAAGCAGATTGCCGAGAGTGAACCCAGGTATGTGTCCCGGTTGACCGAGAGAGCCAGAAGGAAAAAGCCGTTTCTACGCCAGAAGCTGGCCACCTTGGGGTTGAGTGAAAACGAACACCCCAGCCAGTCCACGTGGGAGGCGAGCTGGCTTTGAACCTGTTCGAGGAGGCTTGAGCCTAGCCCTCTATGCTGTAGGCGGGGATCCACAGCTATCCTCGACACCGTTGCACCCCTCATCGAGGCGAGCCCTGTATTCTGCGCCCTGACACTCAGGCGCTCTGAAACCAGCCCTCCAGGGAAGCTTGCTCCCCTCAGCACGGCGTCAGCTCTGGCCTCACCCATGGGTTCCTCGAACTTTACTCTACACACCGCGACTGGGTCGCCGCCGCTGAGTAGCGTGTACACAGAGGAGTTGCCGTCTTCCAAGAGCAGGCTGAGGTCGTCGGGCTGGTTCCTGTAGTGTGCGTGACTAAGCACCGAGTAGACGCCGCGGAGCAGGTGTTCGTCCCCCGACGCAAGCTCGGAGGGGCTCACCGCCGCGAACACGGGGTTGGAGCCGCCGCTAACCCGGGGTGGTTGGCAGTCGAATAGGAAGGTGTCCGACAGCGCCTCTTCAAGGGGGTCTCCCTCCGCGTACCTGATCGGCTGCGTAGGTTCGTATAACTGGATGTTGCGTGTGCTCAAACCGCTTTCCCTGAGTGCTGAAGCTAGGCGAAGAGGGAAGCTTCTCCCCGAACCTTCGTAACCGTAGGTTGTTGCAGCCAAAACCACTTTTCTGGATCGGTTCACAAGAGAACACAGCCTGTTGACGCTGAAACCCGACGCTTCATCCACCACGACGAATGCGTGGTCGGGTGCTTCATCCATGTGCGTATATGAAGCCGAGGCGCCGCCACATGTTATTCGAAGCCGGCTACCCCGTGTTAACTCGTAGCGTCTTCCATGGTGTTCAAGGCGCCGAGTGACGTGTTGAAACACCGCCGAGGCATTGCTTGGATCAGGCGCCGTAACCCATGTATTCACGCCATCTTCAAGCAGCTGGGCTACCACGTATCCCAGGCAGGCGCTCTTGCCTCTTCCACGCCTTGAGTGAAGGATGAACACTGGGCACCCCGGTTCCCCGAGCCACTCGCTAATCTTATTGAAAGCCTGTTTCTGGTCGGAGCTCCAGAATTCCCTGCTGAATGCGGGCGGAGCCACTGGATCAGGGAGAATGTTTGAAGCCGAAAAGGTTGACGTGAACCTGATGTGCAGGGCTCTACGCGTAGCGGCAGCTATGAACCTGCCCACGACCACTCCTCTCACCGACCCCGGTCCCAGAGACACGTGTCTGGGTGGGTTTCCGGGGTCAACTAGGAATACGAACACCCCTCCCCCCCTTACGGCGTCGGCCGACGCCGCCAGCGCATCGGAGCTGTAGCGCATCCTGGCATCATAAACAACGAAATCCACCGTGGAGCCCAGGAGTTTTCTGAACGAATGAGGTGAAAAGGTTAGCTCCAACGTGTTTGCGGGAAATTCAAGACCCGCGGGCCGGTGGGGGCCGATGTACACGCCCTCGCCCAAGAGCTTTCCGCTTCCTAGTATCACATTCAAAGCTGGGCGGTCGACTATGGCCACTCCGCGGTGGCGCCTACGTGAGGCGGCGTCGAGTAGACGCGCATATTCCTCCTCAACCACACGCGTTGGATGCCGGCTACTCACCGAATTTCCTTATCCTGTTTGCCTGGTTCATGAGCACGGGCATCAGCTGGGATCCGTTCAGTCTTCCAAGTCTGCCGAAAGCGGAGCCCGCTTCGGTGAATCTCTCACCATCCCCGTATACATCTTGGGCGTGGACAAGCAGTGGGACAGGGTCAGCGGTGTGCTCTCCGATGTCAACCGGCGTGGAGTGGTCTCCGGTGACGCAAACAACCTCGTCTCCCCTGAGCCCGTCAAGCACCCGGCCCACGAGCTCATCGAGTTTCTCCACCATCTCCACTTTTCCCTCGGGGTCCCTGTCGTGTCCCGCTGAATCCGTAGCCTTAAAGTGCACGAAGACGAAGTCGTGTTCGATCAGGAGACTGAGTGCGGCCGAGGCTTTGGCGGTTATGTCGGTGTTTTTGTCTCCAGTAACACCGGGTACGCGGGGTGAATCCATTCCAACCATGCAGCAAACACCGCGCACCATCGCTGTTCCCGTAACCGCCGCGGCTCTGAGGCCGTACAGAGATCCGAAGCCCGGAAGCCTGGTGTATTTACCTGCGCCGCGAAGGAGAATCGAGTTTGCGGGGGGAAGCCCTTTTTGAATTCTCTCTGAGTTAAGAGGGTGTGAGCTCAGCAACTCGTGCGCCCTCTGCGTCACCTGGTTTACAAGCTGCGCGGTTCTGACCGCTGCCTCGGTCTGTGAGGTGGGTTTGCACACAGCCAACCTCTCACCCGCCCTGTGCGGGTCCGTGTCTGAAACCGAGGCGTCGAGCCCGGTTCCCCGTATCACGAGTGCAAATCTGTGCTCGGTAGTGCTCTTCAAAAGCACGTGGGCGCCGTCCACTTTGAGATTTGCCGCTAGGTAGTCCGCAAGCTGCCGCGCCTCGGGCAGGCTTCTCCCAGCCCTTCTGTCAACCACCTTCACATTGTCGTCCACTGTTGCGAAGTTGCCACGGAACGCCACGTCACCCTCACTCAGGTCCAGACCCGCGCCCACGGCTTCGAACGGCCCTCTTCCCTTATAGTATACGTAAGGATCCAGCCCGAACAGCGAAAGATGGGCGGTGTCGCTTCCGGGAGTAACCCCTGGAGCCACAGGGTAAAGCGAACCTATCATCGATTCACGCGCTATTTCGTCTAGGTTGGGTGTAGAGGCCGCCTGAAGCGGAGTGCGTCTGTCGAGACGTGCGCTCGGCCTGTCACCCAGGCCGTCCGACACAAACAAAATGATTTTTCTCTGCTTGTAACTCAGCTGGAACCCCTCCAGTCACCGCTGACTAGGTTGCCAAGCATAGCATTAAACGTTGGCGACGCCGCCCGACCGAGTGCGCCTCCGGGAAGGCTCGCGATACCCTCTGGCATCAGCAGTTCCCGCGTCTATGTGGTTTGAAAGAGTAAACGTCCCAGAGCTTACGGACGCCGCGTGCCCTAGAGATTTAGGCTCGCGGAAGAAAGGCTGCGTAACCACGCCCGTCTCTAGAGCGCGTTCGAGCGTCCGACTCACCAGTTCTGCGTCCCATGCGCGCAGATCCCCGAGAAAGTTGATGAGGAGTGGCCTGAACCCCGTCACGTAGAACGCAGACGCCAGATGTTGAAACAATCCCCCCCAAGGAGACCCCTTGAGCCTTCGGTCGTCGAATACCCCTACAACTGAGTGACCCTTAAGTGCCTCAACCAGAGCGTGAGGCGCCGGTTTACGCGAGGGCCAGTCCCTAACCCAGTAAACCGCCACCCCGTTTTCCCCTAGACACCCGAACCTCCGCCTCGGTAATCGCTGAGCCAGAACAGCCGCAGTCGTCGACTCGGCTGAACCCGCTAAACGGGTTATAGGAGAGCCGTTCAACGGCGCGTCAACGCGGCGGTGTGTTCTACGTCGCCAGAAACAGCTGGGAGTTCCTTGAGCGTGACACCTGGACGAGTTTGCCTTGGCTACGCATATCGTTCACCGCGCGTCTTGCGAGGCCGAGGGGTATGTTGAACTTGGAGGCTAGCTCGTACAGCGTATAGTATGAGCCCGGCTTTATTGCCTTGACGAGCTCCTGGTAGGCGTCGTTTGTAACGTATATCTGCTTCTGACCACCCTTTTCATCCTTTTTCTGCCTCTTCTTCTCCTTTTCCCTAGCAGCAGCCTCCTGCTGTTGTCTTGCCTGCTGCTTCTCTATGGCAGCTACACCCTTCTTACCCTTGCCTCCCACTTTAGATAACCCGGGAGGTATGGGTTAACCCCCTATTTAAGGATGGAACAGGATAGCCGAGACATCGCCTCAAGCCACCGGGAACGATCCGTGGGTTTACACTAATCAAGGAGACTTCATCGGCGGCACCCCGCCTCCGTGGGCGGGGTAGGTTATGGGCGGCGCCCCCAAAATAGTCATATATACGGGTCTGTGCTAGCTCTAGGCGCGGGATGGATTCGTTTGTCTGACAGCAATCCGGCGGTGAGGCACCTCAGATCACTGGGGCTTTCGAAGTCGGAGGCCGAGCTGTACTATGCCTGCCTCACCACGGGTTCAACCGATGCAAAGACGCTGTCCAAGACAAGCGGCGTACCCTACGGTAAAGTGTATTCTTCGCTCAAGAAGCTCATCGACAAGGGGTGGATCATCGAGACTGAAGGTTACCCAAAAAAATTCATGCCTCGCCCTCCTAGGGAGGCTATCAAGACCCATAGGAACTACGTTGAGTCGCAGCTTGCGCTCGCCGAGAAATCTGCTGTTGAGGAGCTGGAGCCGCTTTACGCTGTTAAGGATCAGGCAGAGAGGCCTCAGGTGTGGCTCATAACTGGATTCGATAAAATTGTTTCTAAGGCTGAAGGAATGATCCTGGGCTGCGAAAGAGATATCGAGGTGGCCCTCCCCACGATGTTTCCCGGCTTCGAGGAGGCGGCTGCGGTGTTCCGCAGCAAAGTGGAGTCCACACCCATCAAGATCAGGATCTTGGTGTCGCGCGACGTTGGCAACGTGCTTGCCAAGATCAGACCATTTGACGCGGAGGTACGCGTGGTCGACAGGATGTTCGGGGGAGGAATAATAGCCGATAAGTCGGAGGCACTCATCCTCCTCGGATCCGACAAGAGCCCCACAGCCATATGGGCAAAGCACTCCGCGCTGGCAGAAATCGCCTCTACCTATTTCAACTACGTGTGGGGTAGCGCCGCTCCGTTTGAAATGGGTCAGGTGAAAAGTGTTCAGGGCGAGGACTTAGCCAGCGGGGCGCGTCCGAGCTGACCTCTAATCCACTGTTCCGCGCGGAGCTTGAGCGCTAGCCGTGCATTCTTGTTGAATGATGGTAGAGTTGGTTTGTGCTCGGTAGCGATTAACCTTAGACTTGGTATTGATCGGAGACTTGGATTGATCTGAAGCTGCGCGTAAAAACTGGATTAAACAAATTCCGTCGGAGCGGATAACCCACATGGTTTCGATGTATTTGGTTCACCGTGTAAAAACCATGTGTAGGAAAAAGGGGGTTACCTGGTGGTCATCGCTCCCTTTTTCCTTCCGCAAACTCGATTATGGCTTCCTTGGCCTCCTCGTATGGCATCTGAATCGGCGGGTGCTTCATGGTCCAGGCGGAGGCTGAGGTCACAGCACCCGAGACTCCCTTATCCAATCCTATTTTCGCTGCGCGCACGGCGTCAACCATCACCCCGGCGCTGTTGAAGGCGTCCCACACCTCTAACTTCAGCTCGATGCGGATCGGAGCTCCACCGAAGTATTTTCCTTCGAGCATGATGTACGCGTACTTCCTGTTTTCAAGAAATTCCACGTAGTCGGACGGACCGATTCTGGTTGGTACCGAATAGGGTATCAGCGACTGCACCGCCGAAGTCTTGCTTATCCTCTTGGTTGTCAGCCGGGACTCCTCGAGCATGTTGGCGAAGTCGGTGTCGCCCCCCACGTTTAGCTGATAGGTTTGAAGAATCTTGACACCCCTTTCAACCATGAGTTTGGCAAGCGATTTGTGGAGGACGGTCGCGCCCAGCTGGCTCATAACGTCGTCGCCCACAATCGGTAGGTGAGCCCGCCTAAACTTTTCCTCCCACGCTTGATCCGAAGCTATGAAAGTAGGCATGGCGTTCACCATGGCCACATGCGCACTCAGCGCCTGCTCGGCGTAGAACCTCGCGGCGCGCTCGCTTCCCACAGGGACGTAGTTGACAAGTACCTCAGCCCCTGAGTCCCTGAGCTCCTTCGCTACATCCACGGGTTGGGCGTCGGGTGTCCTAATCATCTGGGAAAGGTATTTCCCGAGGCCGTCGTTAACCGGCGCATACTTGACTTCTACGCCAAACTTCTGTTCCCCTATTATCCGGAGGGTGTTGTTGGGCGGCTGAAATATAGCTTCTCCAAGGTCCTTACCCACCTTGTCGGCGTTCACGTCGAAAGCGGCCACGAATTCGATGTCGCTTGGAGCATATCCCCCAAGGGTTGGGAATGACAGTCCTTCAAGGTGGTGGCCGTCCTTGGACTTGGTTACGCCTTGGACGAACGCGGAAGCACAGTTGCCGACGCCCGCCAGGGCTACACGGATTTTGCCCATAATGTTCTATGGCCATAGAATACGCACAGATTTAACTTTAGCGCACCCAACCCCCACACCAACCTCCGAGGTAAACGTCGCCCGACCAACACAGGCTGTTCGTGGAAAGACCTATGTAGACGCCAACAATCAGCCCGAGAGGAGACGCCGGTTGAAGATAACCTCGGACTCAGACGTTTTGGTGGTCATGGGAAGACACATCTATCTGCTCAAGCCGTCGGCAAACCCCAGGTTCCACACGCACCTCGGCATAATCGATTTTACCGGCATAGTCGGGGAAGAGTTCGGGTGTCAGTTCAAGACCACCACCGGCCAGAACTTCACTGTGCTTAGGCCGTCTGTAAGAGACTACGAGCTGAAGTTCACCCGGGCAACCCAAGTGATATACCCCAAGGACGCGGGCGCAGTGCTGATGTGGGGTAACGTGTTCAACGGATGCCGTGTGCTCGAGTCGGGCACGGGAAGCGGGGCACTCACCGCGGTTCTAGCAAGCGCCGTAGGCGAATCGGGGGCAGTGTACGGCTTCGACGTCAGGCAGTCTTCAATCGAGCAGACCCGGGTAAATATTGACCGGCTGGGTCTGGCTTCAAGGGTTAAGCTTGAGTGCAGGGACATAGTGGGAGGCGTGGATCTCACCGGAGTCGACTCCGCGGTGCTTGACCTCCCCGCGCCGTGGGAGGCCGTTCCCAGCGTCAAGCGTTCGCTTGCCTCCGACGGGCACCTCGTGAGTTTCTCACCAACAGTGGATCAGGTTGAGAAGACCGTCGAGGCGCTGAAGGATAACGGGTTCATAATGGTGGAGTCGTTTGAACTGATTCAGAGGTTCTACGACGTCAAACCGAACGCAACCAGGCCAAGGACTGTGGGTGTGATGCACACCGGCTACTTGGTCGCCGCAAGGAACACGGCTTCAGCCACTAGGATCCAAGCCGACAGAGTCAAGATCCACGCACAGGACTCCGAACAGTCTCCGGCACAGTTCTTTGCCGACGTATCTTCGCCTCAGGAGTCTACGCCTATGTGAGCCAAGACAACGTTTTTCTGTTACCGGCTGGATTAATGGGTTATGAGAACAGTAAAGGGAATTGACGAGTTCCTGACCGACGGTAGAAGCATTCTTCTTGCGTATGACCAGGGGCTTGAACACGGACCCACCGACTTTAACGAGAAGAACCTTGACCCGGCTTACATTATGGAGATAGCGGAGAAAGGGGGGTTCAACGGAGTGATTTTCCAGAAAGGCGTCGCGGAGAAGTATTATGATGGTAGGGTGCCCCTCATCATCAAGGTGAACGGTAAGGCCAACCTCTACAAGGGTGAGCCTGTATCCAAGCAAATCTGCTCTGTCGAGGAAGCGGTTTCACTCGGTGCCAAAGCCGTGGGCTACACAATCTACTTGGGAAGCCAGTTCGAGGCTGACATGTTCGCCGAGTTTGGCAAACTCCACGAAGACGCGAGAAAATATGGTCTACCCGTGATCGCTTGGATATATCCCAGGGGTGCCGCGATCAAGAACGATACAGCCCCCGAGATAGTCGCTTACGCCGCGCGCACAGGGCTTGAGCTGGGCGCGGACGCGGTTAAAATCAAGTACACCGGAGACCCCAAAACTTTCAGCTGGGCAGTCAGAAACGCGGGGAAGGTTAAGGTGTACATGTCGGGTGGACCCAAGGCACCGACAGAGCATGACTTCCTGATGCAGGTTGAAGGCGCGATTCAGGCCGGCGCGACGGGGCTTGCCGTAGGCAGGAATGTTTGGCAAAGCGAGGACCCAGTGGCCACGGCCAAGAGGCTCAGGCAGATAGTGATAGAAGGCAAGAGAATAGAGCAGCCAGCCTATCACTGACCACAGGATCAGCCTTGGACGCATGTACCGCGCCCATAGAAGCTGGCAGGCAGTGTTTCCGCAACCCGGGTAGAGAGGCGTAAGCGACGAGAACCTGTGTCGCCTCAGTCTAGTGGAAGTGGGGGTTTGGCTGACGGCCATCCGAAAACCCTTATATGCTTAGGCAGACATTATAGTGGGTACACAGGGAAAGTATAGGGGTCTCTTGGCTAGGGTTGTCACTGGTGTAACGAGGGATACGGAGAAGTAAAGCTTAATGGTGTCTGGTGAACCCAGTTGCTAGCGCCTTTTTGGAGTGTTGGGGTTGTCAGACGCTTCCACTTCGGTATCACACGTGTTGGTTCCCAGACATGAGTTACTTAGCAAAGAGGACTCTGAGCGTTTGCTGAAAGAGCTTGGAATCAAGAGTTGGCAGCTACCGAGAATAGCTCAGGACGACCCGGCCATCCGTGGTATGAATCCGGAAGTGGGGCAGCTAGTGAAGATAACGAGGAGAAGCCAGTTGACCGGCGAATACGTGGTTTACCGCGCGGTGAGCGCTGCCGTCGGGCTGAAGGCACCCGCCGAACCCGCTGAGAAGAAGAAAGAGAAGCCTGTTCAGAAGGTGGAGAAGAAGGCTAAGGCGGCGTCGACTGCAGACAAAAAGAAGAGTTCACGTGCTAAATCGCTTCGTAAGCAAGTGGGCTCTAAGAAGCGATGACTTCAACACTCGGATTAGGGCGCGCGGTATGTTTGGAGTATATGGTGTTTTAAATGAATAGTGTGCTGGAGAAGAGGTCTCTGGAAGATACGGACGCGGCCGTTCTGGTGAGGGCGCTCGTCGAAGAGAAGGGTTTGGTGCGGCTCCATCTGGACTCGTACAACCGGTTCATCCAAAGTGAGTTCAAGAAAATAGTGGAGGAGGTGGGGGTGGTTGAGGCCACCAAGGGTGATCTCCGCATCAAGGTGTCGAACGTGTCCGTGGGAAGACCCGTCTACGACCAGCACACGGGCAGGCAGCGGGTGATACCCGAGATAACCGAGCCCGACTTCGTCACGAGGCCCATCGTTCCGCTTGAGGCCAGGCTGCGTGGCGTGAGCTACTCTGTGCCAATATACTGCGACTTTGTGATAACCGACGGACAGGATCAGTATGACGAAAAGGATGTTTTGATAGGCGAGCTACCCGTCATGCTGAAGTCGAACATCTGCATAACAAACGGGCTTTCAAGGGAGAAGCTAATAGAAATCGGCGAGGACCCTGAAGACCAGGGAGGCTACTTCATAATCAATGGGTCAGAGAGGATAATCGTTTCACAGGAGGATTTGGCCACTAACCACGTGTTCGTCGAAGAGGGCGCTGCTAGCTCCACCGTGCTCAATGTCGCTAAAGTGAGCTCGGTCACGAGGACCGCTAACAGGACCAACAGCTCGGTGGAATTGACCAAGGACGGCAAGCTATACGTGTATATTGTTCGCTCGAAGTTTCCGATGGCGATAGTGCTCCGGGCTCTCGGGGTTGAAACCGACCGGGACATGGCTCAGCTCATATCCCAAGATGAACAGATACAGGAACTTCTTACGCCTTCGTTCTTGGAGGCGGAGGCGCTTGCATCCAGCATAGACGAGGCGCTGAGATACATAGGTAACAGGATAATGATCGGCTTTTCACGCTCCACGGACCCTAAGAGGCGCGCCGAGGAGATAATAGCCGCGAGGCTTCTGCCGCATCTGGGAACCACCAATTCCCGCGAGGTGAAGACGCGGAAGGCTGTTTTCATAGCCAAAATGGTTGAAAGCCTGCTCGAGTCCAATCTGGGACGCGTGAAGCCAACCGATAAAGACCACTACGGCAACAAGAGGCTCAGGCTCGCAGGCGACCTTATGGCTGTAGTGGTGCGTAACGCCATGCAGAACTTCGTCAAGGATCTTCGCCACAACATCGACAAGAGCCGAAGCCGGAAGGGCAGGGTTGTTGTCAAGGCGCTGGTGAGCGCCAACCTCTTGACGGATAAGATTCAGCACGCGCTTGCAACAGGTAACTGGCCCGATGGGAGAACCGGTGTGAGCCAGATACTTGACCGCACCAACTATCTGTCGACGCTGAGCCACCTACGCAGGGTTATCTCTCCTTTGAACAGGCTACACGCCAACCCCGAGGCGAGGGAGCTGCACATGACTCAGTGGGGCAGAATATGCCCCAGCGAGACGCCCGAGGGCGTGAACTGTGGCCTTGTGAAGAACCTTGCTCTCACCGCGGTTGTGTCGGTCGGCATGAGTGAAACCGAAGTGGCCAAGTTCGAAGACTCACTTGTACGTAAGCACGGCGTCCACCCCGGGGCGTCGCCCGATGACCCTTCGCTCAAGTCGCGCGTCTACCTTGACGGTAGGCTAGTCGGGTTCCACGCCGACGCCGCCAGGCTTTGTGATGACGGAGGGGGCTCAGACAGAGGCGCAGAACGGGCGCACTTTCCCCAGAGGTGAGTGTTGCTTCGCTTGAGGGACCAGGCGGCAGGCTTGACGCCCACATATCCACGGATGCGGGGAGGGTGATGCGTCCACTCATCATAGTTCACGACAACAGGAGCGCCCTCACTAGAGAGGCAATTGAGGAGCTGCGGAACGGACGCACCAAGTGGAGCGACCTTGTAAGCCAAGGCATGATAGAGTATCTTGACGCCAAAGAAGAAGAGAACACACTCATAGCGATGGATGCTGATGCACTCTCGAACCCAGGCCAGGGTAACCTCTACACCCATCTTGAAGTCGCGCCTTGGGCTATCATGGGCGTGGTGGCTTCGATCATACCCTACAGTGATCACAACCAGTCTCCGAGGAACACGTATGAATCTGCGATGGCGAAGCAGGCTCTGGGGCTGTTCGCATCAAACTATAGGCTTCGATCCGATTCCCGTG
>JAMDBQ010000012.1:0-8576 GCA_023487445.1 Candidatus Martarchaeota archaeon | reverse complement strand
CTCAGAAACCCATTGTGACCACTAGCGGCGCGAAGGTCGTGGGTTTCGAAAGAAGACCTGCTGGCCAAAACGTCATACTCGCTGTTGCTCCGTTTGAAGGATACAATATTGAAGACGCTGTGATCATGAACAAGGCGAGCGTGCAGCGCGGCCTCGGCAGATCCACGTTCTTTAGAATGTATGAGGCTGCGGAGAAGAAGTATCCTGGAGGATACATGGACAAGATAACGATTCCGGAGCAGACTGTTCGCGGATACCGCGGGGCGCGGCTGTACGAAAAACTCGACGAAGATGGGATAATCCCGCCTGAGATGGAGGTGTTCGGCGACGAAGTGGTGATTGGAAGGGTGAGTCCCCCCAGGTTCGGCCAACAGATAAGGGAGGTGGAGGTGGGTGGAGTGATCCAGCAGGACACCTCTGTGTCGCTGAAGCATAGTGAACAGGGGAGGGTCGACAGGGTCACGATCACGTTCGATAAAGATGGTAACAGGCTGATCAAGGTAAGGGTGCGCGATCTACGGGTGCCAGAGCTCGGGGACAAGTTCGCCTCCCGCCACGGCCAAAAGGGTGTAGTAGCTTACCTTGTTCCGCAGGAGGATATGCCGTTCACGAGGGACGGAGTGGTTCCCGACATAATGATTAACCCACACGCATTCCCGTCCAGGATGACCGTAGGCCAGCTGATCGAGCTAATCGGGGGGAAGGTGGGTTCGCTTGAGGCTAGGCAGGTTGACGCGACACCTTTTGTAGGCGAGGATCCCTCAGCGCTCAAGCAGGCTCTGCAGAAGCTGGGGTTCAGCCCGGCTGGAACCGAGTCGGTTATCGACGGCAGGACCGGGAACAGGCTTCAGGCCGAGCTCTTTATCGGCGTAGTCTACTATCAGAAACTGCACCACATGGTGGCGGATAAGATACACGCGCGTTCAAGAGGAAATGTACAGATAACCACGAGGCAGCCCACCGAGGGAAGGGCGAGGGAAGGCGGTTTGAGGTTCGGGGAAATGGAGCGGGACGTGCTCATAGGCCACGGTGCCGCTGCTTTGCTGAAGGACAGGCTGCTTGACAACTCAGACAAAACCACGGTGGGCGTGTGCGACATATGTGGACACATGGTTTACTACGACTTCAAGAGGGCTGAGTACGTCTGCCCCGTTGACGGAAACAAGACGAAGGTGAACTTGGTGAACACGCCCTATGCGTTCAAGCTTCTGCTACAGGAGCTCATGAGCATGGGGATATCTCCGAGGCTGAAGGTTGTTGAAGTGGGTGAGAAATGATGTCAACAGCGATATACAAGACCGTTAGAGGGCTCAGGTTCGAGCTGATGTCGCCCGACCTGATAAGGAAGATTTCAGTGATGGAGGTAAAAACCGAGGACCTTTACGACAGGGACGGCCTGCCGGTGAAGGATGGCCTCATGGATAGGCGAATGGGGACGCTCGAACCCAACCAGCGCTGCCAGGTGTGCGGTGGACTATGGAGTCAGTGTCCAGGCCACTTCGGCCACGTGGAGCTTGCGAAACCGGTGTATCATGTGGGACACATGAAGAAGATAGTCGAGGTGCTGAAGGCAACGTGTCACCAGTGTCACCGACTCATGATCCCCGAAGACCAGGTTGCGGAGCTCTATGCCAGATTTGAGCGTCTGGAGCTGCGGAGACCCGAGCAGGCGAGGGCGTTTGTTAAGAAGGTGTGTGCGCGTGCCGCCGGCTCGAGGACAGGGGAGAAGGCTCTTCCCAGCTGCCCCCACTGCGGAGCTCAGAGGAGGAAGATCAGGCTTGAGAAACCTGTGACCGTGGTTGAGGAAAAGGAGGAAGGAGACGTCAAGATCTACCCCGACCAGGTGCAGATGGACCTTGCTCTCATATCCGATAAGAGGGATGTGAAGCTTCTGGGAATGGATCCGGACTATGCTCGACCCGAGTGGATGGTGCTCACCGCCCTACCTATACCCCCTCTCGTGGTCAGGCCGTCCATAATACTTGAGTCGGGCGACAGATCCGAGGACGACCTTACCCACAAGCTGGTCGACATAGTGCGCACCAACAAGAAGCTGAACGAGTGCGTGGTCAACGGCTCGGCGCGGATAGTCATAGAGCACTGGTGGGACCTCCTCCAGTTCCACGTTGCCACATTCTTCGACAATGAAATAGCCGGCTACCCTCCGGCCAAACACAGGAGCGGAAGGCCTCTAAGGACGATCGCGCAGAGGTTGAAGGGTAAGGACGGCCTGTTCAGAGGCGGGCTCTCGGGTAAACGGGTGGACTTTTCGGCGAGGACGGTTATCTCACCCGACCCCAACCTCAGCATCAACGAAGTGGGTGTGCCCGAGCAGGTTGCACTGATACTCACGATCCCTGAGCGCGTTACTCCTTCGAATATAGAGGCGCTGCGAGTAGCAGTCAAGGCGGGCGCGGACAGCCTTGAAGGCGCCAACTACATCATAAGGCCAGACGGCCGCAGAATCGATCTGAGCAGGGTTAAGGAGAGGGAGGAGCTTGCCCAGGGTTTGGATGTGAACTACATAGTTGAAAGACACATCAGGAACGGCGACGTGGTGCTCTTCAACAGGCAGCCGTCGCTTCACAGGATGTCGATCATGGCTCACCGCGTGAAGATTCTTCCGGGCAGAACCTTCAGGATGACTCCCCCAGTGTGCCCGCCCTATAACGCCGACTTCGACGGGGACGAAATGAACCTTCATGTGCCTCAGAATGACGAAGCCAGAGCCGAGGCGCTTGTTATGATGCTTGTACAGGAGCAGATCCTGTCCCCCAGGTTCGGGGGCCCGATAATAGGTGGGCAGCAGGACTACATCACCGGGGCGTATCTACTGACGCGTAGAACCACTTACCTCGAAAAGCAGCAGGTTGAGCAGATACTCGCGGCGTCGGGTCTCACCGTTAAGGAACTACCCCCGCCCGTGGTAACGAAGCCGAATAGGCTTTGGAGTGGGAAGCAGGTGTTCTCACTTTTCCTTCCCAAGGGACTGAACTATGTTGGGAGGGCGAACTTCACCCACAGCGACTGCAAGCTTGAGAAGTGTGAGCTCGACGACTACGTGCTGATCAGGGACGGTGTCCTCGTGTCGGGCGTCATAGACAAGAAGTCGGTGGGGCAAAGTCAGCCTGGAAGCCTCCTCCACCGCCTTGTTAAGGACTACGGGGAGGAAGCCGCCAAGGACTTCATTGACAGGGCGTTCAAGGCTTTCGCATACTACTTCGACCACTACGGCTTCACCATGACGTTCGACGACGTGTCTTTGCCTGACAGCATGAACGCAGAAATCGAGTCGATAGTCGAGGAATATGAGCGGAAGGTCAAGAAGCTGAACGACGCCTACAAGGCAGGAGAACTCGAAGCTCTCCCAGGCAAGAGTCTCGAGGACACCTTGGAGCAGAAGGTGATGCAGGTGCTCACCGAGGCCCGGGACAGGGTGGGGGCGCTTGCAGCTGAAAAGCTCAACTCGGACAGCGGCGCACTCATAATGGCGAAGACGGGTTCCAGAGGCAACATGCTCAACCTGACCCAGATGGCCGCGATAATAGGCCAGGTCTCTGTGCGTGGTAAAAGGATAAACAAAGGCTACTCCAGCCGCGCTCTCCCCCACTTCGAGCCCGGGGACAGGGGCGCCGAGGCGGGTGGGTTCGTGACGTCGAGCTTCAGCCGCGGACTCAAACCCACGGAGTTCTTCTTCCACGCCGCAGGTGGACGCGAGGGGCTCGTAGACACCGCCGTACGCACTTCTCAGAGCGGGTACATGCAGCGCAAACTCATTAACGCGCTGCAGGACCTCAGGGTTGACTACGATTCAACGGTGAGGACTCCAGGGGGGCTGATTATTCAGTACCGCTACGGCGAGGACGGGGTTGACCCCAGCAGAAGCGACAGCGGTAGGTCTGTTAACGTGGAGAAGGTGATTGAGAAGGTGGTTGCAAGTGAGTAGCAAAGCCAAGGCGGATAAGACGGTGCAGGTGTTCAACGACGTCGCAAGCACCCTGGAATTCATAGAAGGCATACCTTCGGCGGAGATTCTCCCGCTGCCTATCAGAAGCGCGATCGCTCAGTCGGCGTTCGAAAAGAAGCTGGGCTCAGACACGATCAGGAGGGTAGTCGCCGAGGCGGCGTTGCAGTTTGAAGCCGCACAGGTTGAGCCGGGTGAACCCGTAGGCGTTGTGGCGGCTCAGTCGATAGGTGAACCCGGCACTCAGATGACCCTGAGAACCTTCCACTACGCAGGCGTGAAGGAGTACAACGTCACCCTGGGGCTTCCGCGTCTGATTGAACTCGTGGATGCCAGGAAGACGCCCTCGACGCCGATGATGACCGTGTGGCTTGACGAAGAGCACAGGAAGACGCGTGAGACGGCGATGGTTGTGGCGAAGCGTATACTGCAGGTGACCCTCAGCGAGGTCGCGGACAACATCGCGATAGGCGACGGTTACGTATCGTTTTCTCTTAACGAAGAAGAAATGAACAGGCACGGGATCAAACTCGAAGAAGTTGTGGAGGCGGTCAAAGGCACGCTCGGGAAGGCGAGGTCGGAGAAGGCTGAGGTTGAAACCGAAACCGAGTATTTGTTCACCGTTTTGAACGAAGAGATGACGCGCGCCGTGGGTTACAGGCTCAAAGAGAAGATCATGTCCGTTCCGCTGCGCGGCATCAGAGGCATCACCAAGGTTTACCTGGAACACTCCGCCGCCCAAGATGAATGGTACATTATGACCGAGGGCAGCGACCTCGCAAAGATCCTGCAGGTTGAAGGCGTGGATAGGACGCGTACTACAACCAACAACATATACGAAGTATACGAAGTGCTGGGAATCGAGGCTGCGCGCAACACCATCATACGCGAAGTGGTGGAGATACTCAAAGAACAGGGTTTAGAGGTCGACGGGCGCCACATATCCCTTCTCGCCGACTGGATGACTGAGTCAGGTCAGATCAAGCCTGTGAGTCGAACCGGTATCACCTTGGGTAAAACGAGCGTGCTCGCCAAGGCTGCGTTCGAAGTTACGGTGAACCATCTGCTCGCAGCCGCCCAGTCCGCGGAAACCGATAACCTTGAAGGCGTCACCGAAAGCGTAATAGTCGGAAACTATATACCTATGGGTACGGGCGTTGTTGAGCTGCTCGTGAATTTAGAGGTGTTCAAGAATCTCGGAAACAATTAACGGCGTAAAGGTGGCGGTTGAGACAGGCACATACGTTATGGGTGTGAAGCAGACGCTGAAGAAGCTCCGTGATGGATCGGCGAGGATGGTTGTGGTGGCCTCCGGAAGAGTAGCTGAGGACGTCTCCTCCCTGGTTGGGGAAGCCAGATCCAAATCGGTTCGGGTGTACGAGTTCCCGGGAAGCGGCTGGGACCTTGCGGCTCTGTGCGCGCGCGGCCACGTAGTGAGCGCCATAGGGATAATTGACCCCGGTGAATCTGACATCCTCAAGAAGTCTTAGACGGGTAAAGGTGGGGTGTTATTGGAGAAATAAAGCTGGGGATCGACGAAATCAGGTATATAGGTCTGTTCGAAAACCTCACAGGGGCGAAGGTCAGGGACTGCATACTGCGCGGGGAGTCTGTTCTCTTCGTGGTGGAGGCGGGTAACGCCGGCCGCGCAATAGGGCGGAAGGGCTCCAACATAGAGAAGGCGAGTAGGCTACTGCAGAAGAAAGTTGAAGTCGTGGAGTACTCCGACTCGCTTGAGGTATTTGTAAAGTCCATGTTCACGCCTGCGAGGATATCCTCCATGGATCTGGTTGAGGACTCAGACGGAACCAGGAAGATGTACATTTACCCCGCCCAGGAGGACCAGGGTCTCGCAATAGGTAGAAACGGCAGAAACATCGAGAGGGCGAGGATGCTTCTCAGGCGCTACTACGGCATCGGACAGGTTTACATAAGGTGAGGTCGCACGGATCCAATACAAATACAACAGCTTATAAGATGGCTGGGAAGTCTCTCGGAAGCCGATCGGTGCATGTGAATGGCTGATTCCAAAAGCCCCAGAGGGATGTTCGCAGCAAGGAAGCTGCGGAAGAAGAGGACTTCGTTCAGATGGTCGGATAGACAGTTCTACACCAGGCAGCTTGATCTTAAACAGAGGTTCGACCCCTTGGGTGGGGCTCCGCAGGCGCGGGGAATAGTTCTTGAAAAGGTTGGAGTGGAGTCGAGGCAGCCGAACTCCGCGGTGCGTAAATGTGTCAGGGTTCAGCTGATTAAGAACGGCAAGCAACTCACTGCGTTTCTGCCGGGTGACGGTTCGCTTAACTTCGTGGATGAACACGACGAAGTTGTGGTTGAGGGGATAGGTGGAACACTTGGCAGATCCATGGGTGACCTTCCAGGCGTAAGATTCAAGGTTAGCAAGGTGAACGGCGTGGCTTTGAACCTGCTCATAACAGGGAAAAAGCAGAAGCCTGTCAGGTAAAGGTGGAGGGTTTGATACCGAAGCTATTCAACAAATGGGATTTCTCAGAGGTTGTGGTGACGGACCCCGGGCTGAAGAGGCACATATGTCTGAGACCAAGAACCTACCCCTACTCCGGGGGAAGACACGAGGCTCGGAAATTCGGTAAAAGCGACGTGCTGATAGTTGAGCGCCTCGCAAACATGCTTATGCGCCCGGGTAAAAACGGGGGTAAAAAGCACCACGCAGTGTCCGTGGTCAGGCACTCGTTCGAAATAATCTACGCCAAAACGGGGAAGAATCCGCTTCAGGTGTTTGTGCAGGCAATAGAGAACTCGTCTCCGCGGGAGGAGACAACCAGGGTTGCCTACGGAGGCATCGTGTACAGGGTCTCAGTGGATGTCTCCCCTATGCGTAGAATCGACCTTGCGCTTAGATACCTCGCCGAGGGTGCGAGGACAAGGAACAAGAATTCAACGAAACCGCTTGAAGAGTCTTTGGCAGACGAGCTTATAGCCGCATCCGAAGGCGACAGCCGAAGCCGGGCTGTATCCAAGCGAGATGAAATAGAGAGAATAGCTTTGGCGTCGAGGTAAACCATCCTCTTTTTAGTGGTATGCCACGAAGCTTTCATCCGCGACAGCCAGCAGTGGCGATTCACCCACTCACTCAAGCTTTTAGCCGAGCCGGTTTCGAAAAGTGCGTGTGGTGTGTCCAGTTGAGCGATCACTCAGCCCGCACAGGCTCGGATTAAGCCACTGTGGACTGGGCGCCTGCGGCTAACCCGCCGCGGAAAAACTTGATCTGACGCTGAGGCGTCCGAGGCGGGGTGCTCTAGGTGACCCCGAAGCGTTTATCGGGACGGTGGAGAATGCCCGCGTCTTCCGGGGTTGAATCATGCAAGGCTAGGGGGCAGGGCGAGAACAGGTGTCTATGCGCGTGCGCCCAAAGCCGGGGGATACACGTGCCTTTACTAGGTGTAAAGGACGCTTAGCGCTGCTTTTGGTAAAGCTTAATATGTCGGCCCGCTCTTCGCATCCACAAAAAGAGGATGGAATATGTCAACGAAACCTCATTTGAACCTGATTGTAATCGGTCACATTGACCACGGCAAAAGCACCCTGGTTGGCCACATATTGTACCTCACGGGTTTTGTGGATAAAAGGGAGTTTCAGGAAATCGAGGAGGAAGCTAAGAGAAAGGGGCAGGAGGACAACAAGTTTGCATGGGTCTTGGATAAGCTCAAGGAGGAACGTGAGCGCGGAATAACGATCGACCTAACCTTCTGGAAGTTTGAGACGGGTAAATATTTCTTCACCTTCATAGATGCGCCAGGGCACAGAGACTTCGTCAAGAACATGGTCACCGGGGCGAGTCAGGCAGACGCCGCGATACTTGTGATATCCGCTAAGAAGGGTGAGTTCGAAGCGGGTATAGGCCCGACTGGTCAAACCAGGGAGCACGCGTTCCTCTCCAAGACGATGGGTGTCAACCAGCTAATAGTGGCCGTAAACAAGATGGATGACCCCAGCGTCAACTGGTCGGAGGCTAGGTATAAAGAGGTGGTTGACGGCCTGGGCAAGCTTCTGAGAACTATCGGCTACAAGGTAGAGGATATCCCGTTCATACCTATCTCTTCGTGGCGCGGTGACAACCTGAACGAGAAGTCTTCTAACACTGCGTGGTACAAGGGCCCGACCATACTCGAGGCCTTGGACGCATTGAAGGTTCCGCCCAAGCTCAACGACAAGGAGTTGCGGGTGCCGCTCCAGGATGTGTACACCATAGCGGGTGTGGGAACCGTGCCCGTTGGCAGGGTGGAGACCGGTGTTCTAAAGGTGGGCGATCAGCTAATCTTCATGCCATCCAATAAGACGGCTGAAGTCAGAAGCATAGAGACTCACCACCAGCAGATAACTCAGGCTGAAAGCGGGGACAACATAGGGTTCAACGTCAGAGGCGTGTCAAAGGACGACATTAAACGCGGAGACGTGGCGGGGAGAGTAAACAGTCCTCCCACAGTGGTTGATGAGTTCACGGCTAGAATATTCGTGCTCTCGCACCCCACGGCGATATCAGTGGGGTACACGCCGGTGCTGCACATACACACGGCAACCGTCGCCTGCAAGATGACGTCCATAGAAAAGAAGATCGATCCCAAGACGGGTCCTG
>JAMDBQ010000017.1:4970-5473 GCA_023487445.1 Candidatus Martarchaeota archaeon | reverse complement strand
TGCCACGGGAAGCCCCACCGCTTGTGGGATCACTTCAAATATGAAAAACGAAAGAAGCATTAACACGAGTAAAGTAAGGAAGCGGTTAGCCGCTCTTGAAACAAGGAAACGCAAACTCACCATTTAGGCTCACCGTAAAAAAAAAGGAAAGGAAGGGGGTGTTAGCTCGCCGTGGCACGTGACCTGCGGGATAATGCGACAGCCGCCCCGATCACCACTATGATCACCACGACTATTCCTGCTATGAGTCCCACGTTAACCGACGGCGCAGGCGCCTTAGACGTGGTCGTGGTCGAAGTTGTGGTTGACGTGTGAGTGGTGGGGGTGGACGTGGTTGGAGACGTCACGGTGAGCGCAGCGTACTCGTGGTAACCATATGTGTCTTGGGTGGTGGATCCTGAACCCATCGGGTAGTAGTATGGTTTACCCGTCCAGTTAAGCTGGGCGACCACGAAGTAGGTGCCCGGGCTAAGGCTGGAGGTGGGTACTTTACTTTTTGAGGA
>JAMDBQ010000017.1:0-4960 GCA_023487445.1 Candidatus Martarchaeota archaeon | reverse complement strand
TGAGTGTGGCTGTTGATCCTGCTGAAGCGGAGATCTGGTTGGTGTAGGGGTTCGCCAGGAAGTATGATGGGTTGTACACAACATCGGCGTAGACCTCGCTCAGAGCCCAGGAGTGGATCATGTACTCGTTGCCGAACGGCTCGTATGGGAGATACTGCTGAATGCTATCCGTGGCGTACTTAGCCTCTGAGAGGTGTGCGAGCGTGTGCTCTGGGAGGATGGGTATTCCGTACACGTTGAGGAAGTTGAACACAGACGACGTGTTGAAGTACAGCGTCACCTCGTAGGGGTTGTTGGCTGGAACATATGACCCGACGAAGCCCGGCGCCGAGCCATAGTAGTCGAATGACGGGTACTGGGTTACCTGAGAGTAGTTGAGTGTCAAGCCAGGGGCAACCGTCACCATGCTGGATGATGGGTTGTAGGGGTTGGTTGAGAAGCCTCCCACGTCGTAGTACCACAGGCTGAAGTTGTAGTCTAGGGCAGTAAGAGGTGCTCCGTCAGACCAGTACTGACCCGGCTGGAACTTGAAGGTTATAACCGAGCCGTTGTAGGCGTGCCCATTCGGCATCGCACCCGATGAAATCTTGACCGTCCAGTTGTACGCGGACAGGGGAGCTATGCCTGAGGGATTAGTTATGGAGGTGGTTGCAGCAGAGGGTGTTGTCAGACCCCAGACCTCGGAACTGTAGAGGTCTTCGTTGGTGTAGGGGTTAAGGTCAACCGGTGGATCCGGCATACCGTATCGGTAGAGTGTGCCGAAGGTGGCGTTTACGGGGTGGATGTCCGCGGGGAATAGCACTCCGAAGTTTCCTTCAACAGTGTAGCCGTGCCAGGCCTTGACGTTGACGGGTGAAATAAGCGTGCCCCAGTCAAGCACCACGTATGGGACCCACGACTGCAGGTACGCGGCCGCTGCATTCGTGTTCTTTACGAGCTGAGCCTGGTTTGTCGAGTCGAGGAGCATCTCGTTGAGCAGCGTCCAGTTTGAAGCCGGCGGTGAAATGTTGTCGTTGAAGTACTGGTTCAAACCCGCTGGACCGAAAATGTACCATAGCCAGCTCGGGTTGCTTGGGGCGCCAAGCCCGATCCAACCCAGCGTATAAATGTCCGCCGCATTAGTCGGCAGAAGCGTGTAGGCGAGTGTGTCAAATGACACTCCGACCAAGTGCATGGTCATGTTTATCGAGGCCGCGTTCTGAGTGATTATCGAAAGCTCCTGTATCTCAAGGCTCTGGCCGGTACCCGTGCTGTAGTATATTGGGATGTCTACCTTCGTACCGTTCGGATAGGTCCAGTAACCCGCGGGGTTGTCTATTAAACCAGCCTTCTCGAACTCTATTTTGGCAGCGGTCAGGTTGTAGGCTCCGTACTTCTGGTACGCCTGAACCATCGCGGTTCCGGCGAGGCTGCCGTAAAGCTGCGGGATCAGGAAGTAGGGTGAGGCGATACCCAAGATGTCGTTGTCTAGGACGGAGGCAAGCTCCTGGTAGTTCATCAGGTGCTGCACGCCCCGCCTGAAGTGAACGTTGTTGAATGGGTAGGAGTGGATTGCGAATCCAATGTAGCCGAAGGTGTCTGTGCTCGGCGTTAGATTCATCGCTACCAAACCGGTTTTCTCGTACTGTAGCAGCTGGTTGTACTGCTGGGCGTTGCTTACACCCGCTGAGTCGTACTGTATGTAGCCGTTAACGAGGGCTTCTATTATGGCTTCGCTTGTAGTGAACCAAGTAAGGTAAATAGTGTTGACGTATGGCCCCCAGTATTCGCCGGTGTTAGCCGCCGTAGCCGCGTTGAATGGTGGAGTGGGTGTTCCATAGATTGAGAAGGGCGGCAAAGGAGCTGACTGCGCCTGGACCAGTGGCGTGACTGAGCCCATGGCGAGCAGCCCGCATATGCCGAGGACTGCTAGAACGCTTAGTTTCGTCCTCAAACCGTTTACCAAACGCATGTTCCACGTTTCATTAACGGACTATTTATACCTTGCCTATTCCCCCCGGTTCAGCGCAGTCGCCGGGAAAATATTCTACGAGCCTTCAGCTGCTACATGCAGCGCGGGGGCGGCTAACCCGAACTAATTGTCAGGCGAAGTGGCAGGCGACGTACCTGTTCTTTGCCACGGCTCTCAGAGCCGGCTCCTCTGTTTTACAGATTTCTTGGGCAAGCGGGCATCTGGGATGGAACCTGCAACCCGACGGCGGGAATATGGCGCTCGGAATCTCCCCCTTCGCAAGGCTTTTCACCTTGACTTCGGGGTCGGGGACGGGTACCGCGGCGATCAACGCCTGAGTGTAGGGGTGCAGAGGGTGGGCCACAACGTCCTCCGACGACCCGAGCTCCACAATCTTGCCAAGATACATCACGGCGATTGATTCAGCGAAGAACTTGACTGTGGCCACGTCGTGTGTTATCATGAGGAACGTTTTTCCCCGGGTTTTGAGGTCAGCCATGATCTTGATTATCTCACCCCTTACCGAGGCGTCGAGCATCGAAACGGGTTCGTCGAGTATCAGCACCTCTGGCTCCATCGCAAGCGACCTGGCAACCGCGACCCGCTGCCTCTGCCCCCCTGAAAGACTTGTTATCCTTCTCTTTGCGTACTCCTCGGGAGGTGTTAGCCTCACGGTTTGAAGCGCTCCGTACACCGCTTGATCCATCTCCTCCCTTGACCCCGTGATTTTCAGGGCACGCAGACCTTCGGCCACTGCGTCGTACACGCTGAAAAGCGGGTCTATTGCGTCGAACGGGTCTTGGTAGATCATCTGAACCTTCCTTCTAAACTCGGCCGTCTCAGCTCCGCGCAGCTTGAAGACGTTCCTGCCTTCGAAGAGTACTTCGCCTGACTTCGGCTTGATCAGCCCCACGAGCGTCTTACCCAGAGTGGTTTTGCCGCTGCCTGACTCACCCACTATCCCCACCGAGACTCCCCGCTCAACCGAAAGGCTCACGCCGTCCACTGCGTGAACAAACAGCTTCGAACCCCTGCCCTTAACCTTGAAGTAGACCGTAAGGTCCTTGACGTCGTATACTTTGTTATCCAAGCCGACGCTAGGCTGCTCCGACAATGCTACGCCTCACCTCTAACTCGTCTCCCCCCAACAACATGGCACGCCGCAAAGTGGTTTCTCCCATAGTTTTCAAGGGGTGGCGTGATGCTGGAGCATATTTCAACCGCTACGGGGCAGCGCTCCCTGAAGGAGCATCCCGGCGGAAGATTCACGAGATCCGGTGGGAGACCGGCAATGTATCCGAAGCTCTCACTCCTACGCATATCGGGAACAGATTTCAGAAGGCCCTGAGTATAAGGGTGCAGGGGATCCGAGAAAACCTCCTTGACCGTTCCCAGTTCAACTATTTTACCGGCGTACATCACGGCTATCCTGTCTGCCACGTTCGCTATCACCGAGATGTCGTGTGAAATGAATATGCTCGACATCCGCTGAAACTCGCGCAGCTGCCTTAGGAGCTCGAGTATCTGCGCCTGTATTATTGTGTCAAGCGCAGTCGTGGGCTCATCCATTATTATTACGGAGGGGTTCAGGATGAGCGACAGGGCTATCATGACCCGCTGCTTCTGTCCGCCGGAGAGTTGCCAGGGATACGACGATAGCTTCACGGGGTCTACCCCGACCTGCAAAAGCAGCTCGGACGCCCTTGCCAGAATCTCCTTCTTCGACATGTCGGAGTGAGCCTGAACAGTCTCCACGAACTGGTCGTCTATTTTATAGAGTGGATCAAGCGCGTTCTGCGACGCCTGGGGCACATAGGCTATCTTGTTCCACCTGAGCTTCTTGTTCAGCGTATCCGGGTCAGCCGACATCATGTCAACCCCTTCAACCACAACCCTCCCGGACACGATTTTGGCGTTGGGTGGCAATAGCTTTAAAATCGCTGTTGCCAGAGTGGTCTTTCCCGCCCCTGACTCACCCACTATTCCAAGCGTCTCCCCGCCTGAAAGCGTAAACGACACGTCGTTTACCGCTGGAAGCGGCCCCCTTGGCGTCTCGAATGTTACGCCAAGGTGCTCAACGCTGAGAACGCTGTCTAATCCAGACATCAAAATCCCTGCGAAGTATTTTATTTGAACAGGTCATCCGCCAAATAAGCGTTATCAACAGCACATGCTTCAGTGTGCCATGCACCCTCAAGACTAAACAGCCACGCAAAGCCACTGAAGCGCACGGGTTCGGCCACTTTATTCGAGGTGGCCCAGAACACCCCGTGAACGTTGTGAAACAGGTTTCTACACTATCCCCCGTCAAACATCTTTCGTCAAGCGTCCGACGGCCTCAGATGAGCTCGAGCTCGATCTTTACGCCGTCGGGTACGTTTATACGCATGAGCTGACGCATGGTTCTCTCCTCCGCGGGGACGTCTATCACCCTCTTATAGATCTTCATCACCCATTTGTCATAGGTGTCGGTTCCCTGCCCAGCGGGGCCCTTTCGCGTAACGACCTTAAGCCTCCTCGTCGGAAGGGGGACGGGTCCTGCAACCTTTACGCCCGTCCTTTTACTCAGGTCGACTATCTGGGAGCAAACCTGATTTAGTTTCTCAACATTGTTACTCCAGAGCCTGATCCTTGCTTTCTGAGGCATAGGGAACACCAAAAACGAGGTAGGGTAGGGCCGCGCACCCTACTTCTTGGCTACTGCCGCGGGTACCAAGTCTACTATCACGCCCGCTGCCACGGTTCTGCCCATGTCCCGTATCGCGAATCTTCCGAGCGGTGGGAAGTCCTGGTACTTCTCAGCTGAGAGGGGCTTAATGGGCTTGAATTTTACGAGTGCGGCGTCACCCTGCTTGAGGAACTGCGGGGCTTCCGGAAGGGGCTGACCCGTCTTGGGATCGATCTTCTTTTCTATGGACGTCATCTTGCAGGCGACGGTTGCCGTGTGTATGTGCAGCACCGGCGTGTACCCCACTGATATCGCCGTGGGGTGCGAGAGCACGAATATTC
>JAMDBQ010000020.1 GCA_023487445.1 Candidatus Martarchaeota archaeon | reverse complement strand
TCTGTACCTGAAAAACCGTTCAAACCCCGATCCCGAAGAGGTTGCCAGACTGGTGGTGGTAGCCCAGAACAACCTTGCCGAGGTCACAGAAAACCCTTCGGGAACCATCCGGCTCGTCTTCCCCGACAACTTTCAGGCAAGGGAATTCCGCGACAAACTAACAAACTACTACCCCAACTGGGTTATGAGGAAGATTCGCAGACGTGGCTGAGCGCCCCCCGCGCAAGCTTATTTGTGCGTTCACGTCTAGGTGACGATGCAAGTTGTCGGACGCCACCGTCTTAACCCCGGGCGAGCTCGCTGCCAGAGCCAGAAGAATAGTCCGTGACCAGAACACCTGGAGGGGCTCGCAGACGCTTAACCTGATTGCCTCTGAAAACTTGGTGAGCCCCGGGGTAGCAGAACTCACAGTCTCCGACTTCTCCCACAGGTACGCCGAGGGCGAAGTTGGAAAACGCTACTACGAAGGCACGAGATACGTGGACGAGGTTGAAGACCTCTGCGAGAAGACGTTCAACCGCATGTTCGGCTCAGAATACTCAAACGTAAAGCCGCTGTCGGGAGCACAGGCGAACCTCGCAGTGTTCATGGGTCTTGCCAAACCCGGTGACGACGTCGCCAGCCTGGACGTACCCAACGGCGGACACATCAGCTACCGCGAATTCGGGGCGGCGGGGTGCAGGGGTTTGACGGTGAACAACATACCGTTCAACCCGGCTGAGTTCACCGTGGACACCGAAGGTCTGGCTCAGCTCCTCCAGAGCAAGAAGAAGACCCTCAGGGTGGTCACACTCGGAGGCAGCCTGATCCTGTTCCCACACCCTGTGCGCGAGGTGTCTAGGCTCGTCTCAGAGTACTTCCCCGAGGGCGACGTGGTCGTGCACTACGACGCCGCACACGTCTTCGGGTTGATCGCGGGCGGAAGGTTCCAGGACCCCTTCTCAGAGGGAGCCAAAGTGGTTTCAAGCTCAACCCACAAGACCTTCCCCGGGCCGCAGGGAGGGGTTGTGCTCGCAAAAAGCCTCGACGCCAAGAAGACGTCGGATATCAGGAAGGCGGTTTTCCCGGGGCTGGTGTCCAACCACCACCTCCACAGGCTGCCCGCGCTGCTCTACGCCGCGGCTGAGATGATGGAGTTCGGCTCAGCCTACGCCGACCAAACAATCAGGAACGCCAAGCGCCTCGCCAAGTCTCTGCACGACCACGGCTTCAAAGTCGTGGGTGAATCAAGAGGGTTTACGGAAAGCCATCAGGTGGCGTTCGATTCTTCTGACATGGGTGGAGGATCCAGAACTTCGTCGCTTCTTGCTTCGGCTAACATAATAACCAACAAGAACCTGCTGCCCGGTGAGCCGCTGAAGAACTCCAGGGACCCGTCAGGGATACGCATCGGCGTCCAAGAGGTAACCCGGATAGGAATGAAGGAGGCGGAGATGGATTCAATAGCCGAGCTGTTCCACGAACTACTTCATCTCCACGCTGACGCCTCCGCAGTCGCGGCGAAGGCTCTTAAACTCCGCCAGGAGTTCCCGCGTATACACTTCACCTTCACCTAAAACTCCGTGGTAAAGCCAGACACGATTTCCTCGCCCGCGAAGGATTTATCATAGGCTGAGCTCAATCGCAGCCATGAGTTCCGAGTTCAGCGTCACAGACTACGCTGTGCAGCTTACACCCGAACACGAAGCGTTTAGAAAGGTCGTTAGAGAATTCGCCGACAAAGTAATCGCGCCGAAGGCAGCGGAGATAGATAGACGAAACGAGATGGACCCCGAGGTTCTGGAGAAGGCGGCGGAAATAGGCTTGTTCGGCATCCCGTTTCCAGAGGAGTACGGCGGGGGAGGAGGCGACGACTTGATGATGGCGATAGCCGTGGAGGAGCTCACCAGGGCTTCGGCTGCGTGCGCAACCGCAATCATCGCTAGTTACCTTGTCTCCACACCCCTCTACATATTTGGCAACGAAGCCCAGAAGAAGAAGTACCTCCCCCTCCTAGCATCTGGTAAGAAGCTGGGCGCACACGGGATGACCGAACCCGTGGCCGGCTCGGATGTAGCCGGAATCCAGTCAACCGCCGCTAAGCGCGGCGACTCATATGTGCTCAACGGCCGTAAAATGTTCATAACCAACGGAGACAAAGCCGACATCTTCCTCTTGTTCGCAAGGACCTCTCCGCCTGAACCGGGTAAGAGGCACCGGGGGATAACCGCGTTCCTCGTGGAGAGGGGTACTCCGGGGTTCACAGTGGGTCAGCGCATAGCGGTCACGGGGCTACGCGGCGAACACCCGGTTGAACTCGTGTTCAACGACCTCTCCGTGCCCGGGGAGAACGTCCTCGGAGAAGTCGGCGGAGGCGCGAGGATAGCGCTTACAACCTACGACCACGGCAGGATAGGTGTCGCCGCCCAAGGCGTGGGCCTAGCCCAGGCCGCGCTTGACGCCGCGCTCAAGTACAGTGTTCAACGCCAAACCTTCGGTAACTACCTGCTAACCTACCAGCAGGTTCAGTTCAAGGTAGCCGAGATGGTTAGCGCGGTTGAGACAAGCAGGCTTCTGACGTACTGGGCTGCGTCGCTGAGCAAGCAGGGTAAAAAGTTTGTTAAAGCCGCCTCCATAGCCAAGGTCACCGCGACCGAGGCTGCTGAATCCAACGCCCACAAAGCCATGCTCATCATGGGGGGATACGGCGTCTCGGTGGAAACCGGCGTCGAACGCCTCCTACGCGACTCCCAGGTAATAAAGACCTACGAAGGCACGAACGACATTCAGAGGCTCACCATAGTCAGGGAGACGGCGCGGGAGATGGGTCTGCCAGTCTGAAGTAGACTCGGCGGATCGAGTACACGCCGGTTCGGGTGCAGCGGGGTTGATTAAGGAGATACACGAAGGGGTGTACGTCTTAAGGGGGGAGGGAGCGGATCAGCTTGCAACCGCGAACATAGCCCCCGGCGTCCAGGTGTACGGCGAAAGACTGGTTAGGTTCGGCGGAGTAGAGTACAGGATGTGGGATCCGTACAGAAGCAAGCTTGGCGCGGCGATCAGAAGGGGCCTCCACACGCTTCCGATCCGCAGGGGATCCGCGGTGCTGTACCTCGGAGCCGCCTCAGGCACAACCGCAAGCCATGTCTCCGACATAGTTGGCTTGCAGGGCGTAGTCTACGCAGTCGAGTTCTCCCCGCGCTCGATGAGGGAGCTTGTGATGGTGTCGGAGACGAGGCCGAACATAGTGCCCATACTCGCGGACGCCCGTTCGCCTCAAACCTACAGGAAGTACGTTTCAAGGGTGGACGCCATCTACTGCGACGTAGCCCAGCCCGAGCAGGGTAAGCTCGCCGTGGACAACGCCCGGGTTTACCTAGGGCCGCATGGGTGGCTGATGCTCGCCATCAAGTCCCGCAGCATCGACGTGGCGGCGGATCCCCGAACAGTATACGGCTGGGAGAAGAAGACTCTTTCTGAGGGAGGATTCTCAATCGAGGAGGAGATCGACTTGGAGCCGTTCGAAAAAGATCACCAGTTCGTGGTCGCAAGGTATCTCCACGACGCAAACGGGTAGCCTATCCGCATCCCCTGCGTCTACACCGACAGAGGCGCGGAGGCCGGCGTAGCCGTCTATTTGAGTTTGAGCTTGGCAACGGTTTTCCACGTAGACCTAACGAAGTCGGGAAGCCTTCCCTCCGTGATGTAGTAGCGCTTTACAAACTCGGTTGTCCTGGGGTCGCTCGGATAGCCGCTCCCCAGCGGCCCGTAGACACCTTGGAGTTCGCGTATCCTCGCATCACGGGTCACCTTGGCTACTATCGAGGCTGCGCCCGTCACAACGTAGACTTCATCCGCCCTGTGCTCGGAGACGAACCTTATCCCGGGCACCCTCTTAGAAAGCATGGCGCCGAACCTCTGCTCATCGGTGTCCACCGCATCCACGTACACGGTTTCACAGCCCAGGCTCTCCGCGATCTGAGCCATCTTCTGAAGCTCCAGCTCGTTAAGGTTTATCCCCCTTTTCCCCCTCACATCTATCTCATGCGGCGAGATCTCTATCACACTCACCTTCCGAGCCGCTTCCCTGATCAGCGGATACAGCTGCTCCCTCCTCCTCGGGGAAAGCTGCTTGGAGTCCCTGACCCCGAACGATTTGAGCCTCACAAGCGAATCCTCGTCGACCGCAACCCCCGCGACCACAAGTGGCCCGAGAAGCGCCCCCCGGCCAGCCTCATCTATCCCTCCAACACATGCTCCCAGATCAGTCACCAACCAGCCTCTCTAAGCGAAAGGGTTTAACACAGCCACACCCAGTTACGCCTCCGTAATGAGTTTTGTGTTCGGATCCCCTACCGAGGTAGTGGAGGGCAACGCCACCGTGTACACCCCAGACCCCAGGCTGTACACGGATCCAAGGGGCAGGCCCGCCCCTTGGCTTTCACCCGTGTTCTACAATCCACAGGGAGCCGTAACCCGCGACGTAAGCGTAGCCCTGGCATCCACCTTAGGTGGCGGGGTGCGCATGCTCGACGCCATGGCCGGCGTCGGTGTCAGGGGGCTCCGATGCGTTCTGGAGGCGCATGTCTCACACGCCACGCTCAACGACGTCAACCCGGACGCGGCGGCGCTAGCGTGTTTGGCGGCGTCCAGAAACGGCGTATCCCACCTCGTCGACGTGCAGTCAATGGGGTGCAACGCACTATGCGCCCTCTCAGACTACGGCCGCGGATACGACGTCGTGGACATAGACCCCTTCGGCTCAGCCGCCCCATTCATCTCGAACGGAGTCATAGCAACCGCAAACCAGGGTATACTGGGAGTCTGCTCAACCGACGGCGCCAACCTCTGCGGCAACCGCCCGCAGGCGCTGACGAGGCTATACGCAGCGGTGAACCGCGCCCCCTACGCACGTAAGGAGGTGGGCCTCAGGATCCTAGCGGCCAACCTGGTGTTGAAGGCTTCGACCCTCGGCTGCGCCGTAACCCCGGTTGCATGCTACTGCTACCACACCTATTTTCGAGTACACGTCCGCGTGGTGAGGTCTCCGAGGAAAGCTTCTTCCCAGCTTTCGAACATAGGGTACGTCCCCGGGTGCCTTCACAGAGACGGAGATGGGGACGGAAACGGAAACGGAGACGGATACGGATACATGCGCGAACCCTCATGTAGAAAATGTGGCGAACCCGCCTCAGCAGGCCCGGTGTACACGGGGCCGCTCGGCGAAAGAGAGACTTTGGAGGCGGCGCTGAAAAAGCTGGGCGCAGTCAACTCGGCCACCGCCTACGCGTCCAGAAGGCTGGTTGAAACCCTGGCGTCCGAAAACGGCGTGGTATCCCTCTACCTCGACATCCACGAAGCCTCGAAGAAGGCGGGTGTGGGTGCGCCCCCCCTCCGCTCGGTTTTAGACTCGCTCGCGGACCAGGGCTACGCCGCCTACCCAACCCACTTCTCCCCCACCTCGGTCAAGACGGATGCACCCCCAGAGGTGTTCGAAGCCACTGTGGGGAGGCTGGGGTCACGCTGAGCACGCACCCACGCGGCTACGCGTAACCCGGATGTACCACCTGAATATAAAGAAGGGATGGTTGAACAAACCAGTAAACCATGGTTGACTTGGAATACATCGCAAACAAGGCGCTTTCAGAAGCACGTGGAGCCGGCGGCGAGGGCAGAGCCAAGGCGGTGAAGGAGCTTGCGGCTAGCTACATCAAAGTCAAGGGGTTCAGCCCCGACACGGCTGAGAAATTCGCAGAAGCAGTGGTTTCAGAGGTGGAGCTCAGCCGAACGCCTCCGAGGCATCCCGCAGCAGCCGCCGCGGTCACCCAAACCGTGGCCGGCATAACCGCAGGCTACGCCGGCCTGGGTTCACGTGGATCAGGCGACTTCATAGTTCACAGGATCATCGCCGAAATAGCCCACTCCGCGAACACGAAATCCTCGGTGCCCGTTGTACTCGAACCCCTGGACCACGACGACGCCGGAGCAGTCGAAGTAGGCTCAGCGAAGATTGTTCTCGCGGCGGTTGACGGCGCACATTCAAGGCTGAGCGGATTCCCGTTCCTGATGGGGTTCCACGACGCCAGGGCGGCGCTCAGAGACGTCTGTGTTAAGGGGGCGAGGCCCGTCGCCCTACTCGACGACGTCCACCTCGCCGACGACGGAGACGTGGCGAAGATATTCGACTTCGTCGCGGGTGTAGCCGCCGTGTCAGAGTCCACGGGTGTGCCGCTGATAAGCGGAAGCACGCTGCGGGTTGGAGGAGACATGATGCTCGGCGACAGGCTGGTTGGAGCGGTGTGCGCAGTCGGCGTAGTCGAGGATAACGGTGTCAACGACAGATCAAGGGTTGAGCCCGGCGACGTGGTCGTTATGACGGAGGGCTCGGGTGGGGGAACCGTGAGCGCCACCGCGATCTACTCGGGTAACCCAGACGTGGTCGCTGAGACCCTAAACATCGACTTCTTCAAGGCGTCGGCCGCCCTGAGCGGGCACCCGCTGGCATCTGTCATCCACTGCGTAACCGACGTGACCAACGGAGGTATCAGAGGAGACTTGGAGTCGATAGCAGCCGCAAGCCGGGTCAGGGTAACCGTGGACGAAGAGTCGATTGAATCCGCTGTTAAGCCAGGGGTGCTGAGGCTCCTCAGAAAACTCGAAATAGACCCTCTGGGGCTGGCGCTTGACTCCCTCCTAATCTTTACACCGCGGAGCACCTCGGGCCGGGTTCTCGACGCGCTCGCATCGGTGGGTGTACGCGCCTGCGTGGTGGGTGAAGCCAGTCGCGGGCGGGGCGTATACATCGTGGAGAGGGGTGGAGGCAAAGCCGTGCCTCTTAAGCCCAAGTTCAGGGAGTCGGCGTACACCGGCATCAAGAAGCTTGTTGAGACTCTGCCACACCCCTCCGAAGACGAGCTAAGCCGGATGCTTGAGTCAGCCGCACAAGCCAGCCTCGAAAAGAAGAGGAGGATCGTGGAGCTGATCCGATAAGTCACTTATAAAAAGACTTATAGGTTCTCGGCGCAAGAGCGCTGCGTAGACACATGAACTGGAGGGTAACGCTTGCTCTGATCGTGGCGGCACTCGTAGCGCTCAGCGCAGCCTACGCCTACAGCGTATCAACTTCCAGTTCGAAGCCCGAGCTCACAGTATACACCTATCAGTCACTATTCACCTACGCCCCCAACGTCACAGCGGTGAACAACACGGTGTTCGGCGGATTCGAACACCAATACCATGTTAAGATAAAGGTTGTCAGGTTCGACAGCACCCAGGCGATGCTCAACCAGTTGGTCGAGGAGAAGAATAATCCGCAGGCGGGGATCGTGATCGGGTTAACCAACACGGAGGCAGAGGAGGCGGTGTCCAAGGGCGTCCTCATGAACTATACTCCTCCAAACCTCAAGAGCGTCCCCGCATACCTCGTAAACGATTTGCAGCCTCAACACTATCTCGTACCCTATGAATACTCTCCGATAACACTCGACTACTGCAATGTGACCCCCTCGTATGCAGATGGACTAGGCTTCCAGTCGCTCGAGTCACCCAACGTGTCCAGCCACCTCCTCATCGAGAATCCCCTCACCGATTCAACCGGACTCAGCTTCCTCCTCTACGAAATAACATTCTACTCCTACGTGGTACACGAAAACTGGCTGAGCTGGTGGCTCAACGTAAGCAAGGAGGCGCGGATCGTCCCCGACTGGGACTACGCGTTCACGATATTCCCCGCCCAAGGCTACCACTACGTGGTTAGCTACGGAACCGACCCAGCCTACTTCAAATACTTCGGAGGCTACCCCGGATGCGGCACAGAGGCGATGCACTACCAAGGGAAAACCTACGTATGGCTCGAAATTGAGGGCATGGGCATAGTAGCCGGCTCCAACCAGATCCGGGTCGCCGAGGAATTCGAAAACTGGTTCCTCAGCCCCACGGTTCAGTCACTGATCCCCACATCCGAGTGGATGTTCCCCGCCAACGGCAACGTGACTCTCCCATCGGTCTACGCATCCGCGGTGGGCGCTGAAAACTCGGTGGTACTCAACAACTACATTTCCCCAAGCCAGATCGGGCAAAACCTCTCCGCCTGGCTCAACGAATGGCAGGAGGCTGTCTCGTAAAGGTAGTGCGGTTGAACAAATCCCTCCTGATCCTCGCAGCCGCACCCATAGTATACGAAGTGATGCTCACCTATTTCCCACTCGCCGACGCCCTGATACACTACGATTCAACACGCATCCTCTCGGAGATCTACGCCACCCTGTCAAACCCCGTGATCCCCCACGCCTTCGAACAATCCCTTCTCCAGGGCTGGGCGAGCGCCGCCGCATCCCTCGCCCTGGGCTACCCCGTGGGGCTGGCTCTGGGCACGCTGAGATTCAAAGGTGAGAAGCTCTACCGCGCCCTGGTGTTCATACCGTTCATGCTCCCAAGCGTCGTCGCAGTCGTGGGCTTCAATCAGGCGTACGGGTTCAGTGCAGCCTTCAAACCCCTTTCAACAGGGCTATCCGGGATAGTGGCTGTCAACACCTTCTACAACGCACCCTTCGTGGCCCTCCTAGTAGCCACATCCATCGCGGGCATGAACAAAGACGCGGTTTGGGCGATCAAGGCGATCAACCCGCGACGCACGTCGCTGCTACGCAAGGTGCTGATCCCCACAACCCTCAGGTCAGCGGCCACGGGCGCCGCGGTGGCGTTCGTCTACTCCTACCTTGGTTTCCTGATACCGCTCGCAGTGGGCGGCCCAGCCTACTACACCCAGGAAGTCGAAGTATACGTGCTCCTCAAGACGCTTTACAGACCCGCTGAATCGGTGACGCTTGCCCTCGCGCAGTCGATCATACCAATACTCATGGCCTCCTTCCTGGTCGCGCGGGGATCGGTGGCGTTCAACACCGGCTACGGAGGCGACAAGGAGGCGCCCAGCCTTGTTTCAAGCCGGAAGACCGTTGCCGCAGCAGCCGCCCTCCTCGCGGGCTTCGCGCTCTACGAGGTCACCCCGCTAGCCGCCGTGGTCTACTCGTCGGGGCTCATATCCTACGCCCAACCCGGAGTACGCCAGCTGCTTGAGGCTTCGGCGCTGGGCCGCCTGCAGCTCGGGGTGGACTCTGTAATCACCAACTCGGTTGTGTACGCGGTGCTTGCGTCGGCGATCACACTCGCACTCGCAGTGTCTGCGGCCCACTACTCGGCGTCGCAGGGGAAAAGACGGCTGGTCTACCAGTACGGCGTGTTCTTCCCACTTGCCTTCTCACCTGTGACGCTCGGTGTCTCGCTTTACCTCGCATATGGCGGCTACCCGGCGTTCACCCAGGTGTGGCCCATGATAGTCGCCGCCCAGTCAGCCGTGGCGCTTCCCCTGGCATCGCGGTTCATGATTGAAGGATTATCACGTGTGCGAAGAGAGTACGTTTGGGCGGCGAGGACGGCGGGGGCAGGCGTCGGCGACACGCTGTTCCGGGTGGAGCTACCCATCGCGTTTTCGGCGGTGATGTCGGCGCTCATGGTGTCGATGGACGTAGCCCTAGGCGAGTTCGCGGCAACCACCACCATATATACTCCCCGATACACAACGATTCCGATAGCCATCTACACCCTGTTCCAGCTCAGGCTCCCACACGCTGCGGCGGCGCTGAGCGTGATTCTCCTAGCAGTGTCGGCGACGATCAACTACCTGGTCATCAGGGGAGGCGCGATGGGTGGAAGTAAAACTTGAACACGTGAGCAAAGCATACGGCGCGGTCACAGCCCTAGACGACGTCACAACCCACGCACCACACGGCGAAGTCACAGCGGTGCTCGGACCCTCCGGAAGCGGGAAAAGCACGCTTCTAAGGCTGATCGCGGGAATCGAGCCCCCCGACCGGGGACGAATCCTCTTCGACGGCAAACCCGCGACCCAGCCCCCCGACAAACGCGGAGTCGGCGTGGTGTTCCAGTCGCTCGCCCTCTTCCCACACATGACCGCGGCTCAGCAGATAGCGTTCCCAATCGAGTCAAGGCTTCCCAGGGCCGAGGTTGAAAACCGGGTGAACCAGCTCGCCAAACTCGTAAAGCTCGAGGGCGCCCTGAACCGCAGGCCGGACGAGCTCAGCGGCGGCCAGCAGCAGAGGGTTGCACTCGCACGCGCACTAGCCCCAGAACCCAGGCTCCTACTCCTTGACGAACCCTTCTCAAACCTTGATCCGAGGCTGAGGGAGGAGATGCGCTGGGAGCTACGCAGGATACAGGGGGAGACGGGGTGCACGGTGATACACGTGACCCACGACCACTCCGAGGCGCTAGCCGTCGCAGACCACCTGATAATACTCAGGGGCGGACGCGTGGAGCAGCACGGCCCCGCCTGGGAAGTGTACACTCACCCAAGGAACGCGTTCACAGCCTGGTTCCTCGGCTACAACGTTCTGGCACTCGACGGCAAACCAGTCTTCTTCCGGCCATCAGACTCCGAGTTAACCCTCCCCGGCCAGGGAGACGTCGAGGGCTCCGTGACCGCGGTAAGGAAAACGGAGAAAGCCCACCTCGTCCGGGTTTCGGTCGACGGCCAACACCCTTTCTGGGACTCGCAAGGCGACTCCACGCCTGCGCAGATCGACGTCGAATCCTCTTACGCCCCTCCACAGCACTCCAAGGTGGGCGTACGCGTTCTGAGCCACGAGTACACCGAACCCTGACCCGCTACGGTGGCTAAGAGGGATGCGAGGGATGCGAGGGATGCGAGGGCTACGGGTTCACTTTGTCTATCAGGTATTCAGTGGAAACCGGTCCGCGACGGATGGTGCCCCTAATGTTCAGGCGGTGTTTGAACAGGGGGCAGTAAACCACGAGGCTCTCGTATTCTCCCCCCTCCCCAACCGCGCTGAACCCGTACTTCTTCGAAAGCTCAAGCAGCGCCGAAACGTCTTCTCTGCCGATGGCTCGCCCAACCCACTCGGGGCCGAGGCCCATGGCGTACACCCCTGACAACATGAACTCGAATCCATCGTCGAGGTAGGCTCGCAGCAGAGTTTCCTCCCTTTTATGCCACAGCGGTGAAAACGATTTAGCCTGAGCCGCCTCACATATCGAGTCGAACCTGACCCGCTGGTACTCGCTTCGGATGGCTCCGGTCACAACCGAGTCGGCTCCGAGTAGGCGCAGTGCGTCGGATAGGCCTTTCGCAAACCCGGGTGCTTCGTCCTCTTTTATCCCGCTCACCTCTACTTTGACGCAGGGGACACCCGCGGCCTGCGCCTGGTGTTCAACCACGTTTAAATTGACTGAGTGGAACAGGTACGAGTAAGGCTGAACCGGATCCGCGTATACAAACCCCTTGAGACACCATCCCTGAGACACCATATAGTAGCACGAGTAAAGAGAATCTTTACCGCCGCTTACAAGCCCCACGAAGTTCATGACTCACCCACTCACACCGCAGGTTCCAGATCCGTGTATCCTAATCCACCGCGACTCCCGAAAACCGACGCAAACACCTAGGAAGCCTTCCTTGGCTCAAGCGCCCCTATTTTTGCTTTGACCCATTCGTAGTGCCTGTCGAGCATAAGGAGGTGCTGCCTGAGCAGGTACACCTTGTCCTGAACGCTGATTTCTCTGGAGGAAAGCACTCTCTCCCATGCACTCGGCTGCATCTCTATCGCTTCGTTAAGCATCCTGGCAAGCGAGCTGGGCTCGACTATTGTCATTATTATCCCCCTGATCATGTGCCACCTCTGCACCGAGAACTTGTCGTAGGATTTCTTGGCTTCCTCGAGAGCCCTGAATCCGCTCTGGGTGAGCGTGTAAACCCTTTTTTCCCTTGCGCCTGTGCCCGCCAATTTGATGTACCCCTTTTTGGACAAAGACCTGAGAACGGGGTAGATTGAACCCGACCCCGGCCTCCACGCCCCCTCGGTCAGATCATTCAGCTCCTTCATGACACCGTAACCTGAAAGAGGTTTGCGTGAGAGCGTATTCAAAATGTAAAGGGGAAGCAGGCCGACTCTGCCGCCGAATGTTATGGGGGGTTCGGACTTAGCCAAATGGGTCAACCCGCGAAAAGAGGTGCGGAAAAATATAAACCGATACATTCACCACATTTCCGGATAGATTCAACTATATATCGAAATAAATATCTCTTAATACACTTAAAAATAGCTATTGAGCAACAAGCTGGATCCGAAATGGACGACATAGTTGAAACAGCCGAGAAGGCTGGTAGCTTCAAGACACTGGTTACAGCGGCTAGGGCGGCGGGCTTGGTCGACGCGCTCAAGGCACCCGGGCCATTCATGGTGTTTGCGCCCACAGACGACGCGTTCTCAAAGTTGTCTCAGGACACTATATCCAGCCTGCTCGGAGACAAGCCCAAGCTCAAGGCTATACTCACCTACCACGTCGTCGGCGGCAAAGTGATGTCCAAGGACGCGATCGCCCTAGCCTCCTCTCCAGAAACCCGCTAAGGTGGCCACGGTCCAGGGCTCACAGGTAGAGCTTAAGCTAGAAGGCATGTTCAACAAATCACTCTACGTCAACTCCGCAAAGGCAATCCAGCCGGACATCGAGGCATCAAACGGAGTTATCCACGTCATAGACTCCGTGATCCTGCCGCCCAACGCCTAGCACCCCCTGATTTCTGGGCCGTGAAAGGATACACCGGTGAAAACATCATCCCGCAGACTGCTAGTGGTAGCGGCGTGGGTGATAATCCTAGCCGCTTCCCTGCCCGCGCTCTTTCACTACTCGTCATACATCAGCTACATCACCTCTACACCCGGACTCTCACGGTCGGAGTCAGCCAGGGCTCAAAGCCTGCTTTCGACAGTCCAGCCTCAGAACGAATCCTTGCTTTTAGTCGTTAAAGTCAGCCCAAGTCAGCCGCAAACTCAACTCGCAAAGGCCACCCTGAATTTCCAGAAGACACTCAAATCGTCAGGCGTACCAAATCTTTCATCAACTCAGAGTGCGTTTTCAAGCTACGCCCAGTTCATAGACCAGCTGGTTTCATCTTACGCCCCGGCGATCAGGGCGTCCTGCAACAACTTCACCCAGGCTTCAAATCAAATCTACTCCTACCCTTCAGAGTTCCTGAAGGCATGGATTTCGACGGGTTACTCCCACACCTCCATAAAATCGGTTCTGGAATCAACGAATTGCACGGGGCAGGGATACGAGCTAGCGTTCTACACCTACTTCAATGCAACCTTGGAGGCCCATCCAACATTCAAGCCGGCAACCCTGGTTCAGAACGCGGTTTACGACGCAGTATCCCAGACTATGGCTACCGACCCATACATCTATGCTGCGCTGAGCCCTCCGGCGTCCGCGATCCCCCAGCAATGAACACGCGGGGTTGGACACGGTGTTTCCGAGCCGCGTAAACCTTCCGAGCTCTACTTGAAGGAGGCGCGGCTCCCTGCGGGAGGAGTTGGCCTGCAATATTCCGGGGGATCCGCGTCCACAACCTAGGTGAGGCTGACTCCTCCGTCGATCACAACGGTTTCACCGGTGATGAATGACGAGTCATCTGAAAGGAGGAACGCCGTGAGTTTCGCTATTTCCTCGGGGCGGCCAAGCCGCTTGAGCGGGGTTCTTTCAATAATCCCGTTGACGACGTTTTGGTCTGAGAGCCTCTCGCTGTTGATGTTCGTCTTCACCCACCCCGGAGCTATCGCGTTCACCCTGACGTCGGGCGCCAAGGCCACAGCCATGGACCTTGTCGCGTGGATCAGCCCCGCCTTCGACGCCTCGTACGCTATCCGGGTTAGACTCGCTCTAATCCCGGATACCGACGCCACGTTCACAACCGACGACGGCTTCGCCATGACGGGGAGGAGTTTCCTTACAAGTAGAACAGGGGAGCGAAGGTTCACGTTCAACACGGCGTCCCAGTCTTCGTCCCTGATGTTTGAGGCGTTACCCGGTCTGCCGATACCCGCGTTGTTGACGACGCCTGAGAGGCGGACGCCCATGCTCCTGACTTCGTCGGAGAGCTTGTCAGGGCCCTCCCTGGTTGAAAGATCAGCGCTCACGAGTTCAGCTTCAACCCCAAGGCTCCTTATGGCCTCGCCAAGAGTCTTCGCTTCGGAGGCGCTCTTGTTGTAATGGAGTATAATGTTCCAACCCCTCTTCGCAAGTTCAGCCGATATAGCGCTTCCAAATCCACCCGAGGCCCCGGTTACAAGAGTAAAGTTCGCGTTCATGGATCAACCAGTCAACTCAGAATACTTAAAGTCGCCCCAAAAATGGATTGGCTTGAACCGCGCAGTGGTAGCCGCGGAACCATCTAGGGTGGACCCGCCCACAAACCACTGAGTGAGCCTAAGCGGGCTACCGTATACCCTCCTCCCCCGCCGCGGTCATCGTGGCATGTAGCGGGGGTTCTGGTTAGGATATGAATAATTCAACATAGTCTGGGGGAATGAGAATCCGGCTTGTTTAGGTCTGGGAAGAGGTCCACTGAGCCATCCAGATCGGCGGCTTCCCACGCGTGTTAGTAGCAGACTACATTATCTTGGGCAGAAACCTCGGGCGTTTTAAGTGGCTCGCGGTTTCCGTCTCAGATGTCTACGTATACGTCTCCGCCTATAACCGAGACCTTAAACACCGCAAGATCCGGCACCGTTCCGGGAGCGTCTCCGTCAGGACCCGCCACGTTCAACCCGTTCCTTCCAAGATCGAACTGAGACCCGTGGTCCGGGCACGTCGCCACTGCGCCTTCCAGGACGCCCCCCGCCATGTCTCCTTGCTCGTGGGTACACCACCTTTCAAATGCGTAGAGTTTACCGTTGCTCCTAGCCACCACAACATCTCTTCCGTTGACTTTAAAGCTCTTCAACGAACCCTCTTCCAGCTCCCTCTCACTGCAAACTTTTGAGTTTGTCATGAAACTGTTTGCACGCTGAAAAATATAAACGCCTTGGATGACAACGCGTGGAGACGTCTCGCCCAAAGACTCCTGCGCTTTCTCCGCCACGGGCGCGTGCGCCCAGACACTCAACCAGTTCTCCCCACCGATCACCACCGTCTCTACGAACACTCGAAGCTTTGCATCACCACGGAACCACCTGAAACCATTCGGATACGCTTTGGAAACCCGAACACAAACTAACAGCGATCCGAAAACCTAGAATACATGGCGGCGGTTCCACCCGAAAATGCCCGGGGTAATCTTCAGAAACGCGTACAGGACCGCGGGCTACGGCAGCCGCGCCGGCCTGAACATATATGTGGAAGACGGCGTTGTTCAGCGAGTGGGTGAAGGCGTCAGGGGAGGCGAGTTATCTGACTGGGTGGTTGACTGCGCAAACAGGATCGTGTCTCCGGGTTTAGCCAACTGCCACACCCACCTCGCGATGACGCTTCTACGGGGGCTCGCGGAGAACGCCCATCTGGAACAGTGGCTCAGCCGCCTTGTCTGGCCGATTGAGTCAAACCTAACCCGTGAACAGGTCAGGGCGGGGGCCAGGCTCGGCTTAGTTGAGTTGATCAGGAACGGCGTCACCGCGTTCGCCGACATGTACTTCCACGAAGACCAGGTGATCGAGTCAACGATTCAGGCAGGGATCAGGATACTTGCGTCGCCCGCGGTGCTCGACTCCAATGCTCAGGCAGGCTTGGGCGTAGCAGAATCCGTGCTAACGGGCGCGCCCAGAAGCCCGCTTCTACGGCTGGGGCTGGGACCCCAATCCACCTACTCGTGCTCTCAGGGCACTCTTGAAGAGGTGAAGAGCCTCTGCGACGAACACGGGTGGAGGGTCCACACTCATCTTGCTGAGACGAGGTGGAGCCAAATCAGCTGCGAGAAGCAAACGGGGCTCAGGGAGAGCTTCTACCTTGAACGCCTCGGACTCGTGAACAGCCGCCTGCTTGCAGCCCACAGTGTATGGATCACAAAGCAGGAAGCCGAGCTACTCGGCAGAAACGGTTCGTCCACGGTGTTCTGCCCGGTTTCAAACACCAAGCTGGCTGAGGGAGGTGTCTCCCCCGTGCCCGAACTCAGGGAAGCGGGGGCGTGCACCACCTTCGGCACCGACGGCGCGGCTTCAAACAACAGTTTGAACCTGCTTGAGACAGCGAAGTTCGGTTCGCTCCTTATGAAGCATTCTAGATGGGCGGCGGACATTCTTGGACCGGAGGAGGCGTGGAGAATGCTAACCACGGACGGCTACGCGGCGCTGGGGTTCAACCCCGAGAAGCTTGAGGAAGGCTCAGAGTGCGACATAGTCACCTTCGACGCGAAATCCCCCGGCGTGGTCGCCCCCGGCGCAGCCGACCCAGTCGTGCTCCTAATCTACTCGGGCGGACGCGCCGTGGACTCGTTTGTAAACGGCTCACCCGTCATGCTAGAATCTAGGGTAGTCAACCTCGACGAGGAGGCGGTGGTCGCCGACTACCACAGGGCGACACAGCAGTTAACCGAAGACAAAAACCCCTGAGCGACTAACCGCCGAGCCTTGAGCCAGTAGACGGGCGAGCCGCCGGGAGAGGGGGCGTAGGCGTCAGTACAGAATCTTCTTCGCGGCGTCCGCGATTTCTTGGGTTCTGGCTTTGCCTGAGGACTCAATGTATATTCTGATAAGCGGCTCCGTGCCCGACGGGCGCATAAGCACCCATGAGTCGTCGTCCAAGCTCAGCTTCAACCCGTCTATCGTGGTAACAGACGCCACCTTGGAGCCCGCGAAGGTTTCGGGAGGCTTCTCCTTAACCTTTGCTAGCCTCTGCTTAACAGGCTCTTCGGCGGGTAGATTGAACTGCAGGTAGTCTCCGAACCCGTAGTCCTCGGCGACCCTCTCCCAGATTTCGCCGAGGGAGTAGCCCTGCTTGGACACGGCTTCGCAGAGGAGGGCTGAACTCATCACCCCATCCTTCTCCGGAGTCGACCAGCCGTAGCCTATGCCCCCGCTTTCTTCAACACCTATTATGGCTCCACTCATGAGTTCCTTCGCCAGATACTTGAACCCCACCGGGGTAACCACGGGTTCAACCCCGAATTTCCGGCAAAGCGTATCCACGCACTGAGTCACAGAGATAGACCTCGCTATCTTCTTGCGCACACCCTTAACCCTGAACAGGTAATCGGCGATCACGAGCACAAGCTTGTTCGAGGGGTAGTGTCTCCCCTTCGAGTCGATGGCACCGAAGCGGTCGGCGTCACCGTCGTTTGCCACCCCAAGCTCGAATCCCCCGTCCACCACCTTCTTCGCGAGCTGACGCGTGTTCTCCTCATTCGGCTCGGGGTTCAACCCCCCGAACGCGGGGTCGGGTAACTCGTGGATCTCAACCGTCTTCGCACCGTACCCGGAGAGTATCTGGGCAACGTAGCCGTAGCCCGCGCCGTACATCGGGTCAACCACGATGTTCATACCCTTAACATCACCCAGATCCACGTTCTTCAACAGGAAGTCGATGTAATCCTGCTTGGGGTCGAACCCCTCGAGTTTCACCCACTTGTACTGCGGAGGCTGCTCGGGGAGGTTGCGTTCAAGCTCCGCGGTTATCTCGGGGAAAGCAGGTCCCCCGTAGTCGGGGATGAATTTGAACCCGTTGTACACAGGGGGGTTGTGGCTCGCGGTTATCTGAACCGCTCCAAGCGACCTCGTGGACACCACGGAGTAAGCCACCACGGGGGTGGGAGTGGGTCTGACAGTCATAGACACCTGGAAACCCCTCGACGCAAGAATAGACCCCGCCGCCTCGGCGAACACGCTTGAGTTTCTGCGGGTGTCGTAACCCACCACGACCCTCCCCGCTCCGTGTTTACCCTTCAAATACTTGGAAACGGAGTCGGCTATTCTCGTAACGTTGTTCACGTCGAAGTCGACGTCCATCCGGCTTCGCCAGCCATCTGTTCCAAACTTTATGGTTGTGGCAGACATATACTCCGCCCATCCTCCACGGGAAACCAATTTAATCCTTTCCTTAAATCAAGCTCGGGCCGAGTTGAAATATATTGCAGAGCCTCAGGCGACACAGCCGTAAGCACCGAGGCAGCCACATTGTTCTATCTTATCCTTTTTAACTAACGGTGACTAAGGGCGAACAAAGGAGACTTGATGAAACAGACTTTGCTTGTCTGCCTGCTACTGTTCGCATTCCTCATGCGAGTTGCTGCAGCCTCGGCTGATGCTTCGCCTGCGTCGGCGGCGGCGCCCGCTCCTCCAAGCGTGAACAGTGCGGTCACTTCCGACCCGTATACCGGTTTCGCTCCGTATCTTAACTATATGCAGGGGTTCTACCTGCCTTCACAAGGGTGTTTCCGCACCTACCCGATTGAACAGGCGTCGGGAGGCGACTACTACAACTGCTACTACGACGACGCGGGGAAGCTGCTTACCGCGTTCACTTTACTCAACGACGAGCCATACGCCCAGCACGCCGCCACATTCATCATCGACAACGCGATATACGAAGGCGGCTACCCCTACCTTCCACAGCGCGTCCAGAACACGCCTTTCACGTATATACACACCTGCCCGAAGCCGACGGCTCCGGGCACCGCGTGCGCGGGTCCTCAGGCTGCGCCGGACACCTACAACCTGACGTTCGACCCCGTGGTCAGCCCCAACCTCCTCTACACCAATTCGACCACGCCGCCCACCCCGGCGTACTGGCAGACCTACGCGTCAGGTTCGTCGACGCTCGAACAGGTTCAGAACACGATTTCCGCGCCGGGTTACAACGGCTCGAACTACGTGTACGCCTCAGTCGACTCGGCGGGCGGCAACGCCGAACTCGTGCAGCGCCTCGCAGACTACGGCTACACTATATTGTACGCCTACTACAACTCATCCACGACGATTAACGGCGGCGTCCTAGGCGACGCCAACCCCTTCAACGCTCAGCAGACCTACTCCGCAGCCGAGACAACGGGTAACCTGATATGGACCTACGTGAGCTATCCAGCGTTCACTGCGCCAGCGGTTATCCCCGCTAACTCCGAGTTCATCTTCAACACGTGGCTAAGCGCAAACCGTACTCAGGGAGCCACCTACGGCGTCCAGGTCAACGAGGTATGCGGGTACATGACCTCTTCCAGCCCGTCGGGGTCGAGTCCATGGGGTGGAGAATACACCTCGTCTATTACGCTTTCGACGACGCCCGCAGAGTACACTGCGACTGTGCCAACGGGTTCGACAGCTGTGACAGTGCCCGCCGGATGCGGTCTCAAATTCATAGTGTATGTGAATCCTGGTAGCAGCACGGCTGTGACGATTACGGTTAGCTATAACTCCATAAACACGCCCACCAACGCCGAGTATCCCAACGGCTTCGCCACGGGTAAGACGTGGTTCACACCCACCATGACGATGTACGCCCACAACAACCCCGCCACCGCGGCCACAGGCACCAACGCCATAGGAAACTACACGGTGGGTTTCACCCCCGAAACCTACTCCGCAGCCGAGACCACGGGTAATCTGGTATATACCTATCTGAGCTACCCCGCGTTCAGCGCTCCCCTAATCATCCCGGCGAACTCTGAATTCACTTTTAACACGTGGCTGAGTGCGAGCCAGACGCAGGGTGCAACCTACGGCGTCCAGGTCAACGAGATATGCGGGGGATTCGGGTCGAGTCCTTGGGGCGGAGAATACACATCGTCTGTCACTCTGTCCACTACTTCGACCGAGTACACGGCGACCGTGCCCACGGGGTCTGCGCCGGTCACCATACCTGCCGGGTGCAGCCTGAAATTCATAGTGTATGTGAATCCGGGGAGCAGTACGGCTGTGACGATTACGGTTAGCTACGGCTCAGAGAAGTATAGGACGGACGCCTCCTTCCCGTTTGTGCCCACGATCGGTATGCTCTACAATTCTCCGAGCAGCCTCGGCTTCGCGCTTAAGCAGACGATTTCAAACCTCTACGGCGACTACGGCGACTACGGCGCCTACTACGGCGTGGTCACCACCGTGGGCACGGTCCTGTTCACGGAGCCCGGGGTGAGCGTGTCAGCGATCAAGGGGCTGGTGGCCCCAGTAACCGTCATCCCCTTCAGCCAGACGCAGGGAGGCTGGGTGCTGGTAACCCATGACGCCGTAGCCGTGTTCAACTCCGCAGGCTTCAAGAAGGCTGTGGACGGAGGCGCGCCTCTGGAAGCCGTGGTGATGGGCGTCTCAGCCGCAAGCACCGCTACCGCCCCCTACACCGCCGATCTGGGCGAAGCCTACATAGCGGACTACGTAGGCCTCGGAAACATACCTGTAATCCCCGGGCTGACCGCGGTGGGAGGCTACTACTACGTGAGCAACGGGCTGACGGGATTCACGAACATGAGCGCCATAATAGGCAACCACACCAACAGCTACGCCCAGCCACTCGCATTCGGCGACCTTGCTGGCAACGAATACGGTAACGCCCTCCAGTACAAGGACAACTCGTCGGTGATTCAGATGCTCAACGCGGGGCCGTGGATCAGCGGCCTGTTCCTCTGGGACGCCGAGACCAATGCGGCGACGGGGTACATGTGGCGCCAGTTCTTCCCCTACAGCGAAGGCATAGGCTCATCCGTCCCCTACCGCCTGTATGTGGGCGGAACAAACGGCAGCGCCGTCACACTCGACTACTGGGTGAACGTGGACCCCCTCAAAAACGTGTTCGCATGGGTGAACGTCACGTTGCAGCCGGGGCAGGACTACCTTGAACCCCGCCTCGGACTTTCAAACTACGGTCCCGCCCCCGTTCAGGTGGGGTTCCTCAGCCTCGGCCTGGGCACACTCAAAATATTTGAGCCCTACCAGCCGTGGTGGACGTGGACAGCGCTCGCGAACAACACCACCACGTTTCTGCCGGTGTCGTCGAACGCCAACGAGTCACACTACTACTACGGCGTAGGCTACGGCATATACAACTATTCAAGCACAGTCCACCCCACCGCGCTCCTGTTCTCAGGGTACAAGCTGCCCGAGTTCGCAAACGGCCTGCTGATCAGTTTCCCCAACTCCACCGATGTCGAGGGAATCAACTACGTGAACCACTTCTACGGTGACAGCCTGCGCTTCGTGATGAACGTGAACGCCGCGGTGTCGCCGGGCGGCCACACCATCCCCCTCGTGTTCCAGATCGTCCCCCTCGGGAGAACCATGTGGACCGACCCCTCATACCTGCTTGAGTACGTGTTACCCTACGCACTCAACCACAAGGGGGTGGACCCTTCCATGCCCGCGACCTGGGGTTTCGACGTCTACGGCCTCGCACTCTACGCGTTGAAATACGACAACTCAACCGCCTACAACTTCGCCCTCAAGCTGTGGAACCAAAACTACGATACACACGAGGAAGTGGTGCAGCGGCTCGTCCCCAGCACCACGTACGACCTCCTACACCAACCAATCGAGTACTGGCGCTCCCTGCTCTCGTACACGCTCGCCGGACTATACCTGCAACCCCAGAACGCAACCGTTGTAGGGTTCGCTGAACGCGTAGCCCGCGTGATCCAGCAGGAGATGACCGCCTACGGCTGGCCGCATGCGCTGGAGAACACAGGCTGGGCCGCCGACCTCCTCTCGTATTTGGCCGCTGACCCCATGGTGGCGCAGGCTCAGCAGACCTCGTTCGGCGACACCGCTCAAAGCATCATCAACTCGATACAGGCGAACACCACCTACGTCCCCCACACCGTGTCGTCGTGGCCTGTCCACGTCGACACCTACAACGAGTTCACCCCGAGCATATGGGACATGAACATCTCCGACCAGCCCAACCCCGGCCAGTTCGCCAACAGCCCGCCCACCGTGTTCAAGGGTAGCGAAATGAGCTACGGCTTCATGGCTGCGGCGACCACCGACCCCGCGCTCCTATCCGCGTGGCATAACACGGCGGTGATCACGGCGTTCAGCCTTATACGCGAACTCACCGACCAAGCCGCCAACCCGTTGGGCAGCACGAACAAGGGGTTCGCGGTGTACATGGATAATACGGGAAGTAGTAACACCGAGACGCAGCCGCTCGGTATTATGAGTCAGGCGATGTGGATGCAGGCGCAGTACGAGGCGACCGGCGGGACTTTCCTAGCCAACATCACGAACGGCGGCCTGCGCAGCGTCGCGTGGCTCCCCAACCCCAACCCGAAATCCTACAACTACTTCATTGTGGGGCTTTCGACGCCGCCGACGGGAACCGCCACAGTCGTGGTCCACGTAAACGTTTCCGCCCAGAATGACATACTCGTCCAGGACAATGGTGTGAGCGTGATGTGGGATTACAACACGGCTAGCCACGACGTCATTGTGCCAAACGTGAAGGGTACGGTTGAAATAGGGCTATGCCTCGCCGGAAGCTTTGGTAAGTCGACACCATGCACCAACTGCGTGTCCGGCAGCTACGCGTCCTCCCTTCTGGGGCAGCTTGAGTACGGATGCTTGATTCATACGTTCGTTGATGCATACACGGGGTCGACGGCGCCTGAGTGGGCGGTGGGGGTACTCGTTGGGGCGATGCTTGGCATGGTTTACTTGGAGACACGGAACCCCTGGATTCCTCTCATTCTGATGATCCTCTTGGGCTCGGCGTTCGGCTTCCTCCTCCCGTCGCAGATGCTTGCGCTCGCCACACTCCTCGTGGCGCTCGGCGTAGCAGGGATACTCTACTCCGTATTCACCGGTAAACGAAGATGAATATTTTGTTCGCGCCTACATTTGTTAGTGATAGGGTTGCGGTGGACGCCTGCCCTGATATTCGTGACACTCTTAAACGGGGTCCCCAGTCGCAAACAGCCTGTGAATATCCTCCGTAAAACGTGAGTAGCTCGTCGGTGGTGTAACCCATCGTAACCCAGAGCTGCTGCGCCACGAACAGCAACCGCACAGTGACCTTCAACCCCAACAAGTAGATACTGGCGGGAGGCTTTCTTTCAGCGGTACTTGTTTTCGGCGGCTTCCTCCTCCCCTACACTCTACCGGTGAACTGGATGGGGTTCCCGCCAATCTTCGCCGCGGCCTACAACGTAGGCGTCTGGACGGTGTGTTTCCTCGCTATAGTTGAAATCGTGTCCTGCGGATACACGGGGCGAAGCCAATGTTTTGCCTTACTCTCTCAACGCCTCTTTAAGGCGTGAGTCGCCTCGGATTCTACCCTGACGGCAAGGCTAAGCTTGACGCAGTCCAAGGCAGAGCAGAACCATTCGCACCGCCGTCGCCCCGCGGCGGGCCTAGAAGCCGGCGTTCAACAACCACGGGAGACTGTTCGGACCACGGTTTACGGCCCGTCCCCCAGTAGCTAAATCTTTATTTGGCTAACCCCGTCGAAGGGCGCGGTGGACTCAGAAGTCTACACCCTAGGCCACTCCACGCTTCCCCTAGAGGAGTTCATGGAGATACTCAAAGCAAACGGGGTTAAACTTTTGGTAGACGTACGCACGGTTCCCAGGTCGAGGACGAATCCCCAGTTCAACAAGGAGACCCTCCCCGCGTCCCTTGAAAGGGTGGGCGTGGACTACGTGCACTTCCCCTGCCTGGGAGGTTTGCGCAAGCCGAGGAAGGACTCACCCAACGACGCTTGGATCAACTCTTCTTTCAGAGGCTTTGCGGACTACATGCTCACAAAGGAGTTCGCGGAGTGTGTGGACAGCCTACTCAAAATGGTCGCCGCGAGGAAGGGAGGGGTCGCCCTGATGTGCGCTGAGGCGGTTCCCTGGCGCTGCCACCGCTCACTTATAACCGACGCCCTCTACGTAAAGGGCGTGGGTGCAACCCACCTCATCGGTAAAAAGGGGAAAAGGGTTCACACGCTGACAAAGTTCGCCGTGGTACGCGAAGGCGTCATAACCTACCCTAAGCCTAAGACGGAGTCAGCGTGAGCCCGGTTTTACGCCGCGCGGAGACAATGTGTGCACGCACACGGCGTCACCGTAGGCCATACAGCTTGTAAGCGTCACATTCCGCCGGCGTGTGAGCCCCTCGATAAGCCAGGTGTGAAGCCCGGTGCACACCTGTGATGGGTGTTTCAGCGCAAGCCTTCTCACCACGCAGTTTGCGCTGTAAATAGCTACCCTCCCGTCTTTTTCAGCATAGGTCGTGCGGAACCCCAGGTTATCCAGGATCTTCGCAGATTCCCCCATACTCACCCCGTCAGAACCTTCTCCGACCAGGGTCGACGCAAGCCGTTTCGCAACCCCTCTCATATAGTATTCCAGACGCCCGCCGTCAACAGCTTCAATTTCACTGACAAGCGACTCCAGCACCACGTCGTACCTTCTCGGGAAACGCTCCAGCCCAGTCTCGGTTAAACCGTAAACCTTCTTGGGCCTACCCCTCCCCAGCCTAACGAATCCCGAAGACACAAGCCCCTCTGCTCTAAGCGCTTCAAGGTGAGCTCTTATCGCGCTTTCTCTAATCCCAAGCTCCTTCGACAGTGCCGGAGCACTCTTCTCCTCGCTGAGCAATAGTTCGAGTATTCTGTCCTTGGTGTTCAAAGGAACGTCACCTATCAGAGATCCACGAAAACATCGCCGTTGACGACACTCGCTTTGAACACGGGTAGATCGGGCACACTCCCCCCTGGGTCGCCGTCAGGTCCAACAACATTCTTACCGCGTTCTCCTAGGTTGAACTGTGAACCATGATCGGGGCAGGTTACTGTCTCCTGCTCAACGGTTCCCGCGGCGAGGTCTCCCTGCTCGTGCGTACACCACCTGTCGAACGCGTAAATCCTTCCGGCTTTGCGATAAAGCACAATTGATCTTCCGTCTACGTCGAAGGCTCTGAGAGCGCCTTCACCCAGCTCCTTCTCGCTGCACACCTTCTTCTGAGCCATGAGCGACCAACCAAACCGTAAAATATAAACATTTTGAATACAACCAAGTGTCTGAATACCATTGGCTCAGAAACCCGTTGTGTACTCGCTTGAACTTGTAGACGCTGTGGCCGAAGCTCCGACGATCAAGACATTCACGTTCAACACCGCCGGTCAGTCGTTTTCGTTTACGGCTGGACAGTACATGCGCGTGGCTCTCGAAGGCGTCGTCGACGATCCGAGAGGTAACAGGAGAGAGTTTTCGATTTCCTCCCCCGCAACCAAAAGCTCTGTCTACGTAAGCCTCACCACCACGGTTGAGCCGAGCGATTCGCCGTTTAAAAATAGGTTAAACTCGCTCAAACCCGGGGAACGCGCGGCGATCACCGGGCCCTTCGGGAAATTCACGCTCAGCGGCTTGCAAACGGGCGCTGAGGCGGTGTTCATAGCCGGCGGAATAGGGATAACGCCGTTTAGAAGCATGATTCTTACAGAGCTGGCTGCGGAAAGCCATAGGCGGATCACCCTGATCTATTCGAGCAGGACCACTGAAAACCTTGTTTTCAGGCGCGAATTCGACGAGCTGCAGGCGAAGCATCCAAACTTTAAAGTGCACTATACGATAACCCGCCCGGATTCGAATCAGACACGCGAACACGTGGGCAGGATCGACGCGGAATATGTGGGGAGCCTAACCCGGCCCGAGAACTCGGTGTACTACTTGGCGGGTCCGCCAGCCATGGTTCAGGAGCTATCCGACCAGCTGATCCAGAAACTCCCGGTTGGGCGTGACAGGGTGAAAGTCGAGAAATTCACAGGCTACTAAAGCGAGCCGCCGCCTTTACCCATATGTTTCTTGACGTTGAAGCAGGACCTCCCATCTCCAATTATAGATATTTTAAACTGAGTAAAATATTTAAGTATCGACGCGTTGAGCCCGTGACCCAGATGCACAAAAGCTTTAGAGGTGTTTCAACCCCTGTTTTCACGGCATCGATAGTTGTCCTCGTCGTGCTCGCTGCAGCGGGCTTCACACTGTACGCCACGAAGCCATCCACTGCCTCAACCGTCACCGTGCAAACCACCGTCCCCACGACTGTTACAGCAACAACAGTGAGAACCGCTAAAATACTACAGATCGGAAGAGCGT